>NZ_JAQUVG010000020.1 GCF_028693495.1 Zoogloea sp. | reverse complement strand
GCGGCCCTGGAGAGCGCCCGGGAAGCAACTCGCCTGGCGGACGACAACGCCCTGGCGTGGGCCCGCCGGGCCGAACTGGAACTGGCCACGGCAGACGCGGCTGCCGGCGCGGCATCCGCCCGGAAGGCCCTCCTGCTGGCTCCGGAGACACCCCGGGCCCGCAGCCTGGCCGCCTTTGCACGGCTGATGCAAGGAGAAAGCGCAGGCGCCACGGAAGATTTCCAGCAGATCATCAGCGAATCGGATGCGGACCCCCTGGCCCGCTTTGGCCTGGGTCTTGCCCTCATGCGTCAAGGCCAGACCGCCGCCGGGCGCCGGGAAGTGGAGATTGCCGGTCTTCTCGACCCCTCCAATGCCGAGCTGCGCAGCTACCTGGGCCGCGCCTATCTGGAGGAAGACCGGAGCAAGGTCGCGGGCGATCAGTTCGACCTGGCCCGCCGTCTGGACCCGGCCTCTCCCACGCCCTGGTACTTTGAAGCCTTCCGCCAGCTCCGGGAAGGAGAGCCCCTGGCCGCCATCCGCAACGCGGACGAGGCCCTTGCCCGCAACGACAACCGCGCCGTGATCCGTCCGAGCGTACTCATCGACCAGGACCGTGCCGCGCGCAGTGCCAGCCTGGGCGCAGCCTATCAGCAGGTGGGTTTCGTCGGAGCCAGCGAGATCATCGCCCTGCAGGCCCTTCAGGACGACCCCCAGAGTCCGGCAACCCATCGCCTGCTGGCGGACGCGTACGCCGACACCCCCCGCTTCGAGGGCGCCCGCCTCTCCGAGCTCCTCCAGGCCAACCTGCGTCAGCCCATCGGCGCGTGGCCCCTCGCCCCCCAGTTCGTGATGTCGCCCCTGCCCCTCTTCGATGGGCCCCGCGCCGTCACTCCCGAGGAAGCCACCGCGCTCTTCGACCGCAAACCGACCCGGCTGGCGGCGACCCTGGGCGCCGGCAACAACGATACCCGCGCCGGCAGCCTGCTGGCCTCCCATGCCTGGGAACGGGGGCAAGTCTCGTTTGGGACCTTTGATTACCAGAACGCCAGCATCAACGCGCGCATGGCAGAAACCCGGGTGGCAGGCAGCCGCGCCGACCTGAGGCTGGCCCTGACGCCTGCCACCCTGCTGCTGGCGGAGTACCGCCATACGGAAAGAAGCGGGGGGAGTACCAGCCAGGGCCTCTTCGAGAGCGGCCCGTTGAAAACCCTCCAGAATGTCCTGAACGACCTGGGACGGATTGCCCTGCGGCATACCCTCAGTGCCAGCGAGGATCTGGTGCTGGAGGCCAACACCCAGCGCGTTCGCACCAGAGACCAGGACCTGCTCATCACCGACCTCGCACTGGACAGCGCTGGGGACATCCGCACCCGGGGGCTGTCCCTCGCCTACTCCCGCAACACCCCAGGTCACGCCCTGGCCTTGGGAGGCTCGGTTTTCCGGATGACCTACGACGGAAGCGCGACCGCCAGTGGATTCGCGCAGCCCTCGGTCCACACCACATCCGACCGGGACAGCGTGTTCAGCTACGGTCAATGGCGCATCCATCCGGCCCTCACCCTGCATGGGGGAGCCGAATACGCACGGCTGGCACTCCCCGAAAGCACCCACAGCGAACGGATCAACAGCAAACTGGGCATCGTGGCCACCCCCAGGGAAGGGACGACACTCCGGGGCGCTTTCTTCCAGGGCACCTCCGGTTCGAAGTTCGACCGGGAAAGCCTGGCGCCCACCCAGTTTGCCGGGTTCAATCAGGTCTTTGACGATATGGCCGGCAGCCGCTGGCGCCGGGCTGCCGTGGCCGTGGATCAGCGCTTCGCTGGCGGTATCCGTGCCGGCCTGGAACTCTCGGAGCGCAGGCTGTCCTCCCTCCTGGGTCCTCAGCTGGCCCCCTGGCATGAAAGCCTGCACCGGGCTCATATCTCCATTCCCGTAGGAGATCGTTTTGCCCTGAGCGCCGAGTGGCGCCGGGAAACCTTCCGTTATGAAGGTTCGGAAGTTCTCTCGAACAATCCCCATACCCTGCGCACCGATCTGCTGCCCCTGCGGCTGTGGAGCAGGCTGGGCAGCGTGGATACGCTCCTGGAGCACTGGGTTGTACGCCAGAACGGCAAGCAGACCTCCCAGAGCTCCGATCCCATGACCGGCCCCTTCACCACCGAAGCCAGCGCCCGTTCAACCTTCACGGTCACCAACCTGCGCGCTTCACGCCCCCTGTCAGGCAAGCATCTCAGTGCCACCCTGGGCATCTACAACCTGTTCGACCAGCAAGTCGTCATGCATAATGCCGACCGCGCTGGAGACCCCCGCCCCCCCCTGTTCTACCCGCGGCGGACAGTACTGCTCCAGGCATCCCTGCGTTTCTAACACCGTTTATCCAGGAGCCCCAAGTGAAACTACTGCCTGCCGCCACCTTGCTGATCCTGCTGGCCTCCGCGCTGCCGGCCCAGGCCGGGAGTCTTTCCAGTCACACCAAAGGGCAACTGGCACCGTCCGACATTGCCGGTGCCCTCATCCTCGGCAAGAACGGCGAACTCATCACCCTCGACAGCTCGGGAAAAACCACCGGCGGCTGTGTCATCGGCGGCAACAAGGCCCACAGCCTTCCCCCCTGCCCGGAACAGCAGGAAGGCGCCCAGACCCGCCAGAGCACCCGAGAAACAGGCGTACCGTGCACGGGCTATACCTACGTCGTGATCAACGGCGTGTGGGTCAAGGTCTGGACACCCGCCGGCTGCACGCCGCCGTAACCCCCGCCTGATGAAGGGGGCTCCCCGTGCGCCGCCATGGCGCAGCGGGGCAGCCGCCCGCCGCCAGTCAGCGCTGGATGAGCGCCGGTCTGAGCTTGAGCGTGACCGCAATCCGCTCCGCAAAGGATCTGGCATCCGGAACCGAGGGGAAAGGTCCCAGGTGGAGGCGGTACTTGCCGTCGGCCGCCAGAACCGAGATGGACTCCTGCAGACCCTTGAGTTCATGCTCAACAAAACTCTTGAAGGTCTCGGCGTTACCCAGCGACCCAAAGGTACCCAATTGCAGGAAGACCTGGTGCTCGGCACGGGGCAGCGATGGAACCGCCGACACAAGCGCTCCACCGTTCCCGGCTGCACCAGCGAGGGGCGCTAGCGCACGGCGTGTCTCTGCGGGGGCCGGCGGGGTGGTGGTAGCAAGCACGACCGGCGCAGCCGGTGTGGCCTGAGCCGGCGGCATCGTACGGGCGGGCACCTGAGCCAGAGCCACCGGGGGAGTGGAGCGCGCACGACGCACGGGCGGCACCTTGCGCCCCTCCACCACGGAAACACCTTCAGGCAGGATCAGGGCCAGTTCCACCTGAGCGTGTCCCTTTTCCGCGTAGCCCAGTTTGTGGGCCGCTGCATAGGAGAGATCAATAATCCGGCCCGGATGGAAGGGGCCCCGGTCATTGATGCGCACCACCGCAGAACGCCCATTAGCCAGGTTGGTGACCCGGACGTAACTGGGAATGGGCAGTGTCGGATGGGCTGCGGTCATGGCGTACATGTCGAAGCCTTCACCGCTGGAGGTGCGCTTGCCGTGAAAAGCCTTGCCATACCAGCTGGCCGCGCCCTTTTCCCGGAAGCTGCTGCCGCTATTGCCCAGGGCCACACCACTCCCGAGGGAGTAGTCTTCCTTTTCATAGCGGGGAGCCTCCAGGAGATCACTGGCATCGGCAGCGTCCTCGTCCTGGCGGTCGAAGCGGAACGGACTGGCCAGGACCCGCGCCGGATCCGCCGACCGGAGACCCGTCCGGGCGAACGGCAGAAGCTGGCCGTCAGCAGCCTCTGCAAGGGATACCGGCGGCGTACTGGCACAGGCCGCCAGCAGGAGGGCACTACACAGGGGCGCCAGCCGAAAGGCCGCGCGACGAAGGGTCGCTACAGGGGGCATATGCTTTCCTGCTCGGGCGCGCGCGGCAAGCGCGCGCAGGTTCAGGTTCCTACCCGGCGCCGGTGGCGCTGGATGCTCATGAGCATTCCAACCCCCAGACACAGGGTAACGAGAGCAGTGCCACCGTAACTGACAAAGGGCAGCGGAACCCCGACAACGGGGAGAATTCCGCTCACCATCCCCATGTTCACAAACGCATAAGTAAAGAAGATCAGCGTCAGGGCGCCTGCCAGAAGGCGCGAGAACAGGGTCGGGGCACCTGCGGCAATAAAAAGGCCGCGTAAAATCAATAGGATGTAGAGTACTACAACAAGCAGGGCGCCCGCCAGCCCAAATTCCTCAGTCATCACCGCGAAGATGAAGTCGGTGTGGCGCTCGGGCAGGAAGTCCAGATGGGTCTGGGTGCCGGCCCCCCAGCCCTTGCCGGTCATCCCCCCGGAGCCGATGGCTATGGTGGACTGGATGATGTGAAAGCCCTTGCCAAGGGGATCGGAGGTGGGATCCAGCAGGGTGCACACCCGATGTTTCTGATATTCCCGCAGGCCCGGCCATTCAACCCCTGGCTTGCAAATGATGTCGCCGGTGGCCACGATGGAGCCGATACCGACAACACCGACGATCGCTACCGGCAGGATCAGCTTCCAGCTCAAGCCAGCAAAAAACAGCACGAAGAAACCGGATGCCGCGACCAGGATGGAAGTCCCCAGGTCCGGCTGCTTGGCGATCATCAGCACCGGCACGGCCAGCAAGGCACCGGCAATCAGGAAATCACGACCGCGGATCATCCCCTCCCGGGTCTGGAAGTACCAGGCCAGGGTCAGAGGCATGGCGATTTTCATCAGTTCGGAGGGCTGGATGCGGGTCACCCCGATATGCAGCCAGCGCTGGGCACCCTTGGAAATCTCGCCAAACAAGGCGACCGCCACCAGCAGCAGCAGCCCAAGGCCATACAGCGGCAAGGCAATGCTCATCATTCGCTGGGGCGGAATCTTGGCCGCGATCCACATGGAGGTAAAGGCAATGGAGGTGTTTACCGCCACCAACGGCAGACGCTCGGGCGACGCGCTGACCATCACGATGCCCGCATAGCCTGCGAGGGCCAGCATCAGCAGCAGCAGGGGGCCATCCATCGGCGCAAGCAGGTAGCGCAGCCAGGTGCGGGGATCGAGACGGGGGCTCAATGCGCATGCTCCTCATCGTCGGCAGACTCGACCCCGGCCGGATCCTCCGGCGCAATGCCGGCAGGCACCTTCCCGAGGAGATAATAATCCAGGGCCTGACGGGCAATCGGCGCTGCGGACTGGGCGCCGAAACCACCGTTTTCCACCAGCACGGCCAGGGCTATCTTCGGCTTGTCGGCGGGTGCGAAAGCGATGAACCAGGAATGATCCCGCAAACGCTCCGCCAGCCGGCCCTCAACGTACTTGGCTCCCTTGAGGGAGAAGACCTGGGCCGTACCCGTCTTGCCGCCCACCTCATAGGGTGCCCCGGCAAAGGCCCGCGCCCCCGTACCCGCCTTGTTCACCCCCACCATGGCCCGCTTGATGAGGTCAATGTGAGCCTGCTTGAGGGGAATAGTCCGCAAGGGCTGAGGCTCGATGGTGCGCCTCGCGCCCGTTTTGGCATCCACCACGTAGCGGGCCAGGTGGGGACGATACAGCACACCATCATTGACCAGAGCCCCCAGCGCCGAGGCTACCTGCAGCGGGGTGTAGGCGTTGTACCCCTGACCAATGCCCACGGAGATGGTCTCGCCGCCAAACCACTTCTGCTGCTCAGGCCGCTTGAAACGCTGCTTCTTCCACTCCGGCGAGGGCAGCACGCCCGTCGCCTCACCAGGCAGATCGATGCCGGAACGCTGGCCAAAGCCAAAGGGGCGCAGGAAGTTGGCGATGGCATCGATCCCCATGTCGTTGGCCAGCACGTAATAGAAGGTGTTGCAGGACACGACGATGGACTTGTAGATGTCCACGCTCCCGTGTCCGCCCACCTTGTCATCCATGAAACGGTGGCCCCCGTAATTGAAATAGCCCGGATCCCCCATCACGTAACCGGGCGTCCGCTTACCGGTGGTGAGCGCACCCAGAGCCATGAACGGCTTGAAGGTGGAGCCCGGCGGATAAGCACTGTAAATCGCCCGGTTAAGGAGCGGCTTGTCGGGGTTGGTATTGAGCTGATCCCAGTCGGGAGGTGCAATCCCATCCACGAACAGGTTGGGGTCAAAGGTGGGCGTGGACACCATCGCCAGTACGCCCCCGGTGGCAGGTTCGATCGCCACCAGGGCCCCACGCCGGTTGCCAAAGGCCTTCTCGACAATTTCCTGAAGCTTCAGATCCAGAGTCAGCACCACGTTATTGCCGGGTACCGCCGGCGTTCGACGCAGCAGGCGGACCGCCCGGCCGCCCGAGTCCACCTCGACCTCCTCGAAGCCGGTAAGCCCGTGGAGGGCTGTCTCGTAGCTTTTTTCCAGACCGGATTTGCCGATATGGTCCGTCCCCCGATAGTTGGCCGCCTCGTCGCTTTCCTCGATACGAGCCAGATCCTTGTCGTTGATCCGCCCGATATAACCGATCACATGGGAGGCAAAGCTGCCCATCGGATAATCGCGGAACAGTCGGGCCTTGAGCTCGACCCCCGGAAAACGATAACGCTGGGCGATGAAACGAGCCACCTCCTCGTCCGACAGACGGTTGCGGATGGGCAGGGATTCGAAACTTTTGGACTCATCCATCAATTTCTTCAGGCGTCGCCGGTCCTTGGGCTGGATATCCACCAGCTGCGACAGTGCCTCAATCGTCGCATCCAGGTCAGCCACCTTGGACGGGGTGATCTCCAGGGTATAGGCCGAGTAGTTGCGGGCCAGTACCGTACCATTGCGGTCCGTGATCAAGCCCCGGTTGGGCACGATGGGCACCAGGGAGATACGGTTATCCTCGGCCCGGGTGGAGTAGTAATCGTAGCGCACGACCTGAAGGTAAAAAAAACGCGCCACCAACAGCCCGAAACAGACGAACACCACCACCCCGGCCACCGCCAGCCGGGCACGAAAGCGGGCCAGATCCTGTTCAGGGGTACGGACGGCAGTCATGGACTAGATCGGCCTGTTCTCATCCCGATCCACCGGCCGGTGCTGGGGCAACAGCAGCACGTAATGGAGGGGAATCCACAGCAAGGCAGCAACGAAACTGCCAAAGAACATCCACCAGCCGGGGAACTCGGCCCCCGCCAGCAAACGGACAACCACCATCATCGCCTGGGACAGGAACAGCAGGGGCAGCACGTGCAGCGCCTGCTCCACCGGAGTGAACCACAACACCCGCCGGGACAGTTCGTTAGCCGCATAAGCCAGCAGCACGTAGGCAAAGGCATGCTGACCCAACGCGGCCCCTACCCCGATATCGGTCATCAGACCAAAGACAAAACCCGCCCCGATGCCGATCTTGAGGGGCTCCCGGACACACCAGAAAGCCAGCACGAGGGCCACGAAATCGGGCACCGCCGGCAGATGCCCCGTGGGAATGTAATTGAGGAACAGGGCAGCGAAGAGGGTCAGGTACACGAACCACATCTTGACCGGCAGCAGGATGCGGCTCGAACGGTTGGTCGGCTGCATGGCCTACTCCTTCGCGGCCCGGGCCTTGCGCCCCTTGCCCTTGTTGATGACGACCGGCTCCGGTGGCCGGGGCGGCAGAGCTTCACGGTTACCCAGCACCAGAACGTGGGTAAAACTCTCCACCCCGGCAGCCGGCAGGCAGGGAATGCGGGCAAAGGTCTGGGCCTGATCACGTTCCACCCGGGCCACCGTCGCCACCGGCAAACCGGGCAGGAAAAGGCCATCAAGACCGGACGTGACCACCTTGTCGCCAGGCTGCACATCGGCGTTCGCGGCCAGGTAGCGCAACTCCATCAGGCCGTCTCCCGACCCGAACAGCACCGCCCGGAGGCCGCTGCGGACCAGCAGCACCGGAATCGCCTGGTCCTTGTCGGTCAGCAGGGTCAGCTCTGACTGCATGGGGAAGACCCGGGTGATCTGGCCGATCACACCGGCATCATCCACCACCGCCTGCCCCGGCTCGATGCCGGCCTGGGCGCCCTTGTCGAGGACCACCTTGCGGGAGAAAGGATCCTTCGCGGTGTACATGATCTCGGCCACGATGGACCTGACCTGCTGGCGCGGCCGGGATTCCAGCAGGGCACGCAGGCGGGCATTCTCCTGCTCCACCTGCTCCAGCCGCAACATGCGTTCCGCACCTTCCAACTGCATCGCCTTGAGATCCTTGTTCTCGATCTGCAAGCGGACCAGGGAGGCAAAGTAGTTGGAGGCATTACGGACGAAATCCGCTGGTGTGGCCGCTGCCATCTGCAAGGGATAAGCCAGCACTGACAAGCCCTGGCGAAAGGCTTCCAGATAGCGCAGATTGATATCGCTGATCAGGATGCTCAGGGACAGCACCAGAAAAAAGGCGAGCTTCACTCGTGGCGCCGGGCCACGCTTGAAGAAGGGGGGAGGTGAATGACCGACCATCGGGCGTTTCGCTCAGCTCGTCTGACCAACAGCAACACCCGGACAGAGCCCGGGTAGAGGGTGCCGTCGGACCGAGACGCACAGGACGCTCACCGCCGGCACCGGGCCGCTCGACCGGATCTTTATTCGCTGGTGAAGATGGAGCCGAGCTGATCCATCTTTTCAAGGGCCATCCCGGAACCACGTACAACGCAGGTGAGCGGGTCTTCGGCAACGATGACCGGCAGACCGGTCTCTTCCATGAGGAGCCGGTCCAGATCACGCAGCAGCGCACCGCCGCCGGTCAGGACCATGCCCCGCTCGGCAATGTCGGCGCCCAGCTCGGGGGGGGTCTGCTCCAGACCAATCTTGACCGCAGAAACGATCTGATTGAGGGGTTCGGTCAGAGCCTCGAGGATCTCGTTGGAGGAAATGGTGAACGCCCGCGGGATACCCTCCGCCAGATTACGGCCCTTGACTTCCATTTCCTGCACTTCGGAACCCGGAAAGGCCGAACCGATACCCTTCTTGATGGCTTCGGCGGTGGTTTCGCCGATCAGCATGCCGTAGTTGCGACGGATGTAATTGACGATGGATTCGTCGAACTTGTCCCCACCCACGCGGATGGAACCGGCATACACCATGCCGCCCAGGGAGATCACCCCCACCTCGGTGGTGCCGCCACCAATATCGACGACCATGGAGCCGGTGGCGTCGGCCACCGGCATGCCGGCGCCGATGGCCGCCGCCATCGGCTCTTCAATCAGGTAGACATTGCTGGCACCGGCACCGAGCGCAGATTCGCGGATCGCCCGGCGCTCCACCTGGGTCGAACCACAGGGCACGCAGATAATGATGCGCGGACTGGGTGAAAACAGGCGGGTGTCATGCACCTTCTTGATGAACTGCTTGAGCATCTGCTCGGTGACCGTGAAGTCGGCAATCACCCCGTCCTTCATGGGACGGATGGCAGTGATGTTGCCGGGAGTCTTGCCCAGCATCTGCTTGGCGGACATCCCGACCGAGAGGATGGTTTTCTTGGCATTGGGACCACCTTCGGTGCGGATGGCAACAACAGACGGTTCGTCGAGGACGATTCCCTTGCCGCGAACGTAGATCAGGGTGTTGGCGGTGCCGAGATCGATCGCGAGATCGTTCGAAAAATAGGAGCGCAAGGAACCAAACATCGGAGAAAAATCCCGGAAAAACCGTTGAAAAGAAGGTGGGAATTGGGGCAACAGAATCGCTTATGATAACCTACAAACCTTTGTCGTTTAAGCAACTTTGTAAAAAGCCATGTCCCTCTCCCTCGACGAAGTGCGCCACATCGCCAAGCTCGCCCGGATCGAACTCGCCGACGGCGAGGCCGAAGCCACCCAGTCCAAACTGAACGGAATTTTCGGCCTCATCGAGGAAATGCAGGCCGTGAACACCGACGGGGTCGAGCCCATGAGCCATCCTCAGGAGCTGGCCCAGCGTCTGCGCGAGGATGCCGTCACCGAGAGCAACCGCCGCAATACCTTCCAGAACGTTGCCCCCCAGACCGAAGCGGGCCTCTACCTGGTTCCCAAGGTCATCGAATAAGCCGCTCCCGCACACTCCCGGCGCCAGCCCGACCGGCGCCTGCACCGCACTCAAACGCACGCACATGATCGACTCCAGCCTCAAGGACATCGCCGCGGCCCTCCGTGACCGGAAGGTCTCCGCCGTCGAACTCGCCACCGAAAGCCTGGCCCGCATCGAGGCCCGCAATCCGAAGGTCAACGCCTTCGTCACGGTGGATCGGGAAGGCGCCCTGACCGCGGCCCGCGCCGCCGACCAACGCATCGCCGCCGGCACCGCTGGCCCGCTCACCGGCATTCCCCTGGCCCACAAGGACGTGTTCTGCACCGAAGGCGTGCGGACTACCTGCGGCTCGAAAATGCTCGCCAACTTCGTCAGCCCCTACGACGCCCACGTGGTCACCCTGCTCAGACAGGCCGGCGCAGTAATGGTCGGCAAGACCAACATGGACGAGTTCGCCATGGGCTCCTCCAACGAAAACTCCCACTTCGGGCCGACCCGCAACCCGTGGCACACCGACACCGTACCCGGCGGATCCTCCGGCGGCTCGGCGGCGGCCGTCGCGGCACGCCTGGTACCCATCGCCACCGGCACCGACACGGGCGGATCCATCCGGCAACCCGCCTCCCTGTGCGGCATCACCGGCATTAAACCGACCTACGGCACCGTGTCCCGCTACGGCATGATCGCCTACGCTTCCTCCCTGGACCAGGGCGGCGCCTTCGGCTACAGCGCCGAGGACTGCGCCCTGCTGCTGTCGGCCATGAGCGGCCACGACCCCCGCGACTCCACCAGCCTCGAGCGCGATACCGAGGATTACAGCGCAGCCCTCGACAAGCCCCTGGCCGGGCTGCGCGTGGGCCTGCCCACGGAATTCTTCGCCGCAGGCATGTCCGATGACGTGCGCGCCGCCGTGGATGCGGCCATCGCCGAATACCGCAAGCTGGGCGCCACCACCGTGGAAGTGAGCCTGCCCAACGCCCGCCTGGCGATCCCCGCCTATTACGTGATCGCCCCGGCAGAGGCCAGCTCCAACCTGAGCCGCTTCGACGGCGTGCGCTATGGTCACCGGGCTGCAGACTACAGCGATCTCAACGACATGTACTGCAAGAGCCGGGCCCAGGGCTTCGGTGACGAAGTCAAGCGCCGCATCCTGGTAGGCACCTACGTGCTCTCTCACGGCTACTACGACGCCTACTACATCAAGGCCCAGAAGCTCCGCCGCCTGATCGCCAACGATTTCCAGGCGGCCTTCCAGAAGTGCGACGTGATCGCCAGCCCAGTGAGCCCCAGCGTGGCTTTCGGCATCGGCGAGAAGAGCGGCGACCCGGTTCAGATGTATCTTTCCGACATCTACACCATCGCTGTCAACCTGGCGGGCCTGCCCGCCCTGTCTCACCCCGCCGGCTTCGGCAGCGGTGATCTGCCAGTGGGCCTGCAGCTGATTGGAAATTACTTCGGAGAGGCCCGCCTGCTCAACGCGGCCCACCAGTTCCAGCAGGTCACCGACTGGCATGCACGGGTACCTGCCGGTTTCTGAGGTAGCCATGACCCTCCTGCGCACAGCCCTGCCCCTGGTCACAGCCCTGGTCCTGCTGGCCGGCTGCTCCACCACCGAGCATGCCCGTCAGCCGGCACCGCCGGCCGGAGCGCCCCAGGTCGCCAGCCCGGCCGCCGCCAGCGGCTTTCCGGAAAGCACGCGCCGGCTCAAGCCCATGCCCCTGCGCACCTTCACCGTGGCCACCCAGTGCAGTTTCAGGGACGAGACCGGCAACTTCGGCAAGGCGCGGGTGGATGTGGAGAACTCCAAGGTCAAGGCCATGAACATCGAACTTGTGATGCCCAGGCGCGGCTCCTGCCGCTACGATCTGGCCCAGTTCGAGCAGACTCAGGCCCTGCCCTCCATCGAGCTCAAGGGCAAGCGCGACTGCAGGGTCCGCATGTGGGAGCAGGGCGAACAGATCACTGTGGCCTTTGCCGGCTGTCATCACCTGTGCTCCCCCTCCAGCGCCCACGATTACGTGTGGCCCCTGCTGATCGACAAGCCCACGGGCAAATGCGACTGAACACGCACATTAGAGAGCAAACATGAGCAGAACCGACTGGGAAGTCGTCATCGGGCTGGAAGTGCATACCCAGCTCAACACGCGATCCAAGATCTTCTCCGGTGCCAGCACCGCCTTCGGAGCCGAGCCCAACGCCCAGGCCTGCGCCGTGGACATCGCCCTGCCCGGCGTACTGCCGGTACTCAACCGGGGTGCGGTCGAGCGGGCCATCCGCTTCGGCCTGGCCATCGGCGCCGCAGTGGCACCGAAGAGTGTCTTCGCCCGCAAGAACTATTTCTACCCGGATCTCCCCAAGGGCTACCAGATCAGCCAGTACGAACTGCCTGTGGTGGTGGGTGGCCAGATCACCCTGATGGTGCCGGACGGCAAGGGTGGCCATTATGAAAAGGTGGTCAACCTGACCCGCGCCCACCTGGAAGAAGATGCCGGAAAGAGCCTGCACGAAGACTTCCACGGGATGACTGGGATCGACCTCAACCGGGCCGGCACGCCACTCCTGGAAATCGTCTCCGAACCCGAGATGCGCTCATCAAGCGAAGCTGTGGCTTATGCCAAGGCCCTGCACGCCCTGGTCCGCTGGATCGACATCTGCGACGGCAACATGCAGGAGGGCTCCTTCCGCTGTGACGCCAACGTCTCCGTGCGCCCCCGCGGTCAGACCGGGTTCGGCACCCGCCGCGAGATCAAGAACCTCAACAGCTTCCGCTTCCTGCAGCAGGCCATCGACTACGAGGCTCAGTGGCAGATCGAGCTGATCGAAGACGGCGGCACGGTCCAGCAGGCTACCGTACTGTTCGATCCGGACAGCGGCGAAACCCGCGCCATGCGCAGCAAGGAAGACGCCCACGACTATCGTTACTTCCCCGATCCCGACCTGCTGCCGCTGGTGATCGACGCGGACTGGATCGCGCGGGTAAAGGGCGAGATGCCGGAACTGCCTGGCGCCCTGTCAGCCCGCTTCCAAAGCGAACACGGCCTGTCGGCCTACGACGCTGCCACCCTTACCGCCAGCCGCGAAGTCGCCCAGTTCTACCTGGACGCCGTCGCCGCTGCCGGTGTGGCCAATGCCAAGACCTGCGCCAACTGGGTGATGGGCGAACTCGCCGCGCGCCTCAACAAGGCTGAGCTGGACATCGGCACCAGCCCGGTGAGCGCCGCGCAACTGGCCGGCCTGGTGGCCCGCATCGCCGACAACACCATTTCCAACGCCATCGCCAAGAAGATTTTCGAGGCCCTGTGGAACAAGGAGGGGGAGTCGGCGGACGCTATCATCGAAGCCCAGGGCCTCAAGCAGGTCACCGACACGGGCGCCATCGAGGCGATCATCGACGAGGTCCTGGCCGCCAACCAGAAATCGGTGGATGAATACCGGGCCGGCAAGGAAAAGGCCTTCAACGCCCTCGTCGGCCAGTGCATGAAGGCCTCCAGGGGCAAGGCCAACCCGGCCCAGGTAAATGAGTTGCTGAAGAAAAAACTGGGCTGACAGCCCTGCCGCCCGGACTGACGCCCCGCCGCCTGCTCGACCCGAGAAGTGGCAGGGCGCAGAATCTCAGGGTTGGCCCATTGTTGTTTCGCAAACCCACCCGATACGCGTGCACTCCTCCGTCAGCCAGGCATGCAGTTCGCCATAATTGGCGTCTCCCCCACCGCCGAATCCCCGCTCCCTGCGCGCTTCGGAAAAGACCAATCCGGTCTGCGTACTGCGAGTGACGCTGAAACTTGGCGGCGGAATGCCGACGACAGTCTCTTTGGCAAGCTCCTGAACACGCACCGCGTGTGACTGCGCATCGATGCGCACGCACACCCGGTGTGCTACACGCCGGCTTCCAAACAGCCATGTACTGTTGATGGTGGTTTTTTTCGCCGTCAGGAGACCCCCCGCAACCTCAACCGTCCAGCCCTCCGCCCGGAGTTTGTCGATCAGGCGCTGAGCAAGATCAGGCATGGAGATCGGGAAGGTTTGCAGGGGTCAAATCAAAACACCCAGGACAAACCCAGATAGGCGTTATCCCGCCTGAAGCTCTGACTGCCAAATTGGTGCTGACCTGCCAGCACGAGATCGATCTGCGCCGTCACAGCCAGCTGCATGCCCGCAGAAATCCTTCCATATCGCTCCAGCGCTGAATCGCGCAGCGGGGTCACCACCTGGACATCCGGCTCCATGGCAAAACGGGACGAAACATGATCCCGGCTGTCAATCCCCTTGTCATGAACCCACTCGAGCTTGACATGCGAGCGCAAGGCCCTGCCGGAAGAAAGCTTGCCATCAAGATGCCACGCGGCACCCAGTGACCCCAGCAAGCGGCGACGGTCTTCCTTCGTTACCTGCTGAGCCAGCAGCACGTTGCCCTGCTCGTTGTAGGCATCACTCGTGGCTCGAGTGTAGGTGACCGACACGAACGGCCCCCAGCGCACCTGCTCGGCTTGCAGGAAGTAACTCCCCTGCACGCGCCCGGTATAAGCCTGGCCCTGGTTATCGGAACTCACCCGCATCGCGTCGGCAAAGCGCCGGGCATTGAAGTCAAAACGCCCCCAACTCAGCATCCAGTCCAGTTGATATGGACCACGGGCATGAGTCCCGAAACCGGCAAGCTGATAAGCCCGGGTCGCCACCGAACCCATGTCCTGGTGCAGGCCTGCATCAGCATCGGATACATTCAGCGCCACCCCCAGCCGGGTCTGAGGCGTCAGTGCGTACCGCACCCCCACGGTCAACCCGCGCGTGTGCTGTCGATAACCCAAGGCACCCAGCACGTCGTCCCGGCGCGATTTGCCGTAATTGAGCATGACGAAACCCGGCCCCGCTCCCGTGCCCTGCGGGGCAAAGCGGTCGATATCCTGTTGCTGAGCCAGACCGGAAATGAACTGCATCGCCACATCCTCGGCCATCCGTACCTGGCCACGCGAGAGCTCCGGCGCATGGATAAAGTTGTGCGCTACCGTTTTTGCCTGGGCCAAATCAAGACTGGCCCAGGCCGCATCGACACGATCCCAATCGGCAGGATTGGCGGAAGTCTGGAACGTGAACAGCGCATTGGTCGCGCCATCGCCAGTCTGTTTGGTATTGATGCTCTGGGTATCGGTCGCGGTCTGCCCGACCTGAGCGATCAGTCCACGATTGAAGCGACCTTGCTGGTAAAGATCGCTGTATTTGACGTTCTGTTCCGAGGCAGAGCCCAGCTGCACCGAGGCAGCCCGGTTGTAATAGCCCGCCTGATCGATCCAGGAGTCGGACTGCGCGCCCCGCTCGACAGCCGCTGCGGCATTCTGCAAGGTGCTGGCATTACCCTGAAACACGGTCACGGGTGATGACGCAGCCTGAAACGCCCCGCCATTCAGACTCACTTCCGAGTCCGCCCATGCCCCCGGTACACAACACACCGAGGCAATCGCAATTGCATGTTGCAGCCTGATCTTAGAGGACACCTTCACCACTCCTGCGATGAACATCTCGAAGGGCTGACAGCAGCAAGGCCACCGAGATGCATCAACAGGGATGATCTTGCCTGATCAGTCATGCCGGGAACATGAACCTTCGAGATGCCCTGTAACCTGACTCAATACCGTGCCACTACCCGGGTAATCAACGCTGAATGCGGCGCTTTGCGCGTTCTTCCAGGTCGTCGACCGATGGCACAGGGCGAAAACGTTTTCTGGCTGCAGCCTCCATGTCATCCACGGAGTCGTACTCCACATCGGTGCACTCACGGTTCGTGGCACCGGGCCCTGCCTTCTTCCCGGGCTGCGGCCCACAGTCTTCCTGCATCATGTCGGGAGCGGCAGTGGCTCGACTCCGTCTTGAACTCACATCCCGGCCTGCAGGGGGCGCACCCTTCGGGCTGCTGCTCTGAATGGTGACGTCGGTGCTCTTACCCGTGCGGGTGATGATTTTCTGACTCGTTGGGGTGCGCTCGACGGTACTCCGTGTCGGCGCGTCTCCATCGGTCTGGCGGACCACCGTCCTGGAGCTGCCTTGCTGATAAATGGCGGTCTCAGCACAGCCCACACTGCTGAACGCAAGCAGGCCGAGCAACAGCACTACGGAAGGACGGTGCGAAACAGGATTGGACGGCATAAATATCATCATCCACT
Organism: Zoogloea sp.; assembly: GCF_028693495.1. GTDB lineage: Bacteria > Pseudomonadota > Gammaproteobacteria > Burkholderiales > Rhodocyclaceae > Zoogloea. The sequence continues at coordinate 22,799 of NZ_JAQUVG010000020.1, read as the reverse complement.
ATAAATGGCAGGCTCGCCATGGCGCAGCGCGTTTTGACTTACCTCTGGCCATGGGGAGGAGGGGCGCGGCGTTTTGGCCCTTCATAACCCATTTGCTCAACCGCGTTGTCGTTGCGCTGCCCCTTCTGGTAAGTCTCTGCCGTATTGGATTGACCCGCCTGAATGGTGCGACTCAGGTTTTCCTTGCAGTTCTGGTTCACCCGAGCCGTGTTGCTTTGATCGGCTTGCACGTTAGCCTCAATGCAGGGGCGGTTGCTGTTGTCGCGCGGCACCTGGGCATTGGCTGCCGACACTGACAACACGGAAAGCAACGTGACAATAAGTGCTTGGTATTTCACGGGAGGTCCTCCACAAAAGAATCAGGAGCTGGCGCTTGGCGGCAAACTCCTGATCCTGCACAAGAAATCAGGACAATGGCTGATTAACGCTGACGCCGGGCACCCTGATCGGTTGCGTTGTCGTTATAGCCACCACCCGTCTGGCCCGTCGCGTTGGTGTTGATTTCCCCTCGCTGGCGAGTCCGGTTCAGGTTGTCACCCCCGCGCTGGACCGTCACGTTATCGTTGTCGCGGCCTTTTTGCTTGGTGGCGTTGGTATTGACCTGCCCTTCCTGGATGGTCGTGTTGGTGTTGACCTGCGCCAGCACGGGCATGGAGAGACCTGCCAGCAGGATCGAGACAACAGCGGCTTTGGAAAGATTTTTCATAATGGAACCCCTCTTAAAAAGTTTCTTGTCAGAATGCAGAATGCCGGGCTTTTCAACGAGACTTGTTCACTCACCGAATTCAATCTGAACACCTTGCCAGAGAAGCCTGCACATGCAAATCCTGCGTATGTCATGGACCTGAAAGGGCTGCGCGCCCTAGTGTAGCGAATAGTGCAACCGGACAAACATCTTGAACGGATTGGTCGGAGGTGCACGGCTCCACTGTAAGAAGCCCACCCTTGCCCGTCAACGACAAAAGTCACGAAACCGGCTTTTATTTGCATGCGTCATCGCCTCGGGGGGAGCGGGATGCGCCTTACCCGGCAACTCTGTCTTTATCGCCAGCCCAGGCCAATGGGAGTGGCCCTCAAACCGGACCATCGGGAACCGTTGCCGCACCGGCCAGCACGGATTCACGCGGTGAAATAAGGCAGCAGGGCCTTGGCCGCGTCGATCCGGTATTCGGCACTGGCGGATGGATCGTTCATCACCGCCAGCAAAAAGCTTTTCGGGTCCGCGAATCCGCCTCCCACCCCCAGAGTGAAATGGGTGCTCCCCTCGGACTGGGAGACCGCGGGGACGGACATCATCACCGTCGCTACCGGCCCGGCCAGCGCCGAGACCATCGCGCCTCCAGGTTCCAGCAGCTGCATGGCGCGGGCAAACTCTGCTGGCTGGAGGGTCCGGAACCCGGCCAGCAGATCCGCCTGCTTGTCGGGATTGGGTGCCATCTCAAGCCAGGCACCGTCCCCAAACATGCTGCCCATGGTGGGGTCGATGAAGGCCGTCCAGCGCTCCAGCTGCCCTTCCCGGGCCGGCGCCAATGGCACACGACAGGGTCCGACGGACTCCGGCAGCAATTTCACCCGCGATTCAGCCACATCAGGCAGATAACGTCGCCGCAGGGCCTCCAGAAAGCGCCGAGCCAGAGCCCTCGGCAAGGGGTCCGCCAGGGCAAACCACACCCGGAAACCGGCCCCCCCCGCCAGGGAAACCACCGGCGCGGGCAGCTCGAGTTCGCTCTGAACACCCTGCCACACTTCTGCTACCGGCGGCCAGCCCGCCCCCGGTGCCACCTCAAGCACCAGGGTCCACACCCGGTCATCCGGGCCGGTCAGCTCCACCAGCCCTCCCCCTTCCGGCCACGGATCGGGCAGATCCTGGCCAGGTCGACCGAAAAGGCGTTGCAGTTGGGCAGTCAGACTATTCATGGTGGTTTTCCTTGGTGAATACGTGCGGGGAGGAGTGCGTTCTCCCTGGAGGGCAGACCGCCCAAAACATGCCCAAGATGGCGGCAACCCTGGCCAATTGCAAGGGTCCGGAGCCGTGCAGCGGAACACCCGGCGGCATCGCACATCCAAGTCCATGGCCTGACCCCGACCTTTCCCCTTCCGCCCATGACACGACTGCCGCTGCTCCTGCTCCTGACCCTCTCCGCCTGCGCCCGTCCCAACCCCTATTTCAACCCGGACCGGGCTCACCACCGCCCCGATGGTTTTGCCAACAACGAACAGGCCACGGCGGCCAGCCGTACCCCGTGGTATGAGGGGCTGTGGCGCCGGACCCGGGGGGACTTCCAGCCCCTCAGGGAACCGGCAGGCGGCTACCCGGCCTTCGCCGCCCACTGGACCACCCCCGTGGACACGGCCCTCATCGCCCGGCGCCACGACGCACCGGTCATTACCTGGCTGGGCCACTCGGGCGCCCTGCTCCAGGTGGGCGGTCAGAACATCCTGATCGACCCGCAACTGGGAGAGTTCGCCGGCCCCAGCAGCGCCCTCTCCGCCCGGCGCCGGGTAGCGCCGCCTCTCAAGGCTGCCGACCTGCCCCCCATCGACCTGGTACTGATTTCGCACAACCACTACGATCATCTGGATGAAGCCACCGTCACCCAGTTGGCGGCCCTGCAAAACCCCCGCTGGATCGTCCCCCTGGGCGTCAAGGCCTGGTTCGACGAGCGCAACATCGGCCAGGTTGAAGAAATCGACTGGTGGGACAGCCGCAGCGCCGGCCCCCTGACCGTCCGCCTCACCCCGGCCCAGCACTGGAGCAAGCGCACCCCCTTTGACACCAACGCCAGCCTGTGGGGCGGCTTTCTGGTGGAATGGCCAACAGGAGCGGGCACCCCCTGGCGCTTTCTTTACACCGGGGACACCGGCTATTCGGGCGACTTCAAGGAGATCCGCCGCCGCCACGGCCCCATGGACTTCGTGATGATTCCCGTAGGGGCCTACGAACCCCGGGATTTCATGCGCACCCAGCACATCAACCCGGACGATGCCGTCCAAATCCTCCTGGACCTGGATGCCAAGCGGGGTTTTGGCGTGCACTGGGGCACCTTCGAGCTGACCCAGGAAGCCTTCGACCAGCCCCCCCGGGATCTCGCCACAGCCCTCGCCCGGCGGACCCGACCCCCGGAATGGATCTGGCTGCTGAAACACGGTGAGAGCCGGGCCGTGGAATGATGGGGGCGCAGCGAGTCCTTGCGGGTGGGCCCTTTGCCATCCCCTCCCCGCCCGTCTAGAATCCGTTCCGGTTGCTGCGAACTCAACAACACGCCTGCATCCTCCCTTCGCTCCGCAGCCGCGAGCACAAGAACGCTGTCAGGACTTTTCCAGTCTGCCCTCCCGCAGGACCCGGGTGTTTATCCACTGATCCAATGCCCCGCTCATCCTTTCTTCTTCGACAGCTGTCATTCCTCACCCGCCTGGCGCTGTTCCTGCCCGGCGCCGCCGGCGCTACGTCCCTGCAGCCCGACGACGTGGCCCTGCTGGCCGGCACCTGCTTCAACTGCCACGGCACCAACGGCCGCTCAACCACCGCCATTCCGGGCCTGCACGGACAACCGGAAGCCCGGCTGCGGACCCGCATGCAGGATTTCCGCGCCGGCAGCACCGCCGGCACCACGGTCATGACGCGCCTGATGAAGGGCTATGACGAGGTCCAGATCGATGCCCTGGCCCGCTGGTTTGCCCAGGCTGGAGACCGGCCATGACGCCATTTTCCCGCCGACACTTCCTCAGCGCCCTGGCCGCCGGCAGCGCGACCCTGGGCTGTCCAGCCCTCGTGCGGGCGGATGGTGCAGCTGGCCGGGTCGTCGTCGTGGGTGGAGGCTTCGGTGGCGCCACCGCCGCCCGCTACCTCAAACGGCTCGCCCCGCACCTTCAGGTCACCCTGGTGGAGCCGGCACAGCGCTTTCACACCTGCCCCTTCTCCAACCTGTACCTGGCTGGCCTGCGCAGCTGGGACAGCATTGGCCACGGCTACGACGGGCTGCGCGTCGCGGGCGTGGAGGTGATCCATGCCATGGCCGACGACGTGGACAGCGCCCGCCGGACGGTTCGCCTGTCCACCGGCCAGTCCCTGGCCTGGGATCGCCTGGTGCTCTCCCCTGGCGTGGACATGCGCTGGAACGCCCTGGAAGGCTATGACGAAGCCGCCGCCACGCTGGCCCCCCATGCCTGGAAAGCTGGCCCGCAAACCCAGCTGCTGCGCCGGCAGATGGAAGCCATGGGCGATGGCGGCACCTTCGTGATGACCATCCCCGACAATCCCTTCCGCTGCCCCCCCGGCCCCTACGAACGGGCGGCCATGGTGGCCCACTACTTCTCCCGGCACAAACCCCGGGCCAAGATCCTGCTGCTTGACGCCAAGGACAACTTCTCCAAAAAGGCCCTGTTCCTGCAGGGCTGGAAGGCCCGCTACGGCGACATGATCGAATGGATCGGGCTCTCCGACGACGGCCAGGTGACCCGGGTGGACGCCGGCCAGCGAGAGGTCCTGACGGCCTTCGGCCAGAAACACCGGGCCGACGTGCTCAACGTGATTCCTCCCCAGAAAGCCGGGGTCATCGCTGAGCGGGCCGGGATTGTAGACGCCAGCGGCTGGGTACCGGTCAAGGCTGAAAGCTTCGAATCCCGCCAGGTGGCTGGCATTTACGCCCTGGGGGACGCCACCCTGGCTGCGCCCATGCCCAAGTCCGCCTTTGCCGCCAACACCCAGGCCAAGGTGGCCGCCGCAGCCATCGTCGCAGAACTTACCGGCAAAGCAGCCCCGGTGCCCGCCTACGCCAACACCTGCTACAGCCTGATTGGCCCCGGCTACGGTATTTCGGTGGCCGGGGTGTACCAGGCAGAAGCCGGCCGGATCGTGGAGGTGCCCGGCTCCGGCGGGGTCAGCCCCCTCGACGGCAGCCCGGACTTCCGCGCTGCCGAAGCACGCTACGGTGACAGCTGGTACGCTGCCATGACCGCCGACATCTGGGGACAGCCCGGATGAGCGCCCTGCTGGGTGCCGGCCTGCTGCTGGGTTCCGCCTTCGGTGCCACCGCCCGGGCCGGTGAATTCTGCCTGCTGCGCGGCCTGCGCCAGGCCCGCGCCGGCCAGGAAGGCGCGCCCGCCCTGCGCGCCTGGGCCCTGGCCCTCGCCACTGCCCTGGCCGCCACCCAGGGCCTGGCTCTGCTGGAGCAGATCGACCCCAGCCAAGCTCAGGTGGTCCGCAGGGATTTCTCCCCCCTGGCCCTGACCCTGGGCGGGCTGCTGTTCGGTCTCGGCATGGTCCTCTCCCGCTGCTGCGGCGCACGGGCACTGGTGCTGCTGGGTGGCGGCAACCTGCGCGCCCTGATCACCCTGCTGAGCCTGGCCCTCACCGCCCAGGCCGCCCTCACCGGGGCCCTCGCCCCCCTACGCCAGGCACTCCAGAGCGTCGGAGCACTCCAGCTGGAACACGGCACCCTGCCCGCCTGGCTGCTGGCCAGCGGCCTCCCATCGGGGCCTGCCCTGGCGACAGCCACACTCCTCCCCCTGCTGCTTCTGCTGGCCTACGCCCTCGGCGGCGGCCATCTCCTGCGCCAGGCACCGCGACAGGCCCTGGGCGCACTCGTGATCGGCCTGCTGGCCGGAGCCGGCTGGTGGATCACCGCCCACGTGGAAGTAGACCCCTTCGAACCGGCCCCGCTCACCTCCCTCAGCTACATCGGCCCCCTGGCCGAGAGCCTGCTGTTCCTGCAACTGGCCGTGGGACGCGACGCCAGCCTCGGCCCAGCGGTGGTGCTCGGGACCCTGGCTGGCGCCGGTGTCGTGGCCCTGGCCAGCGGCCGCTTCCGCCTGGAAGGCTTCGATACCCCCCGGCGCCTGCTCGCCAGCCTGGCCGGCGGCGCACTCATGGGCCTGGGCGGCGTCCTCGCCGTAGGCTGCAGCATCGGGCAGGGCCTGTCGGGCCTGTCCACCCTCGCTTTCTCCAGCCTGCCGGCCTGCGCCGGCATGCTCCTTGGAATCCACCTGGGCCTGCAGGCCCAACCCCCCCATTCCCCTCAGGAGGGCACCTCATGAACCGTCGCGACTTTCTGCTCACCCCCCCCGCCATGGCCCTGGGCATGGCCGGCGCACCCCTGGCGGCCATGGCTGGCCCGGCCATCCTCACCCGCGAGAGCCGCATCCTGCCCCGCGAAGGCAAGGGCCCGCGAGTGGTCATCTGCGGCGGCGGATGGGGTGGCATGACCGCTGCCCGTTACCTGCGTCAGCTCATCCCCAACGCCGAAGTGATTCTGCTCGAGCGCAATCCCACCTTCTGGTCCGGGCCCATGAGCAACAAGTGGCTGATCGACGTGGTGAGCACCGATTTCGTCCATCACGACGCCCAGCACCCGGCTAACGTCTACGGCTACACCCGCCTGCAGACCGAGGTGATCGGCTTCGAGCGGGAGCGCCGCCTGGTGCGCACCGCCCACGGCCTCATCGACTACGACTTCCTGATCCTCTCCGGCGGCATCCGCAACGCCTACGACGCCTGGTTCGGTAACGACCAGAAGGCCATCGACCACACCCGCAACCACTACCCCTCGGCCTACATCCCCAACGCCGAGATGCTGGCCCTCAAGCAGAAGGTAAAGAACTTCAAGGGCGGCACCCTGGTCATGACACTGCCGCCTCCGCCTCACCGCTGCCCGCCCTCCCCCTACGAGCGGGCCTGCCTGATCGCCTGGCACATCAAGAAGAACAAGATCCCCGGCAAGATCCTGATCCTCGACCCCAAGCCCAAGGTGGCGCCCATCAGCATGGGCTACCAGACCGCGTTCCGCGAGCTTTACCCGGACATCATCACCCACATACCCAACGCCGGGGTCCAGGAAGTCGATCCCTTCAACAAGCGCATCAAGACCCTGGCCGGCGAATTCAAGTTTGACGACGCCATCCTGATGCCCCCCCACCAGGCCGCCGAGATGGTCTGGCAGGCCGGCCTGATCGGCAAGACGCCCGATGGCAAGCCCACCGGCTGGGCCGACATGGACCCACGCTTCTTCCACGCCCGCAGCGACGACCGGGTGTACTTTGTGGGAGACCTGATGGGGCACATCTCCAGCCAGTTCGGCCACTATCCCAAGAGCGCCCATGTGGCCAACTACATCGGTCGGATCGTCGCCCGGAACATCGCCGAACGCGTCGCGGGCAAGGAGGTCATTGCCCGCCTGCCGGACAACCTGTGCTACATGATGGTCAATGCCGACCCCCAGGAGGCCATCTCGGTCAAGTTCGAATACGAAGTGGATGCCGCCTCCGGCAACGTCCACCAGACCCAGATCGACGAGGATGTCCGCACCAACGACCTGGTGAAGGAAGACTTCGTCTGGATCAAGGATAAATTCAGCGACTTCCTCGCCCTCTGACCGCAGGACCCCCCATGCAACGACGTGATTTCGTAAGGTGTAGCATGGCCCTGGGCACGGCCCTGGCCCTGCCCAGGGCCCGGGCCCAGACCAGGACCGCCGTACCGGCCAGCCTGGCCCCCAACCCTGCCGAGTTCAGGAAAGCCATGGCCGACTTCATCGGCAAGGCGAAACCCCTGGAGACCGGCCTCAAGCTCGACCTGCCGGTGCTGGCCGACAACCCCAGCGCCGTGCCGGTACATGTGACGGTAACGCTGCCCCTCAGCGACACCCTGTACTGCAAGGAACTCATCCTGCTGGCGGAGCAGAACCCCTCGCCGCTGGCCTGCCGCTTCCAGTTCACCCCCTACACCGGCACCGCCGAAGCGGCAGCCCGGCTGCGCCTGAGCCAGAGTCAGACCGTCCATGCCCTCGCCCGCCTGAGCGACGGGCGGGTGCTGGCCGCCCGCCAGGCCATCACCGTGGCCGCCAGCGGCTGCGGCATGTAAGGAGAACGCCATGGCAGTCAAACCTCCGCGCGTCTGGGTCTCCAGCGTCAAGCCCGCCCGAGGCGAGGTGGTGCGGGTCCGCGCCCAGATCGAGCACCTGATGGAAAGCGGTCTGCGGGTAGACCCGGCCGGCAACCCACGCCCCCGCAACATCGTCCGCAGCTTTGAAGCCCGACTTGGCCCCCAGCTGATCTTCCGTTGGGAGCCCGGCATCGGTATCGCCCAGAACCCCTACATCGAGTTCACCTTCCTGGCCCGGGAAAGCGGCGAGCTCCTCATGCTGTGGACCGACGAAGCCAACGCCACACAGGAAGCCCGCAAGACCATCACCCTGAGCTGAACGGAGCAGACCCGGCCCGGCAGCCCTACCCATTGACGCCTTTCTGGGTCAGACTCACCGGCTTTGCCATCGGGCTGTCCGATCAGCAACAGCCCTACCCGACAAGGAGATTCACTCATGGCCTACAACGCTCACGGGGCTGCCGAAGAAGACGTTCAGCTCACCGGGCGAATCCTGGTCGTGGATGACGACGCCGTGACCCGGGGACTGCACCGGGCGGTACTGGCCCAGCAGTTCGACGTCCTGACCGCCGAATCCGGGGAGGAGGCCCTTGAGCTGTGCGCTGCACAACTGCCCGACCTGGTGGTACTCGACGTACACATGCCTGGCCTTAACGGCTTTGAAACCTGCCGCCGCCTGCGGCAGTTCACCAGCATTCCGATCCTGTTCGTCACCGCCACCCAAAGCTTCGAGGAAAACCTGGAGGCCTTCGATGCGGGCGGCAACGACCTGATCCTCAAACCCATCAAGCGCAGCCTGTTCCTGCGCAAGGTGGCCGTTGCCATCCGTCACCACCGGGCCCTGCTGTCCCTCGCCGAAGAAAAGAAGGCCCTGGAAAAAATGGCCATGGGCTTCCTGTCCAGCGCCAGCCAGACCGGCGTACTGCTCAACTTCATGCGCGGCAGCGTGATCTGTGAGGACTACCAGGGCGTGGCCGAACAATTACTGAAGGCCACCCAGGACCTGGGTCTGCAGTGCAGCGTACTGATCCATCACCCCGAGGGAGCCACTGCGGTCACCGACCGGGGCGAGCCCTCCCCCCTTGAGCGGTCGATCCTCGAACATGCCAGCGAAATGGGACGGATCTTCCAGTTCAAGCAGCGGCTGGTGGTGAACTACGACCGGGTGTCGGTCATCGTCGCCAACATGCCCGACGAAACCGAAGAGCCCGAACGCGCCGGGATCCTGCGGGACAGCCTGGCCATCCTGGCAGAAACCACCGAAGCCCTGGTCGAAAACGTGGACGCCCGCCAGGAAGGCCGCAAGCGCGCCGAACTGCTGCAGATCGCCCTCAGCGAAGCGGAAAGCGCCCTGGGCTCCCTCGCCGAAAAAAACCGTACCATGCTGATGGACACCCGGCTCCTGCTGCAGGAGCTGGTGGACAGCATCGAAAAGAGCTACGCCTGGCTCAACACCACCCAGACCCAGGAAGCTGCCATCAGCGCCACCATGGACTCGGCCATTCAGCGCATCCTCGTCTGCCTGGCCCGCGGCGGCGACTTCGACACCCACTTCGCCCAGGTCCTGCACGCCCTCAACGCCGGACGCAGCCAGAACACCGTCGAACTGTTCTGACCCCTGGCCGGGCGGGCGGCGAAGGGTCCGGAGCAACTGGGCCCGGAACGGGCAGCGCTGCCCCTTGCATGGATGGCCGCAGCGTTCCATGATGAAGGCTCTTGAACCCCACAGGAGTTTTCCATGGTTCGTCAGATCGCCCTGCTGCTGACCCTGGCCTTCGGCGTCGTTGCCGGCGCCCAGGCCTGCGGCGATACGAGTGCCCGGAAGGGCAAGCCGGACATGAGCAAACCGACCGGCAGCACCCAATCCCAGTCCGCCACCCGGTCCGGTTGATTCCATGAAGGGCGCGTCAGCGCCCTTTTTCACATCTGCCCCATCGTCACAACACACGTACAAAGGAGACAACGATGCCGCACCGAACCCTTCGCGAGGTGATCCAGGGCCAGTCCCTGGTCACCGCCACAGCCACCACCACCGTACGGGCTGCCGCCATTGCCATGGCCGAGCAGAACGTCGGCGCGATCCTGGTGGTGGATGACCAGGGCCTGCTCAGTGGCCTGTTTACCGAGCGGGATGCGCTGAACCGGGTCGTTGCCCGGGGGCTGGATCCGGAGGGCACACCCCTGTCCGCCGTGATGACCCACCAGCTTCAGACCGCAAGCCCCGACAAGCTCCTGGATCACGCCCTGCACCTGATGTACGAGGGTGGCTTCCGTCACGTACCGGTAGTGGATAACGGACGACCGGTGGGCATGGTGTCGGCCCGCAATGCGCTGGGCCTGGAGATCTGCGCCTTCGAACGGGCGCTGGAAGAACGGGATCACATCGCCGAGATCCTGTAAGCCCTCCTCCCTCTCGACCAGGCCCCCGCCCGGGGGCCTGCGCCCCCTGCCCTGCCTGTCCATCCGCGCACAAAGCGCCAGAGCCGGGCGGAAATCGCCTAAAATCGGGTTTTCCCCTCAGGAAGCACCCATCCCATGTTTTCCGGAATCGTTGCAGCCGTCGGCCGCATCCAGAGCATCGCCCCACTTGAAGACGGGGTCCGCCTCACCGTGGACGTGGGCACCCTGGAACTCGACGATGTGAAGATCGGCGACAGCATTGCCAACAACGGCGTGTGCCTGACCGTCATCGCCATGGACGGCAACACCGTCCAGTTCGATGTCTCCCGGGAGAGCCTCAACTGCACCGTCGGCCTCTCCGAGCCCGGCGAGGTCAATCTCGAGAAGGCCCTGCGCCTGGCCGACCGCCTGGGTGGCCACCTGGTCACCGGCCACGTGGATGGCATCGGCGAGGTCGTAAGGTTCGCGCCGGTGGGCGAGAGCCACGAACTGGTCATCCGCGCCCCGGCTGCGCTGGCCGGCTACATCGCCCGCAAGGGTTCCATCACCGTGGATGGCGTGAGCCTGACCGTCAATCGGGTCGAGGGCCGCGACTTCTCCATCAACCTGATTCCCCATACCGTCCAGGTCACCACCCTCAAGCGGCTCCAGGCCGGCAGCCAGGTCAACCTCGAAATCGACCTGATCGCCCGCTACGTGGAACGCATGCAGGCCTGGCGCGACACCACCGAAGGAGCCCCCGCATGAGCGCACTTGCTCCCATCCAGGACATCATCGCCGACATCAAGGCCGGCAAGATGGTCATTCTCGTGGACGAGGAAGACCGGGAAAACGAAGGCGACATCGTCATTGCCGCCGAATACATCACCCCTGAAGCCATCAACTTCATGGCCAAGCATGCCCGCGGCCTGATCTGCCTGACCCTCACCGAAGAGCGCTGCCGCCAGCTGGGCATCAACCACATGGCCCGGGACAACCGCAGCCAGTTCAGCACGGCCTTCACCGTCTCCATCGAAGCCGCCGAAGGGGTGACCACCGGCATCTCGGCCGCCGACCGGGCCCGCACCGTGCAGGTCGCCGTGGCCCGCCACGCCAAGCCCACCGACATCGTCCAGCCAGGACACATCTTTCCGATCATGGCCAAGCCCGGCGGCGTGCTGATCCGCGCCGGTCACACCGAGGCCGGCTGCGACCTGGCCGGCATCGCGGGGCTCGAACCTGCGTCCGTGATCTGCGAGATCATGAACGACGACGGCACCATGTCCCGCCTGCCCGAGCTGATCGAGTTCGGCCAGCAGCATGGCCTCAAGATCGGCGCAATCCGCGACCTGATCGAGTACCGGGCCCGCACCGAAAAGCTGGTGGAGAAGGTCAGCGAAAAGACCGTCGAAACGCCCTACGGCCCGTTCCGCCTCTCCGCCTTCGAGGACAAGACCTCCGGCGAGGTGCATCTGGCCATGGCCTATGGCTACATCGACCCCGAGGTGGAGACCCTGGTGCGGGTCCATGAGCCGGTCTCCGTGCTTGATTTCCTCGACGCCAACAGCGGTCGCCACAGCTTCTCGGTGGACGAGTCCATGAAGCGCATCGCCGAGCACGGCGACGGCGTGATCGTGCTGCTCTACCGCCCCCAGAGCGGCCAGGACCTCCTGGCCCAGTTGTCCGGCGACACCGCCGCCCACCGCCCTGCCGTCAAATGGGACCCCCGCCTATTTGGCATCGGTGCCCAGATCCTGGCAGGTCTCAACGTGGGCAAGATGAAGATCCTCGCCAGCCCGCGCAAGATTCCCAGCATGGCCGGCTTCGGCCTGACCGTGGTGGGTCACGTTGCCCCCTCCGAGGCCTGAGCCCCCCGCCCCCTTACAGGACACCCCATGCCCCGTTACGAAAATATCCGCGAAATCGAACCCAATCTGGACGGCAAGGGCCTCCGGATCGGTGTCGTCATGTGCCGCTTCAACCTGGACGTGTGCGAAGGCCTGCTGTCTTCCTGCACCACCGAGCTGCTGAATCTGGGCGTCAGTGCCGGAGACATCACTCTCGCCACCGTGCCCGGCGCCCTCGAAGCCCCCCTGACCCTGCAGACCATGGCGAAGAGCGGCCGCTTCGACGCCCTGGTCGCCCTCGGCGCGGTCATCCGCGGCGAGACCTACCACTTTGAGCTGGTTTCCAACGAACAGGGCGCCGGCATCACCCGCGTCACTCTGGACACCGGCGTACCCATCGCCAACGGCATTCTCACCACCGAGGATGACGATCAGGCCCTGGCCCGCATGCAGGTGAAGGGTGCCGACTGCGCCCAGGCGGCCGTCGAGATGGCCCGACTCCTGAAGGCCCTGGCATGAGCACCCAGCACAAGTCCCCCCGCCGCCGCGCCCGTGAATTCGCTCTTCAGGGCATCTACCAGTGGCTCATCAGCCAGGCCCAGCTGACCACCATCGAGAGTGTGGCCGGCGAGGCCGGTGGCTTCGAGAAATGCGACCGGGATCTCTTCCTGGGCCTGTTGCGGGGCACCATCGGCCATGCCCCGGAACTTCAGGTAGGCTTTGCCGCCTTCATCGACCGTCCCCTGAACGAGCTCTCCCCCATTGAGCGCGGGATCCTGCTGATGGGGACCTTCGAGCTGCTTCACCAGCCGGAAACCCCTTACCGGGTCATCATCAACGAGGCCATCGAGCTGGCCAAGGGCTATGGCGGCACGGACGGGCACAAGTTTGTGAACGGCGTGCTCGACAAGCTGGCGGTCAAGACACGGCCGGACGAAGTACAAGCCTGGACCGAGCAGCGCCGCGCTGCCCGCAACGGCCACCAGGCCTGAGTCCAGACCTGGTTTTTCGGCGGACCCGCGCATGCCTTCCGAATTTGCCCTGATCCGCCGGCATTTCACCCGTCCTGCCCGCCACACCGACCTGGCGGTAGGCGACGACGCGGCCCTGATCCGTCCAGGCCCCGGCATGCAGCTGGCCATTTCCACCGACATGCTGGTGGCAGGTACCCATTTCTTTGCCGATACCGACCCCGAAGGCCTGGGCTGGAAGACCCTCGCGGTCAATGTCTCCGACCTGGCTGCCATGGGCGCCACACCCCGCTGGGTGGTGCTGGCCGCCTGCCTGCCGGCCGCCGACGAGGCCTGGATCGCCCGCTTTGCCCAGGGCTTCTTTGCCTGTGCCGAAGCCTTCGACATCGACGTGATCGGTGGCGACACCACCCGTGGTCCCCTCAATCTGTGCCCCACGATCTTCGGGGAAATTCCGCTGGGCCAGGCCATTACCCGCGGCGGCGCACGGCCGGGGGACGAACTGTGGGTGTCCGGCACCCCTGGCCGGGCAGCGCTCGGGCTGGCCCATCTGCAGGGGTCGCTCGCGCTCGATGGCGCTTTCCGCGATAGCTGTCTGAAGGCACTCCAGCGCCCCCAGCCCCGGGTCGCCCTGGGTCTGGGACTGCGCGGCATCGCCAGCGCAATGCTCGACGTCTCCGATGGCCTGCTCGGTGATCTCAGCCACATCCTAGAACACTCCGGCGTGGGCGCCGAGGTCCGCACCGCCGCTCTGCCCCTGGCCGCACTGGCCGCTGGCTGTGGCGATCCGGCACGGGCTCTGCAGGCGTGCACGGCTGGAGGCGACGACTACGAACTGCTGTTCACCGCTCCTGCCCCGTGCCATGACGCTCTGCTTGCCCTGGGCGAACGTCTGGGACTCCCCCTCCACCCCATCGGACGGATCACCGCACATTCCGGCGTCCTGCTCCTGTGCCATCCGGATGGGCGGCAGGAATCCCCCCGTGCCCTGGGCTACGACCACTTCGGCCGCAACGCATGAAACCCACGCCCCGCTTTCTCCTGTCCGACCCGGCCCACTTCGTGGCCCTGGGCTTCGGCTCTGGCCTCTGGCCCAAGGGCCCCGGCACGGCAGGCACCCTGGCAGGCTGGCTACTCTTCCCCTTCGTGCGGGCGCCTCTGTCCGAAGGTCTGTTCGCGGCCCTCCTGGTAGCCTGCTTCCTGTTCGGCATACTGGCCTGCGAGCGGACCGGCCGGGCCCTGGGCGTCGCCGATCACGGCAGTATCGTCTGGGACGAAATCGTCGCCATCTGGCTGGTCCTCTGGCTGGCCCCCCCCGGGCTGGCCTGGCAGGCGGTGGCCTTCGTGCTGTTCCGCTTCTTTGACATCGTCAAACCGCACCCCATCCGCTGGGTGGATCAACGCACCCGCGGCGGCTTCGGAGTCATGCTTGACGATCTGCTGGCGGCAGGCTACACCCTGCTGGCCCTGGCTATTCTGGTAAGGATCTTCGGCTGATGGACACCCAACTCGAACAGCTTTCCCTGCGCGTGGGTGAGCATCTGAAAACCCGCGGCTGGCGGCTGGCCACCGCGGAATCCTGCACCGGGGGCTGGGTCGCCGAGGTGGTCACGGCAACCGCCGGCAGCTCTGCCTGGTTTGACTGCGGCTTCATCACCTACTCCAACGACGCCAAGTGCGCCCTGCTCGGGGTCTCACCCATGACCCTGGCCCGGCATGGGGCCGTCAGCGAGGCTGCTACGGCTGCAATGGCCCGAGGTACCCTCGAACGGTCAGAAGCCGACCTCGCCCTGTCCATCTCCGGCATCGCCGGCCCCACCGGCGGCACCCCGGAAAAACCCGTCGGTACCGTGTGCTTCGGCTGGGCCAGCACCGGCGAACCTCCCCAGACGACCACCTGCCGTTTCGATGGCGATCGGGAAGAGATCCGCCGCCAGGCCGTGGTGTTTGCCCTGGAAGAGCTGCTGCGCCGCCATCCCTGAGGAGAAGCACGCCGGAGGCGGGGGAAAAATCCCAGGCAAATTGCACTGGACCTGACGCGATAACTGTATAAAATGACAGTTAAACGCAAGCACAAGTCATACCTGACCTTGCGCCAACACCTGCACGCAAACTCTGTGCCATAATCTCCTCAACCTTTCACAAGGATCATAACGATGGACGACAACAAGGCCAAGGCCCTCGCCGCTGCCCTCTCCCAGATCGAAAAGCAGTTCGGCAAGGGCTCCATCATGCGCCTCGGCGATGGCGAGGTGGAGAGCGACATCCAGACCGTCTCCACAGGCTCCCTGGGTCTCGACATCGCCCTGGGGATTGGCGGCCTGCCCCGCGGCCGGGTTGTCGAAATCTATGGTCCCGAATCCTCCGGCAAGACCACCCTGACCCTCCAGGTGGTGGCCGAAATGCAGAAGCTCGGCGGCACCGCCGCCTTCATCGATGCGGAGCACGCCCTGGATGTCACCTATGCCCAGAAGCTCGGCGTCAACATCGGAGACCTGCTGATCTCCCAACCCGACACCGGCGAACAGGCTCTCGAGATCGCCGACATGCTGGTCCGCTCCGGCGGTGTCGACGTAGTGGTCATCGACTCGGTCGCGGCGCTCACCCCAAAAGCCGAAATCGAAGGCGAGATGGGCGACCAGCTCCCGGGCCTGCAGGCCCGCCTGATGTCCCAGGCCCTGCGCAAGCTCACCGCCAACATCAAGCGCACCAACACCCTGGTGATCTTCATCAACCAGATCCGCATGAAGATCGGCGTGATGTTCGGCAGCCCCGAGACCACCACCGGCGGCAACGCCCTCAAGTTCTATGCCTCGGTGCGCATGGACATCCGGCGCATCGGCACGATCAAGAAGAACGACGAGGTGATCGGCTCCGAGACCAAGGTCAAGGTCGTCAAGAACAAGGTCGCCCCACCGTTCCGCGAGACCCTCTTCGACATCCTTTACGGCGAGGGTACCTCCCGCGAAGGTGAGATCATCGATCTGGGGGTGCAGCACAAGTTCGTGGATAAATCCGGCGCCTGGTACGCCTACAACGGCGAAAAAATTGGCCAGGGCAAGGACAACGCCCGGGAATTCCTCAAGGCCAATCCCCATATCGCCCGGGAGATCGAAAACAAGATCCGTGTCGCCTGCAGCCTGCCTGAAATGGCGCCGATTGCGGCAACGCCGGCAGCGACAACCGCCGGCTGATCCAGCGCAACCGCCTCCGCACAGCCCCTCATGCCCCCCAGCCTTCATGACAAAGCCCTGCGCTGCCTCGCCCAGCGCGAGCACTCCCGCGGAGAGCTCGCGCGCAAGCTGAATGGACTGGGAGAGCCGGATGAAATCCAGGCCGAGCTCGACCGACTGGTCGAACTCGGCCTGCTTTCCGACGCCCGCTTTGCCGACGCCTATGTGCGTTCCAAGGCCAGCCGCTTCGGCACGGCACGTCTCAAGCAGGAGCTGTCCCGACGAGGCATTGCCTCTGATCTGATCTGTGAGGCTATCGGAGACAACACAGGCAAGGACGAACTGACCCGGGCCCGGGAAATTTGCCGACGAAAATTCGCCACTCCCCCTGCAGAAGCAAGAGAATGGGCGCGCCAGGCACGATTCCTTCAAGGCCGTGGCTTTTCTTCCGAAATCATACGTAGAGTCCTGAAAGAACACCCCGGCGATGAGCCTGCTTAAAGTCAGCAACCTGCGCAAAAAATACAAGGCGCGCACGGTCGTCCATGATGTCTCATTCGACATCGGCAGTGGCGAGGTGGTCGGCTTGCTCGGTCCCAACGGGGCCGGCAAGACCACCTGTTTCTACATGATCGTTGGCCTGGTCACCGCCGACGGGGGGGAGATCACCCTGGATGAGCAGATCCTGACCCACAAGCCCATTCACCAGCGCGCCCGCCTGGGCCTCTCTTACCTGCCCCAGGAAATGAGCGTCTTCCGCAAGCTGACGGTGGCTGAGAACATCCAGGCCGTCCTCGAGCTGCAAAGCCTCAGCAAGGCCCAGGTGGCCGCCCGCCTCGATGAGCTCCTGGCCGAGCTCGGCATCGGACACCTCCGGGACAGTACGGCCATTTCCCTGTCCGGGGGCGAACGCCGGCGCTGTGAAATCGCCCGGGCGCTGGCCTCCGACCCGCGGCTGATCCTGCTGGACGAACCCTTTGCCGGTGTGGACCCGATTGCCGTGATCGACATCCAGAAGATCATCCGCTTCCTCAAAGAAAAGGGCATCGGCGTACTGATCACCGACCACAACGTCCGGGAAACCCTCGGCATCTGTGACCGGGCCTTCATCATCAATGCCGGCGAGGTCCTGGCCAGCGGCCGACCCGACGAGATCGTCCACAACGAGCAGGTTCGCCAGGTTTACCTGGGTGAGCACTTCCGGCTCTGAGCCCCTTCCCGTCTCATGAAGCCCAGCCTCCAGCTCAAGCTCTCCCAGCACCTCGCGCTGACGCCCCAGCTGCAGCAGTCCATCAAGCTGCTCCAGCTGTCCACCCTTGAGCTCAATCAGGAAATCGAGAAAATCCTTCTCGAGAATCCGATGCTCGAACGGGATGAGCCGGAAGGCGACATGGGCTCCAGTCGGGTAGAGGCGCCCGGCCCGGTGGCTCCCGCCGGCAGTGAGGCCGCCCAGGAGCGGGAACAGGAGCAGGCTCGCGAGGCTGACCAGAATTTCGACAATGGCGGTGAAGCCGGCGAATGGATGACTGCAGGCAGCGGCAACGGACAGCGGGACGACGACGATGACGCTGACTTCCAGGAATTCCAGGCCGCAGTGCCGTCCCTGCGTGACCATCTGGATGCCCAGGTGGCCCTGACCCCCCTGTCTGACCGGGATCGGGCACTGGTGCGCTTTCTCATCGAAGCCCTGGATGACGACGGCTACCTGACCCAGGATCTCGAAGATCTCCTGCCCCTGCTGCCTGCCGAGCTCGAGTTCGAGATCGACGACCTCAATATTGCCCTGTGTCAGATCCAGAGCCTGGATCCCGCCGGCATCGGGGCCACCAGCGTGTCCCAGTGCCTGGGCCTGCAACTGCGCACGCTGCCCCCCGGCGAGGCGCGCCAGCTGGCCCTGGCCATCGTTGCCGAGCACCTGGAGCTGCTGGCTGCCCGGGATTTCGTCAAGATCAAGCGGGCCCTGCGCTGCAACGATGATGCCCTGCGGGAAGCCCACGCGCTGATCCTCAGCCTCAACCCCCGGCCGGGAGCCCAGTTCTCCCAGGCGGACACCCGCTACGTGGTTCCCGACGTGGTGGTGCGCAAGCTGCGTGGTCACTGGGTGGTCAACCTCAACCCCGATGCCATGCCCCGTCTGCGCATCAACAACCTCTATGCCCAGATCCTCCGTGACAACCGGGGTGCCAGCGGCTCCCTGTCGAGTCACCTGCAGGAAGCCCGCTGGCTGATCAAAAACGTTCAGCAGCGCTTCGACACCATCCAGCGGGTTTCGCAAGCGATCGTTGACCGGCAGCGCCAGTTCTTCGATTATGGCGATGTGGCAATGCGCCCGCTCACCCTGCGGGAGATCGCAGAACAACTGGATCTACACGAATCCACGGTTTCGCGGGTAACCACCCAAAAGTACATGGCTACGCCGCGAGGCATTTTTGAGTTCAAATATTTTTTCGGCAGTCACGTTGCCACCGACACTGGTGGGGCTGCTTCCTCAACGGCGATTCGGGCGCTGATTCGCCAGCTTGTAGGAGCAGAAGACAAGAAGAAACCCTTGTCCGACGCCAAGATTGCCGAGTTGTTGGGCCAGCAGGGAATCGTCGTGGCTCGACGGACCATTGCAAAATACCGCGAGTCCCTCGACATCCCGCCGGTCAGTCTGCGCAAATCCATCTGACAGAAAGGTAAGAATCATGAACCTCAACATCACGGGGCATCACGTCGAAGTTACGCCGGCCATCCGCGAGTACGTTTCCTCCAAGCTTGATCGCGTGATCCGTCATTTCGACAACGTCACCAGCGTCGGCGTGATCCTCTCGGTGGAAAAGCTGCGTCAGAAGGCTGAAGTCACCGTGCACGTGCGCGGCAAGGACATCCATGTTGAAGCAGAAGATGCCGACATGTACGCGGCCATCGACGCCCTGACCGACAAACTCGATCGTCAGGTCCTGAAGTATAAGGACAAGATCAGCGACCACGGCCATGACTCCCTGAAGCAGCACCTCGCCGAATCCTGATCCTCATCATCCAGTAATAGCGCGTTCCCCCGGGACCGTTGTGGCTATAATGCGCCCCAACTGACACAACGGCCCGGCGGCCATGCCCCCGGTTTTCTCCCGATCATCTCACCGGAAACCTGTGTCGCCCCGCGTATGCAGGAGAGTCCACCCATGAATCTCATCGCCAAACTATTGCCGCTGGCCAACGTGGTCGTCGGCCTCGAGGCGAGCAGCAAGAAACGCGCTTTCGAGCAAGCCGGCCTGCTGTTCGAGAATAATCACGGCATCGCGCGCAGCATCGTCTTCGACAGCCTGTTTGCCCGGGAAAAGCTTGGCTCCACCGGTCTGGGCCAGAGCATCGCGATTCCCCACGGTCGCATCAAAAGCCTCAAGGATGCCCTCGGTGCCTTCATCCGGCTGGCCGAACCGGTTCCCTTCGATGCACCCGATGGTCGTCCAGTCTCAATGCTGTTCATCCTGCTGGTACCGGAACAGGCCAACGAACATCATCTTCAGCTGCTGTCCGAACTTGCCCAGATGTTCAGCGACAGGAGCTTCCGGGAGCAGTTGATGAGCGCACCGGATGCAGCAACCGTGCACGCCCTCTTTGCCAACTGGGGCAGCGATGATGCGTCAGATCAACGTAGCCCGGCTGTTTGACGACAATCTCGAACGCCTCCGGCTGCGGCATATCTGCGGCAGCCTAGACACCCGCATCTCGGTCTCTGAGGACCGCATCTGGCCCGCCGACATGGTGGGACACCTCAACCTGATCCACCCTGACCGCCTCCAGATCCTCGGCAGCTCGGAGATGGCCTGGGCCCGGCGGCAGACCCGGGAGAAGGTCACCTATCACGTGCGGGAGATCCTCTCCTACTCACCCCCTGCCCTGATCGTTGGGGATGATGAAGACATCCCGTCGATGATCCGCACCCTGTGTGCCAATCACGACATCGCCCTGTTTGCCAGTCCGCTCCCCTCGGCCAACATCATTGATCACCTGCGCAGCTACCTGTCGCGTCAGCTGGCCGAGCGGATGGCCCTCCACGGCGTGCTGATGGATGTGCTGGGCTTGGGCGTTTTCATTACTGGAGATTCGGGCGCAGGCAAGTCTGAACTGGCTCTTGAACTGATCTCGCGCGGTCATGGTCTGGTCGCAGACGATATCGTCGAGTTCTCCCGGATTGCTCCAAGCGTACTGGAAGGCCGTTGTCCCGAACTTCTGCAGGACATGATCGAAGTGCGCGGGCTGGGCATCCTGAACATCCGGACCATCTTTGGCGAAACCGCCTGCCGGCGGAAAATGAAACTCAAGCTGGTGGTGCACCTGCAGCGTCGCCAGCCTGGCCAGGAAGACCCCTTGCGCCTCACCCTGGAGGGAGAGCAGCAGCTGATTCTCGGCGTTCCGCTAAGGCGGGTCGTGCTGCCCGTGGCCGCCGGCCGCAACCTGGCCGTCCTGCTCGAGGCCGCCGTGCGCTCCACAATCCTACTGCTGAGGGGAATCGACTCCACCCAGGAGTTCGTCGATCGCCAGCGCCGGGCAATGGAAGACAGCCAGTTCTGAGCTCCGGATGCGGATGGGGTACTTTTCCTACCCCTTCCCACCCCCCGGGCGCGCTCACGTTATGATGAAGCCGTTGTCGTCGCAGAGCCGTATCATCGTCCACACAGAAGGAGTGTCTTCATGAAAAAGCTGATCCTGAGCGTAGCCGTGTCCCTGTTCGCCACCAGCCTGGCCCCCAGCGCCTTGGCTGCGACGGCCCAGCAGAACAAGATGAAGGAATGCAATACCGAAGCCGCCGAAAAGGAACTCAAGGGTGAGGAGCGCAAGACCTTCATGAAAGGCTGCCTGTCAGCCAAACCAGCCAAACCGACCCAACAGGACAAGATGAAAGCCTGTAACAAGGACGCTGGCGCCAAGGCACTCAAGGGCGATGAGCGCAAGGCGTTCATGAGTGACTGCCTGAAAAACTGAGCCTGGCCCCGCGACCTCGGCACAGGGGGCGCCACTGTGCCCCCTGTGCCGGGGGAGGCCTGCCGGCGGGTGCATCAATCCAGCGCAAAAGCAACAGCCTCTGAAATGTTGTCCGCGGGAGAAAAGCCGCAACCGATGTGGCCTTTCTCACCGAGCACGCAGTCCTCCCGCCTGATGCACTGCTCGGAATTTCCCTCCTCAAGCAGGAAGGTGCCGTTGGTGCTCGAATCGGTCAGCCGGAAGACCCCGCCCCGCAACTCGAAGCGGGCGTGCTGACGGGACACCCGCTGGTCAGCGATCACGATGTCGTTACCGGTTTCGCGGCCGACGAGCAGGGTGGGGTGGGCTGCATCGACAGTCCAGGCCTGACCCCGGAAACTGACATGGAGACGCTTCTGGACCTGGAGGGCTTCATGCCGCAACTCGACAGGGGTCGGCGGTGGCGCCTCTCCCAGTTCAAGAACAGGAAAAGGCAGCCCTTCGCTCCCCAAACGAGCGAGCAAGCGCTGCATCGACGGCGAGAGGACCTTGCTCAGGGCTTCGGAAACCGTAATGCTGTCCGGATTCTGGCTGGACACCAGCCAGGCTGCGAGGGCTTCCGGGCTTTGCAAGCCTTTTTTTGTCTCGGCTTCCAGCACGACACCCGCCCGCAGCACCAGCTTGATGCCGCTCATGGGAGGCAGGGCACGGACCCGCTCCCTCATTTCCCGGGCGGCCAGCAGCGCAGCATCTGCATCCGGGAAACGGGCCACGAGCACGTCCTTGTCCACGTCCAGAAGTCCCGCCGCATACGCCTCCGCACAGCGGGACATGCGGTTCAGGCAGCGCTCAACCGCATAACCCGCTTCTGCCTCTCCGAGCCTGACCGCCAAGGCAATCCCTCCACTGACTTCCGCGTGAAGCAGGGAAGGCGTGGGAGGGCGTTCGTGGTGGCGGAAAGACTCGGTCATGATGGCAGGTCTGGTCCGATGAGACGTTCAAACGGAAAAAGCAAAGCTCAACTTTTCCAGATCCCGACGGGGATCGCCCCGGCAGCTACGGAGGGCATGGGCAGTTCAGGCGCGTCGAAAACGGTGTCTCCCTGATCCACGGTGCTTGCCTGGGACACCGACCGGAAATCAAAAAGGGCATTGTCAGCCAGATGGGACGGCACGACATTGGCCATGGCGTTGGAAATGGAGTTGATGCGCCCCGGAAAGCGGCTATCCCAATCCCGCAGCATCGCCTTGATCTGCTTGCGCTGGGCGTTCTCCTGGCTGCCACAGAGATTGCAGGGGATGATCGGATACTCCATGCCTCTGGCGAAACGCTCGACATCCTTCTCGGCACAATAAGCCAGCGGCCGGATGACCACGTTATGGCCATCATCGCTAACCAGCTTGGGCGGCATGGACTTCATCTTGCCGCCAAAGAACATGTTGAGAAATAAGGTTTCGATCATGTCATCCCGGTGATGGCCGAGGGCAATCTTGGTCGCACCCAGCTCTTTTGCAGTGCGGTAAATAATGCCGCGACGCAGGCGCGAACACAGGGAACAGGTGGTTTTGCCTTCAGGAATTTTTTCCTTGACAATTTTGTAGGT
>NZ_JAQUVG010000126.1 GCF_028693495.1 Zoogloea sp. | reverse complement strand
CAGGATTTTGAGGAGGCTGTCCACCCTCAGGAAGGGCATGTCCGCCAGGGCCACCAGCCAGCCAGCCGCCTCCGGGCTGGCCGCCACTCCGGCTGCCAGGGAATGCCCCATGCCTTCCGCCGAGGCAGCGCAGGTCACCACCACCAGCCCTTCCGCCGCCAGCAGTCCGGCCAGGACATCCTGCTCCGGGCGCAGCACCGCAACACTGCGGGGGCACGCCGCCGCGAGCACCCGGGCAGCGGCAACACCGACCGGAGTACCATCCGCCAGGGGATGAAGCAATTTGTCGCTGCCGAACCGGCGCCCCTGCCCGCCAGCCAGCAGCACTCCGGTCACCTCCACGGCTATCCCACCCCGCAACCGGCACTGGCCGGCACACGCCCCCGGGGCTGCTCAAGCGCGACCCCGTTCTTCACCGCGGTCATCTCGGCCAGAATGGAGACGGCAATCTCCGGTGGCGTCCGGCTGCCGATGGGCAGCCCGGTGGGACCGTGCAGACGGGCCACTTCCCCGGCAGAGAGATCGAAGTACTGGAGCAGACGTTCGCGGCGGGCCTGGTTATTGACCCGGGAGCCGAGGGCACCCACATAAAAGGCCGGAGACTTGAGGGCTTCCAGCAGGGCCATGTCATCCAGCTTGGGATCATGGGTCAGGGCGACGATGGCCGTGTGGGGATCGGGGCCCATCTCCACCACCACGTCGTCGGGCATGCCCGCCAGCAGAGGCACGCCGGGGACATCCCACTCCCGGGCATACTCTTCCCGGGGGTCGCAGACGCTGGCCGCATAATCCAGAGCCTGGGCCATCGGTGCCAGGTAACGGGCAATCTGGCCGGCACCGATGATCAGCAGACGCCACAGGGGACCGTGCACCGTGGCCAGGCAACGGCCATCCCAGGCCAGCAGATCCCCCCGGCAAGCAGCGCCAAGACGCACCTCGCCACTCGTCAGCTCGACCTCCCGCCGGACGAGCTGACCAGCGGCAATCCGGGCCGCCAGTTCGGCCAGCAAGGTCGGATCGGGTGCCGGCTCGAGCAGCAGCTCCAGGGTTCCCCCGCAGGGCAAACCGAAACGGGCAGCGTCCTCCCGGCTGACGCCGTAGCGCAAGAGTACGGGCGCCGTACCGGCGAACTCCCCTGCCCGCATGCGGGCCATCAGGTCGTCCTCGACACAGCCACCGGACACGGACCCCTGGACCCGCCCATCCGCCCCCAGGGCCATCCAGGCCCCTGCCGGACGAGGGGCGGACCCCCAGGTGCGGGCCACGGTGACCAGAGCCCCCCGGCAGCCCTCCGCCTGCCAGCGCCCCAGGGCACCGAGCACCTGCAGATCCTGGCTGTCCATGGGCTCAGGCCTTGAACTGGCGGGTGACAAAGGGAAGCCGGGTCGCCCACTTCCCCGTGGCCGCTGCCAGCGCGTTGGCCACCGCCGGGGCCACCGGGGGCACCGCCGGCTCACCGATCCCGGTGGGCTTGGCCGCCGACGGGACGATATGGACCTCGATCCTGGGCATCTCGTTGATGCGCAGCATGCCGTACTCGCCAAAGTTCCCCTGCTCGACCACGCCCTCCTTGAGGGTGATCTCCCCATAGAACGCCGCCGTCAGGGCAAAGCCCACGGAGCCCTCGACCTGGGCACGGATGATGTCGGGGTTGATGGCAAAACCACAGTCCACCGCAGTGACCACACGGTCCACACGCAGGGATCCATCCTTCTTAACCGTCACCTCAGCCACTTGGGCCACAAAGGACTGGAAGGATTCGTGCACCGCCACCCCGCGGCCACGCCGCTCACCCGGCTTGCCCTTGGCGAGGGGCTTGCCCCAACCCGCCTTTTCCGCTGCCAGGCGCAGCACCGCCGCGTGACGCGGATGCTTGTCGAGGAGCTGAAGGCGCAGGGCGACCGGATCCTGTCCGGCGCTGACGGCCAGGCGATCGAGGAAGGTCTCAGTGGCATAGGCGGTGTGGGTGGAGCCCACGGAACGCCACCACAGCACCGGCACCGGGATGTCGGTGGGGGTGTGCAGCTCCACCTGGAGGTTGGGGATGGCATAAGGCAGGGAGCTTGCCCCCTCTACCGACAGATGGTCCACACCATCCTTGACCAGGAAGGGCTCAAAGGCGGACCCGGCAGCGATGGACTGACCCACCAGCCGGTGGCGCCAGGCCTGGATGCGGCCGTTCTTGTCCAGCGCCGCTTCGAGACGGTGATGAAAGAGCGGCCGGTAGTAGCCCGCCCGCATGTCGTCCTCCCGGGTCCACACCAGCTTGACCGGCACCTGGGCATGGGCACTCCCCTCCAAAGCCTTGACGATGCTGGCCGCTTCGCGGACGTAGTCGGAGTCGGTGCTGGCACGCCGGCCAAAACTGCCGCCGGCATACAGGGTGTGGATATTGACCTGCTCCGGCGCCAGCCCGAACAGCGCCGCCAGCTTGGCCTGATCCACCGTATGGGACTGCTCGCCGTTCCACACTTCCAGCCCCGTGGCCGTGCGCTGGACGACACAGTTCATCGGCTCCATGGCAGCGTGGGCCAGATAGGGGAAGTCATAGCTCGCCTCCACCACCCGGGCTGCGCCCTGAAAGGCGGCCTCCACGTCCCCGTCCTTGCGCGCGGTCTTGCCCGGCGTCGCCGCCAGGGCCCGGTAGCGGGCCAGGATCTGATCGCTGCTTTCCCGGTAGGCGGCGCTGTCATCCCATTCGATCACCAGCGCATCACGGCCCTTGCTGGCGGTCCAGGTGTCCCGGGCCAGCACGGCGACACCGCCGGGGATCTGCACCACGTCCACCACCCCCTTGAGGGCCCGGGCGGCCGTGGCATCCAGTGCCTTGACCCGGCTGCCGAAACGCGGCGGATGGACCACCTGGGCCACCAGCATGCCCGGGAGGTGCACATCCTGGGTAAACTGGGCCGTCCCGTCGGTCTTGGCAACGCTGTCCTTGCGCGGCGCATGGCGGCCGATGAGACGGAAGTCCCTGGGGTCCTTGAGGGTGACCAGCGCCGGTACCGCCTCCGCTGCAGCTGCCTCGGCCAGCTCGCCGAAACGGACCGTGCGGGCACTGGCAGCGTGGCTGACGACCCCCTCCCGGACGGTGATCTCGGTTGCCGGCACATTCCAGCGCCGGGCAGCGGCTGCCACCAGCATGGCCCGGGCACTGGCCCCCGCCTGGCGCATCTGCTCCCAGGAGTTGGCCATGGCGGTGCTGCCGCCGGTGCCCTGCATGGGGCCGAAGGCCAGGTTGTTATAGCGTCTGGCATCCGCCGGAGCCCCCTCGACCCGGACCTGTGCCCAGGCGGCATCCAGCTCCTCGGCCACCAGGGTGGCCAGGCCGGTATAGGTCCCCTGACCCATCTCCAGGTGCTTGGAGAGTACCGTGACGATGTTGTCTGTCCCGATACGGACGAAGGCATTGGGCTCGAAGGGCGTGCCGGCCACGGCTGCCTCGGCGGCACCCGCCTGCTGGCTGACGGCAGGCAGGGCAATGCCCAGGGTCAGGCCGGCAACGCCCTGAAGGAAGTGGCGGCGGGAAACATTCTGAATGGGGTTCATCGTCGTTCTCTCCCTCAGGCCAGGGCCTTGGCGGCTTCGTGGATCGCAGCGCGGATGCGCACATAGGTCGCACAGCGACACAGGTTGCCTGCCATGGCGGCATCGATGTCCGCGTCGGTGGGCTTCTTCTTGGTGCTGAGCAGGCCGATCGCACTCATGATCTGACCTGACTGGCAGTAGCCGCACTGGACCACGTCCAGCTTGCGCCAGGCGTCCTGAACGGCCTTGCCGACCCGGGAATCACCCGCGGCCTCGATGGTGGAAACCTTCTTGCCAGCCACACTGGCGACCGGGGTGACACAGGAACGGACCGGCTGGCCGTCCACATGCACGGTACAGGCGCCGCACAGGCCGGCGCCGCAACCATATTTGGTTCCGGTCAGCAGCAAGGAGTCCCGCAGGGCCCACAGCAGCGGGGTGTCAGGCTCGACATCCGCCTGCTGCGGCTTGCCGTTTATGGTGAGCTGAATCATGGTCACTCTCCTGAGGAGGAAATGGGGTTTTCGTGATGATGGGGCGTCAGGGCCCGGGCCGGGGCATCAACGCTGCTCCGGCAGACCCTGAAAATTTAGCCGATCAGGTCCCCTTGGGGATTGCAGGATCCTGTCTTATTCTTGCCTGATTTTCCGGACATGCTGG
This sequence comes from Zoogloea sp., assembly GCF_028693495.1. Taxonomy (GTDB): domain Bacteria; phylum Pseudomonadota; class Gammaproteobacteria; order Burkholderiales; family Rhodocyclaceae; genus Zoogloea. The sequence goes on along the minus strand of NZ_JAQUVG010000126.1, from coordinate 3,964 downwards.
CAGCGCCAGCCAGCATCACCACACCAGAACATGCCTTCGGCACTCTTGGAAAGGAATAAAGCGTGATCGAATCAAGCTTTTTGCCAGAAGACCCACCACCGCGCAAGGAAGAGGACTGCCAACGCCTCGCCACCCTGATTGAACGATATTGCACCGGGGATGGTCCCAACGCCACACCCATCCCGGGCCTGAGCCTGTACCGGGCGAGCTCCACCAGCACCCCCGTCTGCGCCATTTATCGTTCGGTGCTGGCCGTTGCCGCCCAGGGCCGCAAGCGCCTCAGTCTGGCCGACGAAAACTTCGAGTACGACAGTCGCCACTATCTGATCACCTCTGTGGACTTGCCGGTGATCGGGCAAATCACCGAGGCCTCCCCGGAGCACCCTTATCTGTGCGCCGTCATTGATCTCGACCCCCGCCGCATCGCTGAGCTGGCCGGCCAGCTCCCGCCCGGACCGGACCTCGCCCTGCGGGCAGCCCTGGGTCTGGGCGTCAGCCCCCTGACCGGACCGGTGATGGACGCCACCCTGCGCCTGGTCAGCCTGCTGGACACTCCGGAAGACATCCCGGTCCTTGCCCCCTTGTACCTGCAGGAGCTGCTCTACCGCCTGCTCACCGGCGCCCTGGGCGGACGCCTGCGCACCCTCGCGGCCGCAGACAGCCAGAGCCACCGGATGGCCCGGGCCATCGAGTGGATCAAGGGCAACTACGACCAGCCCCTGTCCATCGATGCGCTGGCCGGTGCCGCCAACATGAGCAAGAGCACCCTCCATCACCACTTCAAGGCCCTGACGGCCATGAGCCCGCTGCAGTACCAGAAGCAGTTGCGCCTGCAGGAGGCCCGCAAGATCCTGCTCACCGAGGGCATCGACGCCGCCAGCGCAGCGCTCCGGGTAGGGTACGAAAGCCCGTCCCAGTTCAGCCGGGAGTACCGCCGCCAGTTCGGCGCTCCCCCCGTAAGGGACGTGGCCCGGCTGCGCTGAGCGCAGCCGGGCCACGGGCTGGGACTGCCGCCGGAGCACGGACTGCCGCCCGTGCCACTCGATCAGGGTGTTTCGGTGTACTGCTGGGTGCTGCGCGCGGCCGTGGCCGGCTTGCTCAACGGAGAGTTGCCACGCACGTACTGGAGGAAGGAGTCCGCGTAATCCAGGAAGGTCTCCTCCTTCTGGGCAGCGGGAATGGCCTTGAGGGTGTCATACCGATCCCCGCCATCGGCGGTGAAGTTGTTGGTGATCACCTTGTAGCTGGCCGCCAGATCCAGGGCACGCCAGGTACCCGAGGCATCCCGGACCTCCAGGCTGCTCACCCGGCTGCCCCTGGCCTGGTTCATGTCCACCTGGAAACGCAGGCCGCCGGTGTAAGGATAAGCCCCCGTGCCGGTGCCATTGAGTACCGAATCCACCCCATCCTCGATGCTCGCCTTGACCTGGGCACCGTTCATCACCACACGGGTCAGGGTGTTCTTGAAGGGCAGCAAGGTATACACCTGCCCCACGGTAATGTTGCCGGCGGGGATGTCGGTGCGGACGCCACCGGCGTTCTGCAGGCTGATGTCGGCGCCGCCGAAACGCTGGCCCTGGGCCAGGAAGGCATCCGCCACAAGTTGCTGGATGTCGCCGCCCTGGGCTATCACCATGGGATCCTTGTTGCACGCATCCCCAAGGCTGGAGCGGCTGGTGTCCCGCTTGGCACCCGGCACCCGGCGCAGGCACAGGTTCTCGGTGGTGCTTCCGGCCACCTGGGTGGACAGGGCGTCCTTCTGAGCCTTGTAAGTGGCCAGCACGGTGGTTGCCGCCGCCGCAGGGGCCGTGATCCGGAACACACCCGAGGCGTTCAGCTGGCTGCGGTAGGCAGTGGCGTCCGCTTCGGATGCCGCCGCAGAGCCCACCTTGTAGGTATCGCCTACCAGCACCCTGGGTGCCCCCGAGCAGGCGCTGACCTCTCCATTCACGTCAAACTTCACATCCAGAGCCCCCACCACATAGGCGTATTGCCAGGCCTGGGCGATACAGACCCGTTTGCCCCCCTTGTCGGTGACCTGGGTCGGATAGGCGCCGGAGGGGGTCAAGCCGTAGTCCTTCATGCTGTCTGGCCCCAGCAGGGTGTGGGAGTCGCCGCCGATGATCACATCCACCCCGTCCAGCTTGGCGGCAATGCTCCGGTCGGCACTGTAGCCCAGGTGGGACAACAGGATGATCTTGTTCACCCCACGGTTACGGAGCTCGTCAATGGCCCCCTGGGCGGCAACAGTTTCGTCGAGGAACTGGGTCGAGGCGTCCGGGCGGGAGGCGAACTGGGTCTTGTCCTTGACGGTGAGGCCGACCACACCGACCTTCTCCCCATCCTTGTCGAAGATCCGGTAACTGCCCACGCGACTGGCCAGGGCACTCCCCGTCGCCGGCTTGACGTTGGCCGACAGCACCGAGGTCTTGCAGTTACCCGCCTGAAGGAAGTCGACGAACTTGACCAGACTGGCATCCCCCCCATCGAACTCATGGTTGCCGAGGGTCATGGCGTCGAAACAGACGGTGTTCATCAAGGCCGCATCGGCCTGACCTTCACTCTGGGTGTAGTAGAGATCGCCGGTGATCGCATCGCCGGCGTGGAGCTTGAGCACGTTCTTGCGCTCGGCAGCCAGCGCCTCCAGCGCAGCCGTCACCCGGGGAAAGCCCCCCAGTTCGACGGTGACCGAGCGACTCGTACCCGCCGCATCCTTCAGGGTCAGGGACGTGGTTTCAGCGTCAAGGCGGGAATGATGGTCGTTGATGTGGAGGATCGTCAGATCCAGGGGCCTGGCCCCACCACCGCTACCACCACAGGCGGTCAGGCCAAGCGCGGCCAGCGTGGCGGCCAGGAGGGTGAGGGTACGGGGGGTATTCGGAGTCTTCATGGTCATTGGCTGGATGTGTGAAATCCTGCCCAGACTAAGACCGCCGGATTAAAACAGCGTTAACGCCCCATGACAGGAAAGGCTTTCAGACCCGTAGACCCGCACGGGCGATCATGACCAGCGCCTGGGCCCGGCTGGTGACGCCCAGACTGCGCAGGATGGCCGAGACATGCACCTTGACCGTACCTTCGGACAGGCCGAGGAATTCAGCGATGTCCCGGTTGGACTTTCCCTGGGCAACCAGTTCGAGCACTCTCCCCTGGGCCACCGTCAGCTGGAAGCGCTCGGCAAAAACCTGGCTGGCCTGGCTGGTCCGGCGATTACGGTTGCCGCTGTCGGGACTGGTTGTCTCAGGGGTGAATACGCCCCCCGCCAGGATGGTCCGCACCGCGGCAATGAAGGTATTGCTGGGACTCGCCTTGGAAACAAAACCGGACGCTCCCGCCTTCATGGCCCGCTGCACCGACTCCCGATCATCCAGAGCCGACACAACCAGCGCCGGCACATCCGGAAAGCGCCTGGCAATCGCGCCCAGCAATGAGAAACCGTTGATTTCCGGCAGCATCAGATCCACCACCAGCAGATCACAGTCCGGATTCTCTTCCAGCATCGCCAGGGCATCGCTGGCGTTGCTGGCCTGCTGGCAGACCACCTGATCCGCCGCCTGGGCCAGGGTCAGGGCCATGGCTTCGCGGACCAGGACGTGATCTTCGATAATCAGTATGCGGATCTGGTCTATCACTGACATGGGCCATGACGTCTGTTCCAGGGCCATCGAGTTTAGCCTACCCAGGCACAATATGACGTACTAATTCACGGACACCTGACATTCCCCGGGTGCGTTGCTAGCGCACCTCAACCCAGCCCATTATCATAGAAGTCCACACCCGGAACACGCTCCTCCATGACGCCCCCGCACGCTCTTCCCCTTACCGGCGCAGCGCCTTTACCCGTGGGTGACCGCCTGTATCCGACCTCCCGGCCCGGAGTGTCTGCGACGGAATGAGCGCGCTGCGCACGGCCCTACTGGCCCTGCTGCTGGCGGGCTGCAGTGTTTCTCCCGTTATGGCAGGT
>NZ_JAQUVG010000125.1 GCF_028693495.1 Zoogloea sp. | reverse complement strand
GGCATGGCCTTGAGCTTGGCTGCCAGCACGGTTTCGGATACAGGCTTGATCAGGTAATCGTCACCGCCCACCGCGATGCCTTTTTCCAGATCTTCATCGCTGGTGCGCGCCGTCAGGAAGATGATTGGAGTCCAGTCCCCGTTTTCCTCAAGCTGGCGAAGGCGCCGGGCCACCTCAAAACCATCCATGCCCGGCATGATGATGTCCAGCAGGACCACATCGGGTTTGTGCTGCCTGAAGAGCTCAATGCCCTTTTCCCCGTCCCGGGCCACCAGAGGCTCGATACCGATGTTGCGAAGCTGATGAGACACCAGGGTGGCGCTCGTCAGGGTGTCTTCGATCAACAGGGCTTTCACAGGCAGGGCTCTCGGTCTTGGGAGTGCGGGTTGAAAAGAGATGCGTCGGGGCAGGTGATTGTGCCCCAAATGGACGGGGTTGAGGCAATAGCCGCGTCAATACCTGATCTTCAGCTGCAGCCAACCGCAAAATCTTGTTGCATCCCCGAGGGCATTTCCAGCCCACTCGGTTTGACCCTGTGCAGGACGGACGGCTAGAATCCTCCCTTTGCCTCCTGCGCGACAAATCCCCTGATGTTTCCGAGAGTTATCGCGCTGTTTCTGTCCCTTCTGGCGACGGGACCGGCCTTTTCCCAGTTCGAGCCGGAACCCCTGCGGCGCCAGGATGAAATCATGCCGGGCGCCGAATCTGCCGGGTTGCATTCCCACCCGATCTTCGAGATCCGCGATCACTCGGTCCGGGTTCCCACCATTGATCTCACCGTCGCCCCCGACGATCTGTGGGAACGCATCCGGCGGGGCTTTTCCATGCCGGACCTCAACACCGACCTGGTGACCGACCGGCAGATCTACTACATCAACCGGCCAGGCTCCCTGCGCCAGATCTTCGCCCGGGGGCAGCGCTATCTCCATTACATCGTCGAGGAACTCGAACGGCGGGGCATGCCCACCGAACTGGCTCTGCTGCCGATGGTGGAAAGCGCCTTCAACCCCATGGCACTTTCCTCCGCCCAGGCATCCGGACTGTGGCAGTTCATTCCCTCCACGGGCAAGAGCTACAAGCTTGAGCAGAACTGGTGGGTGGACGAGCGCCGGGATGTGATTGCCTCGACCAATGCCGCCCTGGACTACCTGCAGACCATTTACGAGATGCATGGCGACTGGCACCTGGCCCTGGCCTCCTACAACTGGGGGGAAGGCGCTGTCGGCCGGGCGGTTGCCAGGAATCGGGCAGCCGGCCTGCCCACGGAATACCAGCACCTCAACATGCCCGGGGAAACCCGCTACTACGTGCCCAAGCTGCAGGCCCTCAAGAATATCGTGGCCCAGCCGGAACTGTTCGGCCTCAATCTGCCCTACATTCCCAACCGGCCCTACTTCACTACGGTCGAGAGCCGGATCGCCCTGGACCTGGCCACTGCGGCCCGGCTTGCTGAAACCCCAGTGGAGGAGATCCTGGCTCTCAACCCGGGCTACAAGCGCCCGATTCTGCCGGTCAATGGCAGCCAGTCCCTGATCATCCCGGCTGACAAGGTGGAAGCGTTCCTGATCAACCTGGAACGGCACGACCCCGACAGTGCCAGTTGGAAAACCTACGAGTTGCAGGAAGGGGAAGCCCTGGAAGGCGTAGCCGACCGGCTGGGCATCTCGGCCACTCGCCTGCGCCAGGTCAATGGCCTGTCGCCCCGGGCCCGCATCGGCAGTGGTTACACCCTGATTGTGCCCTCCGAACAAGAGGGTGACCGGATCACCTTGTCCCGACTGCTTCCCACCAAACCCCAGGCAGGGGCGGTGGAACCCCCGCCGATGATCATTCAGCGCACGGTGATGAAGGGACGGAACGGGAAAGCAGTGGTGGTCGAACGCAAGGTGGCGGTCAGGAACACTCAGGCACCGGAGCGCAGCAAGGGACGAAGTCAGGCCGACGCCCCCTCCCCCAGGAACGCCATCAAGGGGAAGACGGCCGCCTCCCCTGCGGGCAAACCCGCGGCGGACTCGCGGAAAAAACGCTGACAGCTGTCCGGCCCCTGCGGAAAGGGGCCCTGTTCAGCATGGGCTTCAGGCGGAGTACAGATGACAACACACGACCCGCCCTGAAGAGAGTCGCCGTTCGGCCGGATACGCCACCCGGCAGCGCTCCAGAGCCTCGCTGCAGCGGGGGTGGAAATGACATCCCGAAGGCGGATTGAGGGGAGACGGCATGTCGCCCCGGGTGGCATCGCCGGAGGGCGGCCCTGCACTGGGCTGTCCATCCACGGCCGGCACCGCAGCCAGCAGCATGCGGGTGTAAGGGTGGCGGGGATCCCGCAGAACCTCCTCCACGCTTCCCTGCTCCACGATACGCCCCAGATACATGACCGCGACCTGGTGAGCCAGGTAATCCACCACGGCCAGATTGTGGGTGATGAACAGGTAGGACAGACCGAATTCGGTCTGCAGATCACGGAGCAAATTGAGGATCTGGGCCTGTACCGACACATCCAGGGCGCTGGTGGGTTCGTCACAGACAATCAGCCGTGGAGAGACCGCCAAGGCCCGGGCAATGGCAACCCGCTGGCGCTGCCCGCCGGAAAATTCGTGGGGAAACCGGTGGCGCATCGAAGGGTCCAGGCCCACCCGCTCCAGCAGCGCATCGATCCGGGCTGCACGGGCGACAGGATCGGACTCGATATCCAGCGTCAGCATGCCCTCCTCAAGGATCTCCCCTACCCGCATCCGGGGGTTCAGGGAGCTGAACGGATCCTGGAAGATGATCTGCAACTCACGGCGCAGGGGGCGCCACTGGCGGGGGCTCATGGACAACAGGTCAAACCCGCCATAACGGGCAGCTCCACCACTGGCAGGCACCAGCTTCAACAGGGCCTTGCCTGCAGTCGTCTTGCCGCAACCGGACTCTCCGACCAAGGCCAGAGTCTGGCCCGCCGGCACCTGTAGAGACACGCCATCCACTGCCTTCACCTGGCCCACTACACGACGGAACAACCCTTTCCGGACGGGGAAATACACTTTCAGATCATCCACCACCAGTGCATGCCCGTGACACCCACCCGGTGCAGGGTGCAGCGCGACGCCGGTGCTTTCGGTCTGCCATGCCAGGGGCGACAGCGGGTCGTAGAGGTGGCAGCGCACCTGCTGCTGGCCCAGCACATGCATTCCCGGTGTCTCCAGACGACAGCGAGCCCGGACCTGGGGACAGCGCTCGGCAAACCGGCAGCCGGCAGGCATCTCGCCCAGCCGGGGGACCTGGCCCGGAATGGTTTCAAGGGCCTGTCCTCGTTGCCGGCGGGTAGGCAGGGCTGCAAACAGCTTGCGGGCATAAGGATGCAGAGGCTGACCGAAAAAAGCTTCCCGCGGTCCGGTCTCCACCAGTTCGCCGGCGTACATCACCCCCACCCGATGGGCCATCCGGGCCACTACCCCCAGATCGTGGGTGATCAGCAGCATGCCCATCCCGCGCCGGGCCTGCAGATCTGCCAGCAGATCCAGAACCTGGGCCTGAATGGTGACATCCAGAGCGGTCGTGGGCTCATCGGCAATCAGGACCTCAGGGTCACCGGCCAGGGCAATCGCAATCATCACCCGTTGCTTCATCCCACCGGAGAGCTGGAAGGGATACTCGGACAGGCGGCGGTCCGGGTCCGGAATACCAACGGCTGCAAGCAGACGCGCGGCCTCCTGCCAGGCCGGCTCGCCTGTCATGTGGCGATGGCGGACCAGCACTTCCTTGATCTGGTCCCCCACGGTCATCACCGGATTCAGGCTCGTGGCCGGCTCCTGGAAGATCATGGCCAGACGTTTGCCACGGATGTCCCGCATCCGGGCTTCGGGCAGCGCCTGCAGGGCAGCCTCTCCCAGTTGCACGGTTCCTTGAGCGATCCGCCCACCGGCCGGCAGCAGACGCATGCATGCCAGGGCTGTCATCGACTTGCCGCAGCCGGATTCGCCCACCAGGGCCAGGGTCTGGCCGGCAGACACTTCAAAGCTGACACCCTCCACCGGCCGCAGGGGTTTGCCCCGGACACCCAGTTCGATGTGCAATTGCTCCACCCGCAACAGGGTTGCGCCCTTGTCCATGCCGTTCATCTCAAAAAAACGGACCGCATTGCGGTCCGCGTGCGATCCGGACTCCGGCAGCCAGGCTGCCGACAAACCAGGATCAGTGGTGATGGCCGCCTTCGCCGTGCACGTGACCATGGCCAACTTCCTCGGCGCTGGCCGCACGCACGCTCTTGACGGTGATGTCGAAGATCAGCGCCGTGCCAGCGAGGGGGTGGTTTCCGTCCACCACCACCTTGCCATCGGCGATTTCGGTGACGTGATAAATGGTGTCTTCCTCACCATCTTCGCCAACCCGCTCGAAGGACATGCCCACTTCGATGTTGTCCGGGAAGAGGGAGGCATCCTCCATCAGGACCAGCTCGGCATCGTATTCGCCAAAAGCGTCTTCGGGAAGGAGCTTGACCTTCAGGGTGTCACCCGTCTTCTTGCCGTGCAGGGCTTCCTCGATGACGGTGAAGATGCCGTCGTAACCGCCATGCAGATACACCAGCGGGTGCTGGCCGTCATCGATCATCTTCCCATCCGGGTCGGTGACCGTGTAGTCAAGTGTGACGACCGTGTTCTTGGCGATTTCCATTTGAATTCCTTGAGTTGAGTTGCTTGATCAGCTGAAATACTTCGGCCGCATGGCCACGGGGATTGACGTCGTGAAGGATGTGACGCACCACACCGTCACTGGAAATGATGAATGTGGAACGGCGGACGCTGCGTTTTACCACGCCATCCACCGGAGCAGCCAGCCACACTCCATAAAGCTTGCAGACTTCACCCTCTTCATCCGAGAGCAACTCCACGGACAGTCCGTGCTCATCCCGAAAATCGGCATGGGTCAGGCAGTCGTCCGGACTGATCCCCACGACGACGCACTTCTCCTTCTCGAAATCCACATCATGGTCACTGAAATCAATGGCCTGACGGGTGCAGCTGGGGGTGTTGTCGCGAGGATAGAAGTAGAGGACCACATGGTGGTTGGCACCCAGCACCGCGGCCAGATCAAACATTTCCATATCGGCATCGGGCAGGGTAAAGAGCGGGGCCGGCTGACCTTCACAGGGAAGCGCTGGCGTCGTCGGGGATTCTAACCGAGCCGCTTTGAGAACTCTACCCGAAGCGTGTTGGGAACTGACATGCATGAAGATCTCCTCCGCGGACGTTGGGGGGCCAGAAGGACCCCGTGCTGGATTGAGTTGTTCGACTTGCGGTTCTCTGGCTGTGTCTCTGCTCTTCTTTTCCTGAATCTGCTGTTGCGTGGTGCAGTTGATCGACGGCGGCCGGACATGTCCTTGAAGGGATAGTCCATCCGGGACGGGCACTCAAGACCTTTGTTACCGGAACGACGCCTGTTTCACGCCGACCCTGCCGTTTCGATAGGATCCGACAACTTGCGATCGATGGAAACCTGTATAAAATTACACAATCGATTCAGGAGTCGCCATGTCCGAACAGCTCACCCCCCGTCAGCAGGAAATTCTCCGGCTCATCCGTGACACCGTCGAGCAGGAAGGCCGCCCCCCAACCCGGGCCGAAATCTGTACCGCCTTCGGCTTCCGCTCGCCCAATGCTGCGGAAACCCACCTCCGGGCCCTTGCCGCCAAGGGCGTCATCACCCTCGAGGAAGGCCGCGCCCGGGGTATCCGCCTGATGGAAGCCCTTGGCCTGCCCCTGATCGGGCGGGTGGCCGCCGGCAGCCCCATCCTGGCTGCAGAACACATCCAGGGACGCTACCAGGTGGATCCCGGGCTCTTCTCACCCCGTGCCGACTACCTTCTCCAGGTCCGTGGCATGAGCATGCGCGATGCAGGCATCCTCGATGGCGATCTGCTGGCGGTACACCGCACCCGTGAAGCCCGTAACGGACAAATCGTCGTGGCCAGGGTCGACAACGAAGTCACCGTCAAGCGTCTGGAGCGCAAAGGGGCCATCGTTGAACTGCAGCCAGCCAACCCGGACTTCGCACCGATTGTGGTGGATACCCGCCAGGAGGAACTGGAAATCGAAGGTCTCGCCGTAGGACTGATCCGTAATGATGCCCTTTGAGACGCCAGGAGCATCCTGACCCATCCCCCATGCATCCCGGAGGCAGTGTTACGGATCGGAGGATGTCCCGGTAGCGGGTGTCTGCACGGCCATTCAGCCTGATCCCCGCGCTACACTACGCTCCCCATGACCGTCGCTCCTCTCCCCAAGGACGCAGCCCTCCTGGCCCTGCGCATCCTCAGCCTTGCCTGGCCCGTCCTGATTGCCCAGTTGTCGTCCATGGCCCAGATGGTCAGTGACACACTGATTGCCGGCCGTTACGGAACAGCCGACCTCGCCGCCGTCGCAGTCGGGAGTGGCATCTACATTTCCGTGGTGATGCTGATGGTCGGCATCCTGCAAGCCGTTGCGCCGATCGTTGCCCACCATGTGGGTTCCGGTCGGCGGCATGAAATCGGCCCTTCAGTCCAGCAAGGCTTCTGGCTGGCCCTGGGGCTGGCCATTCCAGCCATGGCCTTTCTCCAGCATCCGGACTGGCTGCTGCGCCTGTCGGAGGTGAGCCCTGAGGTCGAGAACGGCACCCGTCGCTACCTGTATGTAATTTCATGGGGAATGCCCGCGGTCCTCCTGTACCGGACCTTCTACGCTTTCACCAACGCCCTCGGGCACACCCGGGTGCTGATGGTGATCAGCCTGGGGACCACGGCCGTCCATATTCCCCTCTCCTGGGCCCTGGTCAACGGGCACCTGCCCGGCATACCTGCCCTGGGGGGAGTGGGGTGTGCGGTCTCCACCGTCACGATTGTGTGGATCGCCTTGCTGTGCGGCGCACTCCATCTGGCCCGCGCACCGGTCTATGCGCCATATCAGTTGTTGAGCCACTGGGTCAGACCCCGCCTCAAGCCTCTCGTGGAAATCCTCCGCCTGGGGCTCCCGATGGGCTTTTCCAGCTTCGTCGAAATCACCGCCTTCACCCTGATCGCCCTGCTGGTGGCCAGGCTGGGGGCTTCCGTCGTCGCCAGCCATCGGATCGTCGGCAATCTGTCCGCCCTGATATACATGCTGCCCCTGGCCCTGGCCATTGCAACTCTGGTCCTGGTAGGGCAGTCCGTGGGTGCCCGGGATGGCGCAGGTGCCCGTCGGGCGGCCCGGGTCGGTCTGGTGGTGGCCACCACCCTCACCACGCTGGTAAGCCTGATCGTGTGGTTTGTCCGGGAACCCCTCATGGCTGCCTACACCGTTGATCCAGAAGTCGGCGGTCTCGGGGTGTCACTGATGCTGTACCTGTGTCTGTACCAGTTCTTCGACGCGATCCAGACCGTCTCCGCCCATGCCCTCCGGGGCTACAAGGTCACACTGGGCCCCATGCTGGTCCACACCCTGTGCTTCTGGGGGATCGGTCTGGGAGGTGGATATGGCCTAGCCTACCAGGGGCTCGGCGACTGGCTGCCACCCCAGGGGGTGGCTGGCTTCTGGCAGGCTTCCGTTCTCAGCACCATTGCGGCAGCCATCCTGTTTGCTGCTTACCTCCGGCTGGTGACCCGCCAGCTGCTGGACGAGACTGTCATCAAGTGACAACAGATCTTTCTTACACTGTTTTCAATGAGACTCCTGTTCCTTGCAGCCCTGCTCCAGGCCGTCGCGATGCCGGCCCTGGCAGCGCGCCCCTTCGTCACCGATGATGCCCGCCTGACCGCCAGTGGCAGCTGCCAGCTGGAAAGCTGGATGCGTACCTACACGGACAGCCGTGAAGTATGGGCCCTGCCCGCCTGCAACCCCTTCGGCAACTTTGAGGTCACCCTCGGCGGCGGGCGTGCCTGGCAGTCCGGGGAGAATGCCACCCGGGACTACGTGTTCCAGTTCAAGACCCTCTTCCGGCCGCTTGAAACCAATTCCTGGGGCTGGGGCCTGGCTGCCGGCACGGTGCGCCATCCAGACATCAATCCGGGGCCCAATCTACTGGGCAATACCTTCCTGTACCTTCCCGCGTCCCTGTCCCTGGCCAATGACCGGGTGGTGATCCACTCCAACCTGGGATGGCTGAAGGACAAGGCCAGCGGAGAACTGCGGGCCACCTGGGGGGTGGGGGGTGAATTCCTGCTGTCAAGCCGCGTCACCGGCATTGCCGAA
>NZ_JAQUVG010000124.1 GCF_028693495.1 Zoogloea sp. | reverse complement strand
GAGCGGACTGCCGAGGGGCGCATCCGCCTGGTGCCGGGAGCCCCCCTGCTGGGGGCCGCAAGCCTGGACATGCCTTCCATCGCCTGGGCTGGCCCCCTGGCGGACCAGAACCTCAAGACCGACGGTAGCCTGAAGGGGGAGTTTACCTTTAGCGGCACGCCGGCCCGGCCGGAAGCCGCCGGACGTCTGCGGGGCGAGCAGCTGAATTTCGTGATGGCCGATCAGGGCCTGCACCTGTCCGGCGGCACCCTGGTGGCCGATTTCAACCGGGAGGTGCTGCGCCTGGATGAGTTCAGTTTCGTGTCCCCCAACCGGGTTCGTCCCCGGGAGGGGCGCATCGATGCGGACAGGCTCACCCGCACGCCGGGGACCCTCAAGGCCAGTGGCCAGATTCAGCTGGCCAGCGGGGAGGGGCGGTTCCGCTTCCAGGCCGATCGTCTCCCCCTGCTTCAGCGTCCCGATCAGTGGTTGGTCCTGAGCGGGGAGGGGGACATCCTGAGCGGCTGGAGCTCGGCCCACCTGAAAGGGCGCCTGGCCGCCGATGCAGGTTTCGTGGAGCTGTCCCGAACCCCGGCCCCCAGTCTCGGAGATGACGTGGAGGTGATGGATCCAGCCCGGGGCCAGAAGGCGCCGGAGAACCCCTTCCAGATGGGTGTGGATCTGGCCATCGCTCTGGGAGATGCCCTGTATGTGAAGGCTCTGGGTCTGGATACCCGGCTGGCAGGCGAACTGCGTCTTCAGTCCGGGCCGGGCCGGCCCCTCGGTGCCACGGGGACCATCATCACCCAGGGCGGGGTGTTCGAGGGTTACGGGCAGAAACTGTCCATCGAGAAGGGCATCGTGACTTTCAATGGCCCTGTGGCCAATCCGAGCCTCAATGTGGTGGCTCTGCGCAAGGGACTGGCGGTGGAAGCCGGCGTGGGGATCACGGGCACTGCCCGCCGACCGGTGGTGCGGCTGGTTTCCGAGCCCAATGTGCCCGACCCGGAAAAACTCGGCTGGATTGTCCTCGGACGCCCGCCCGATCAGGGCTCCGGTGGCGAGATGGCGTTGCTGCTGCCTGCGGCCCAGGCTCTTCTGGGCGGGACAGGAGGGGGTATGTCGGCCAGTCTGGCCAACGCGCTGGGCTTCGACGAGATCTCCCTGGGGGCGGGCTATGATCCGCGCGGCCGGGTCCAGAGCAGCAGTGTGGCCACCGGCAGCGTCACTGGCGCCAGCGCCTACCGCGCCAGCGGCAGCACGGTGCCCGGTCAGGTGGTGACCATCGGCAAGCGGCTGTCGGCCCGGGCCATGCTGTCTTTCGAGCAGAGCGTGACGGGCACTTCCAGCATCGTCAAGCTCACCTACCAGCTGACCCGCCGGATTGCGCTGATAGGACGGACGGGCAGTGAGAATGCCCTGGACACCTTGTTCTCCATTTCCTTCCGTTGAGTCGTGCATCAACACGCTCGGGGGCAGCGCGCGCCTGCCGCAGAATACCGCTGTGATCTACCGTGGAACAGCAAGCTCGGCCGCCGGGCCCGTTGTTCACTTTTTTCCGGTGTGCAAGGAGTCAGTCATGAGTGAAAGCAAAAATTTACGAACAGAAACCATTGTCCTGGCGGGGGGCTGCTTCTGGTGCCTGGAGGCGGTTTTCGTGGAGGTGGAAGGGGTGCTGGCCGTCACCTCCGGCTACATCGCAGGCCACCTGGAAAATCCCAGCTATGAGCGCATCTGCGATGGGGACACCGGTCATGCCGAAGCCGTGAGGATCGAATTCGATCCGGCGGTGATCACCTGCGCGGACCTTCTGGACATTTTTTTCGTGATTCACGATCCCACTACCCTCAATCGTCAGGGCAATGACGTCGGAACCCAGTATCGTTCGGCGATCTTTACCCGGGATGCGGAGCAGGAGGAAACGGCCCGGCGCAAGATTCTCGAACTGGAGCACCAGGGGGTGTTCCCGGACCCCATCGTCACGCAGGTGCAGGCTGCGCCCCACTTCTGGCCGGCAGAGGCCTATCACCACAACTACTTTGCCCGGAATCCCTACCAGTCCTACTGCCAGTATGTGGTGGCACCCAAGGTGGCGAAACTGCGCAGCAAGTTCGCCAAGCGCTTGAAGGCCACTTGAAATAGAATCCGCCGGTCTTTAACAAGGAGTATTTCATGACCCAAGTCACTACGGCGAGCGGCCTCGTCATCGAAGATCTGGAAGTTGGTAGCGGCCCGGAGGCCACGGTTGGGCAGCACGTTCAGGTGCATTACACCGGCTGGCTGACCGATGGCAAGAAATTCGATTCATCCAAGGATCGCAACGATCCCTTCGTCTTTCCCCTCGGCGCCCGCCATGTGATTGCCGGCTGGGACGAGGGCGTTCAGGGCATGAAGGTGGGTGGCAAGCGCAAGCTGACCATCCCGCCCACCCTGGGTTACGGCGCCCGTGGCGCTGGCGGCGTGATCCCCCCGAACGCCACCCTGGTGTTCGAAGTGGAACTGCTGGCGGTGAAGTGATCCGGTTGCGGAAGGCTTGAATCAAAAGAAGGCGCCGATGGCGCCTTCTTTTTGGGTACGCCGCGGGGTTTCAGGCTTCGGTCAGCAGCGCCAGGATGTCTTCCCCGTAGGCATCCAGTTTGCGGTCGCCGACCCCCGAAATGGTCGCCAGACCCTCGATGCTTTCCGGGCGCAGGCGGGCAATGTCGCGGAGCGTGGCATCGTGGAAGATCACGTAGGCGGGTAGGTTGCGCTCCTTCGCGGTGCTGGCCCGCCAGGCCCGCAGTCGGTTGAGGAGGACGGCCTCTTTTCCGGTGGCCTCGGGCCAGTTGTCGGTCTTGCGACTGGTGCCGATGTTGCGGCCTTTTTTCACGGGGGTGGTTTCCACCCGCATCGTGAAACGCGCTTCCCCGCGCAGCAGGGGGCGGGCGGCCTCGGTGAGGGTCAGGGCGCCGTAGCGCTCATGATCCACCGCCAGGGCGCCGTGGGCCACCAGCTGGCGGATCAGGGTACGCCAGCCCTTGTCGTCCAGTTCAGTACCGATGCCGAAGGTGCTGACCTGGTCATGCTGCCATTTCCTGACGTTATCGGTGACCTTGCCGATGAGCACATCCACCACGTGGGCAGCTCCGAAGCGGCTGCCGGTGCGGAACACGCAGGACAGGGCCTTGCGGGCGGATTCGGTGGCATCACGTACCTGGGGCGGGTGCAGGCAGGTGTCGCAGTTGCCGCAAGGCTCGGCGGCCTCGTCGAAGTAGCCCAGCAAACGCTGGCGGCGGCAGCCGGTGGTCTCGCACAGGCCGAGCAGCGCATCGAGCTTGGCGGTGGCCACGCGCTTCACCTCTGCGTCGGCTTCGCCCTGCTCGATGAAGCGGCGCTGCAGCACCAGGTCGGCCACGCTGTAGGCCATCCAGGCCTCCGAGGGCAAGCCGTCCCGGCCGGCGCGACCGGTCTCCTGGTAGTAGCCTTCGATGGAGCGGGGCAGGTCCAGGTGGGCGACGAAGCGCACATCGGGCTTGTCGATGCCCATCCCGAAGGCGACCGTGGCGACCATCACGATGCCGTCCTCGCGCAGGAAGCGATCCTGGTTGGTGGCGCGCTCCTGGGTGTCCATGCCCGCGTGGTAGGCCAGCGCGGGGATGCCTTTCTCCTGCAGCCAGGCGGCGGTTTCGTCGACCTTTTTGCGGGAGCTGCAATAGACGATGCCTGCTTCCCCCAGGTGACCATCCTTCATGAAGGCCAGCAGCTGGGTCCGGGGATTGTCCTTGGGAACAATGGTGTAGCGGATGTTGGGCCGATCGAAGCTCGAGACGAACTCGCGGGCGTCCAGCAAACGCAGGCGTTCGGCAATCTCCCGCCGGGTCTGGGCGTCGGCGGTGGCGGTCAGGGCAATCCGCGGCACCTGCGGGTAGCGCTCCGGCAGGATCGACAGCTGCAGGTATTCCGGGCGGAAATCGTGGCCCCACTGGGATACACAGTGGGCTTCGTCGATGGCGAACAGGGCCAGCTGGCCGGATGCGTGGAGGTGGTCGAGCAGGTCGAGGAAGCGCGGCGTGACCAGGCGTTCCGGCGCCACATAGAGCAGGTCCAGCGCACCGGCGAGCATCGCACGCTCGATCTCCATGGCCCGCTCGAGGCTCAGGCTGGAGTTCAGGAAATCTGCTGCCGCGCCCACCTCCTTGAGCGCACTTACCTGGTCCTGCATCAGCGCGATGAGGGGTGACACGACGATGGCCACCCCCGGTCGCAGCAGCGCCGGGATCTGGTAGCACAGGGATTTTCCGCCACCGGTAGGCATCAGTACCAGCGCATCGCCACCCGCCGCGACGTGTTCGACGATGCCTTCCTGAGGACCCCTGAACTGGGTGTAACCGAAGACGTGGAAAAGGGTTTCGCGGGCGCGGCTCATAGGGCCAGGATTTTACCCCGACCTGCGCACCGGGTCAGAACAGCTTTGCCAGGTGGAGGGGCAGTCCGGAGAGGCTGACAAAACTCAGGTCGTACATCCCCGAAAGCCCCGCGGCCTGTTCGTCGGTGAGGCTGTTGCTGCACAGGATGAACTGGCTGCGATCGATACCGAGCCGTTTGCGAAGTTTTTGGTACTTGTCCAGATCCTGACGAAATTCGCCGGTCTTGCATTCGATGCAGATGGGCGTGGTGCCATCCACGAGGAAGAACACATCCAGCTCATGGAGGTCTTCGTTGGGAAAGACCACCGAGAGATTGCGGGTGCAGGAGAAGGCCCGCTTTTTTTCCTGGAAAAAGTCAGAAGTTTCATCAGGACGTACCATTCCAGCCATTCTCCTGCGAAGAAGCTGCGAACCGCGGGTGCGTTTTGAATGGTCGCCCGGCCGACTTTTTCCGGTTTCTGGTAGTAGTACTTGGCTAGAAAGGTGTGGTCGTAAAGCTGTTTGCAGAAGGCATTGATGGCCTGCCCGTCCTTTTGGCTCCGTTCTCCGAGCTTGAGGCTGAAATTGGGCACATCTTTCTGCTGACCCCAGCGAATTTTTTCGACGATGTCGCCAAACAGCGGGTAATTGTCCCCGATCTGAACCGCAACCTCGTCGAAGAAGCCCGTGGTGTTTACGGCATCCAGGCTGGGGCGAACCTGTATCTGGCGCTGTTCGAACCAGCCCACGATCTGGGCATGCCAGGCTTCACTGGCCAAGTGGTCCGTATTATGGAAATCCAGTCCGGCAAGATCGGCGGTTGTGAGCGGGAGTGAGGCCGGGGGGGGCTGATTTGCCCGGAGTTGTTTGATTTCTTCCTGCTTTATGAAGTACTGCTGCAGCAGTTTCTTGACGAAAAGAACTGTGTCATATGCCGTGACCGGCTGGGTGCAGGCAGGGCAGGGGATCTGCTTGCCGATATAGTCGATGGGCACCTCGGCCACGTGGCCGCATTTGTTGCATCGGAGAAGAGCCATGAGGAAGCGCGTGCGTGCAGTTGGTTGGCCTGATTATGCCACTGATCTGCACGCCTGCAGGCAGGCGGCCCACCCGGGTTAGGCCTGACCGTGATGGGCCTGGATGTAGTGCCGCAGCACTGTCTTGAGCAGGATCACTTTGGTGGTGTCCCCTTTCTCGCGGGCGTGCCGGATATCGTCCACGATCATCCGGCGGATGCGTTTGTCTCCTTCCGGGGTGTGGCATAGATAGCAGCCCATTTCCACGGCAGCCATCTCGGGGATGTGTTCATGTTCGGCGATGGCGAGAATTTCCTCTTCGCTCAGATCCGATAGTTCGATGCAGTCCTGCAGTGTCAGCATGGGGGAACCTCCCGTTACGGAAAACCGTCGCTTCCATTGGACGCCGGCGGCGGGGAGCCGGGCCTGAGCCAGCATGAGACGCCACGCTTGTTGCAGTGCAGCTAGAATGTCCGCCCGTCCAACACATCAATAATAGGAGACAGCGCAATGGAAAGCTTGAAGGCTTTTGGTCATGGAATTTATGCCGTGGATTCGGGCTATACCGGTCCGGATGTGGCAGCCATCCACCTGATCGAGGAGGCGGGCCGGGCAGCCCTGGTGGATACGGGCAACAACGAGTCCCTGCAACATGTGCTCGAGGCTCTGGCGGTGACCGGTTTGTCCGCGGAGGCGGTGGATTATGTGCTGTTGACCCACATTCATCTGGATCACGCAGGGGGCGCCGGATCGTTCATGCGCGCCTTCCCGAATGCAAGGTTGGTGGTGCATCCCCGGGGCGCCCGCCACATGGTGGAGCCTTCCAGGCTGTTTGCGGGGGTGTCGGCCGTCTATGGGCCGGAGCGTGCCGTCGAACTTTACGGAGAGCTGCTACCCGTACCCGTCGAACGCATCATCGAGGCCACCGATGGCCTGGAGCTCAGCCTGGCCGGGCGGGTCATCCGGGTCTTCGATACTCCGGGTCACGCCCGTCATCATGTGTGTTATTTCGATACCCGGAGCCGCAGCTTCTTCACAGGTGACACGTTTGGTTTCTCATACCGCACCCTGGATGTGGGTGGCCGGCCGAGCATCTTTCCGACCACATCGCCGGTGCAGTTCGAGCCGGATGCGATGCACGCTTCCATCGCCCGGATGGAGGCCGAGCAGCCCCGCGCCATGTACCTGACGCACTATGCCCAGGTCACCGAAGTGACGCGCCTGGCGGCCGACCTGCACCGTCTGATTGATGCCCATGTGATGATCGCCGAACGGTATGTGGCCCTGCCGGCGGGTGCCGAACGGGCACGCCGTATCGCAGCGGACTTGTGGGGCCTGGTTGGCGACGAAGCTGTCCGCAACGGCTGGACGGTCGGCGAGTCCGAATGGCGGCGGATCCTGGCCGTTGACGTGCAGCTCAATGCCCAGGGGCTGGATGTCTGGTTGGACAGTCAGGCCAGGACGGCCTGACCCGTGGTGTCAGCCTCGTTCTGCTTGAAAGACCTGCTGCCATAGGATGCATACCCCGGCCGCCTGTCCGGCAACGGTGTCCCGTTCCACCCGGGATGCCTGCTTGTTGAGCCGCAGGCCGTGTTGCAGGCGCCGGTATTCCCGGTAGGTGTCGGCCGTGGTGGCCGCCAGCTCTGAAGGGATCAGCCCGAGTTCCCCAGCCATGTGGAGGAGGGCGATATTGCCCAGGTTGCCGCACAGGCTGGCGTGCTCGTGGGCGTAGCCCAGCACCAGGTACTGAACGATGAATTCCACGTCGATCAGGCCGCCCCGGTCATGTTTCAGATCGAACAGTCCGGTCTTGTTGGGGTGGGCTTCGGCCATGCGCTGGCGCATGGCCAGCACTTCCTCCCGGAGTTTGCCCAGCTCCCGCTTCTGGCGCAGGATCTCGATGCGGATTTCCTCGAATTTCCGGCCGATCTCCTTGTCTCCGGCACAGAAGCGGGCCCGGGTGAGGGCCTGATGCTCCCACACCCAGGCATTTTCCAGCTGGTACTGGCGGAAGGCCTCAAGGGACACCACCATCAGCCCCGAGTCGCCGTTGGGACGCAGGCGCAGATCGGTTTCGAAGAGCTGACCGGCGGAGGTCTGGGAAGACAGCCAGGTGTTGGTGCGCTGGCCCAGGCGCGTGTAAAGCTCGGAGGATTCCGATGCGTCGTCGTCGTGGACGAAGACCATGTCCAGGTCTGAGGCGTAGCCCAGTTCCTTGCTCCCCAGCTTTCCATAGGCGAGCACGGCGAATTTCGGATCATCCCGGTGGCGGTTCTTGATCTTGCGCCAGCACATGGTCACGGTGAGGTCCACGATGATGTCGGCCAGGGCCGACAGGTAGTCCGCGTGGCGCTCGACCGTGAGACGGCCGGCGATGTCCTTGGTGAGCAGGCGGAACACCTGGCTGTGGTGCTGTTCCCGCATCAGGTCCATCTGGCGCTCCATGTCCGGTTCGATGTCGTCGAGTTGCCGGGTCAGGTCGGTGCGGAAGGCCTCCAGGTCCAGGTTTTCGTCCAGGATGCGCGGATCCAGGGCTTCGTCCAGCAGGATGGGGTGGCGATTGAGGAACTGGGCGGCCCAGGCGGAGGCGCCCACCAGTTCGGCGACCTTGTGCAGGGTCTGGGGATATTGCTGCAGCAGGGCCAGGTAAGCGCCACGCCGGCTGATGGCGTCCAGCATGTCGAGCAGGCGCTCGAAAGTGGCATTGGGGTTGTGGGTTTCTGCCGCCGCTTCGATGACCCGTGGAATCAGGGGGTCGAAGCGTACCTTGATGGACGGGGGCATCTGCTGGTAGCGGTTGCCGCTCCGGAGGGTGGCCAGGCGCCGGGCCGCCGC
>NZ_JAQUVG010000019.1 GCF_028693495.1 Zoogloea sp. | reverse complement strand
TGGCAACATCACCCATCCCCAGGTAGCCGAGGCCTTGGGCAAGAAGTACCTGCCCGCCATCACCCAGCTGGGCTGAGCTCCCGGGCTAGAGGGGCAGGCCCCGGGGCTTGCGGCCTGCCCGGGCAAAGATCCGGTCAAACAGGGCATTGGGCAGCACCCGCAGAAGTTTGGCCACCCACCCCATCTGCCAGGGGATCACCGTGTAACGGGTGCCTCTGGAGATGGCCCTCGCAAACCGCCGGGCGGCCTGGTCTGCCGGCAGCAGGAAAGGCATGGGGTAGGGGTTGATCGCCGTCATCGGGGTGGCAATGTAACCCGGGGCAATGGTCACCACCTTGACACCACTGCCGTGGAGTTCCACCCGCAGGCTCTCCAGATAGGCCATGACTGCCGCCTTGGAGGCACTGTAGGCGCCGGCGCCGGGCAGGCCGCGGATCCCTGCGACGGAAGCGATGCCTACCAGTCGCCCTTTGCCCTGTTCGCGCATCCTTGCCACAAAAGGCTGGAAAGTGGCCACCATGCCCAGCACGTTGGTCTGCATCACCCGCTCGAAGGCGGCCAGATCATCCGCTTCCTCGGTCAGGGTGCCCACCGACACCCCGGCATTGGCGATCACCACGTCAGGGACCCCCTGGCGAGCCATGAAGTCGGCCGCTGCAGTCTGGAGTGCCGAGGGGTCGGCCACATCAACCGGGTAAACGAGATGCTGTCCAGGAATGCTGGCCGCCAGCTCGTCCAGGGCGTCCCGGCGGCGCCCCAGCAAAGCCAGGGTGGCACCACTGGCGGCATAGTGACGGGCCAGGGCAGCACCGATGCCGGAACCGGCACCGGTAATGAAAACGCGAAGGGTCACGGAGGCTTCGAAAGGGACACGCCACCCACCAGTGGCGTGGAACAGGGGACTTTACTTGCGGGACTTGGCGATCAGTTGATCCGCCACCTTCAGGGCAGCCTCATGGCTGCCGGCAATCGAACCAGAGGTGAAATACTTGCCATCAATGGCCAGGGTCGGTACGCCCTGGACCTTGTAATCACGCCCGAGCTTCTCGATTCGCTGCAGGCCCACCTGCACTCCGAAGGAACGATAGGCATCCGCAAACTTCTTCCCGTCGACCCCCTTCTTGACCGCCCACTCCTGGGCTCCCGCCTCGGTGTGCACCGGCGCCTTGTCCACCTGGACCGCCTCGAAGACCGCGCCGTGGAGGCGGGCGAGATCTCCCGTGGCCGCCAGCGTGAGGTGCAGACGGGCGAGACCGGCCAGCTGGGCATTGCCCCAGGTCACTGGCACACGCTGGAAGGCCACATCGGCGGGCAGCTTCTTGACCCAGATCTCCAGGATCGGATCAAAGGACTTGCAGTGAGGGCAGCCGTAGTGGAAGAACTCCAGCACCTCCACCTTGCCCTTGGCGTCCACCGGCTGGGGTGGATTGACCAGCTCGTAGCCGTTACCCTGGGCCAGGGCGGGCAGACCCAGGCCCCCCGCTACGGTAAGGATGGAAAGCTGCTTGAGGACATCACGACGCTGCATCAGGGATTCTCCTTGGTTCACTCAGCTCTCATGGAGCTGCCGAAGCCGGTTTTGGTTCCTTCGGCTTGATCTTGACGATGGCCGCATTGATCCCGGCAGCGGACAGCTGGGTACGCGCCTTGTTCATTTCGTCCTGGCCCAGATAGGGGCCCACGCGCACCCGGTGGACCGTGCCTTTTTCAGGCAGCTCCACCTTCTGCACGCCCGCCTCCACCCCCATCAGCGCGAGACGCGCCTTGAGGTTATCCGCCTCGGAAGGATCCTCGAAGGATCCCGCCTGGAGATAGTACCGTTCCGGAGTCAGCGGCTTGTCGAGGAGCGCCGCCTCAGCCCTGGCCCGCTCGGCAGCATCCGCCTTGGTCTTGTCAGGCTTGTCCACGGGCTTGTCAGGCTTCTCGGCCTTATCCCCCTTGGCGGGGACCTGCGGCCTGTCCTCGACCTTCGGTGGCCTGACCACCTCGGTCACTTCCTCAGGCTTGGTGGGCGGTGGCAACGCATCAGATCCCTGGGGCAGCACATTGTAGAAATCGAAGCGCGGCTTCTCCACAGGCTTGTCACCAGCCTTGCCAGGCAGTGAAACGGGCTCACCCGTACTCTGGGGTTTGGGGGGAGGCACCACCGCCGGCTTCTCCTCGGCCTTCCTGGGGAATGGCGAGACGGACGTGAAGTACAGGGCGACGCCCGCCGCCACCAGAGCACCGAGGATCAGGCCGACGAAAATGCCGACCAGGGTACTTCCCCGGCTTCCCGACTTGGGTTTCTTGGGCTGCAGGCTCGGCTTGCTATCTCGGCTCATGAACGGCGGGTCCGGCGATTACATGGATTCGGGTGCAGCGACACCCAGCAGGCGCAGGCCGTTGCGGAGCACCTGCCGCACCGCAGCCGCCAGCGCCAGGCGTGCAAGCTTGAGCTCCTCGTCGTCCACCAGCATGCGCTCGGCGTTGTAGTAGCTGTGGAACTCTCCCGCCAGATCCTTCAGGTAGAAGGCGATCTGGTGAGGGGCATAATCCGCCGCAGCACTCTGGACAACCTCGGGGAAGGCCGTAAGGCGGGCGCAGAGGGCCAGCTCACGCTCGTTTTCGAGACGGGAAAGATCCGCCTCGGCCAGGTCGGCCAGGACCCCGTTCCACTGGCCCAGCACGGAACAGAGGCGGGCATGGGCGTACTGAATGTAATACACCGGATTCTCGTTGCTCTGACTTTTGGCCAGATCCAGGTCGAAATCCAGGTGCTGGTCCGCCTTGCGCAGCACATAAAAGAAGCGGCAGGCATCATTACCCACTTCCCGGCGCAGTTCGCGGAGCGTGACGAACTCACCCGAACGGGTGGACATGGCCGCCTTCTGGCCGTCCCGGTAGAGGACGGCAAACTGGACCAGCGCCACGTCGAGCTTCTCGGGCGGCAGGCCGAGGGCCTGCAGGGCACCTTTGACCCGGGGAATGTAGCCGTGGTGATCCGCACCCCAGATGTCGATGATCCGGTCAAAGCCCCGCTCGTACTTGTTGGCGTGGTAGGCGATGTCGGAAGCGAAGTAGGTGAACAGGCCGTTCTCCCGCTGCACCACCCGGTCCTTCTCGTCGCCAAAGGCGGTGGAGCGGAACCATTTGGCACCATCCTGCACATAAATGTGGCCCGCCGCCTCCAGGGCCGTCACGGCTTTCTCGACGAGGCCTGTATCAAACAGGGAGCGCTCCGAGAACCACTTGTCGAAGACCACACCAAACTCTTCCAGATCTTCGCGGCCATCCCCCAGCTGCTCCGTGAGGGCAAAACCATGCACCCAGGCATAGTCGGCAGCCAGCAGATTTTTGGCGTTGGCAATCAGGACGTCCAGGTGACCTTCCTTGTCGGCCTCGACGGCAGGCGCATCCTTCAGCACTTCGGCGGCAGCGACCCGAGCGAAGCGATCGCCGTGGGACTCCTTGATCTGGGCCGCCATCGCCTTCACGTAATCGCCCTGATATGCATTGGGCGGAAAGGGGACTGCGATGCCGAACAGATCCAGATAACGCAGCCAGGTGGACAACGCCAGGATATCCATCTGCCGGCCAGCGTCATTGATGTAGTACTCCCGGGTCACGTCGAAACCGGCAAAATCCAGCACGTCGGACAGGGAAGCGCCGTAGGCGGCACCCCGGCCATGGCCCACGTGGAGGGGCCCCGTGGGGTTGGCGGAGACAAACTCCACCTGCACCTTGACGCCGCTCTTGGTGCCGCGGCCGTAAGCTGCGCCAGCCCCCAGCACACTGGCAACAACCGCCGTCTTGGCATCGGAAGCCAGGGTGAAGTTGATGAAGCCGGCGCCCGCTACCTCGGCCTTGGCCACCAGGGAGGAGGCCGGCAGCTCGGCCAGCAGCAGGTTGGCCAGCTCCCGCGGATTGCGCTTGAGGGGCTTGGCCAGCTGCAGGGCCAGGTTGCTCGCAAAATCCCCATGACCGGTCTGCTTGGGGCGCTCCAGGTTGATCGGGGTATCGGCCTGCTCGGGCGCCACGCTGAGAAGGGCGGCACGCAGGAGTTCGACAAGCTGGGTCTTGGAATCGGCGCTCATGGGGAATACTGCGACTAAAAGCTCGGGATTATATCGAAAGGGGGAGCGAACCGGCGCTTCGGTGCTCCCTGCCTCCGTAACAAAGTGCTGCCCCCATGACAAAACCGGTCTTTCTGGCCTATCGTTCAAGCCATGTCGCCCTGGCCACCCCGCCCAAGAGCCCCGAACGTGAGACTTTCCGCCCTGCTTCACCAGACCCTTCTTGCCACCCTGCTGCTGACGGCAGGTCTCACCCTTGCCGAGGACGGACCTACCCGTCGCTGGCCCCTGCCCCTGCCTGAAGGTCAGGGCTGGCGCATCGTCGAATTGAGGGAAGGCAACGGCATCCGCCATGAAGAGTACATTCCCCGGGGCCAGGGGGTGGAGGATTATCAGGACCGCATCCTGCTGCAGCGCATGGCCGCCATGGAGATGAACCCCGAGGACTATCTGGCCCACGTTTCCTCCGGAGTACGCCAGCACTGCGGAAACTTCACCACCAGCGGCCTGTTCGCCACCACCAGGCACGGGCTGCCTTCCGCCTCGGTGACTTCCTACTGCACCCGCTTCAAGGACAGGCCCTACGGCTACGTGCTGGCCCAGAAGGCGATCCGTGATGGCGAACACCTGCTTGTCGTGGAGCGAGAATGGCGTCTGCCCATGTTCCGGGTAGACGAGACCGGCCTGCCCCAGCTGGACAGCCAGAATCCGGCCACCGACGAAGCCCTGAAGCGGGACATCCGCCAGACCATGCGATGGCTTGCGGAACAGGTGCACCCCGGCACCCCCCAGCCCCTCTCGACCAAGCCCTCCCCGGCATCGGCACGGCCCCAGCCGCGCCCGCGCTGAGCGCCCCACCCACGCTTTTCGTACCCGGGCTTTCCGGGCACAATTCACGTTTTACTTCAAACCTGCCGCCGTGCGCCTCTTCCGACTCGTCAAGATCATTTCCGTCAGCCTCAAATACGGGCTAGACCAGATGATCCTTCCCAGCGAGCCGACCAGCCGGCTGGCCATACTGATCAAGGCCCTCCAACGGGGCCGCAGTTTCTCCGAGCCCTCCGGTGCGCGCCTGCGTCAGGCCCTCGAATCCCTCGGTCCGATCTTCGTCAAGTTCGGTCAGATGCTATCCACACGGCGCGATCTGCTCCCCCCGGCCATTGCCCTGGAGCTGGCCCGCCTGCAGGATCGGGTGCCTCCCTTCTCCAGCGAGGAGGCTCTGGCACAACTCAGGGAAGCCTACGGCAAACCGGCAGACGAGGTCTTTGTCCGTTTCGACCGCAAGCCCGTCGCCTCGGCCTCCATTGCCCAGGTGCACTTCGCCGAGCTGCCCGACGGTACCGAAGTGGCGGTCAAAATCCTCCGTCCAGGTATCGCCCCGGTCATCGCCCACGACCTGGCCCTGCTGGATGCCGCTGCCACCATCCTCGAGAAAATCTGGCCTGAAGGACGCCGCCTCAAGCCCCGGGAAGTGGTTGCCGAGTTCTCCAAGTACCTCCACGACGAACTCGACCTGATGCGGGAGGCCGCCAACTGCTCCCAGCTGCGACGCAATTTCAAGGACTCGGATCTCCTCGTGGTGCCCGAAGTACACTGGGACTGGTGCTCCACCAGCGTGATGGTGATGGAGCGCATGAAGGGGGTGCCCATCTCCCAGCTCGACAAGCTCCAGGCCCAGGGTATCGACCTCAAGGCCCTCTCCCGGGCCGGCGTCGAGATCTTCTTCACCCAGGTCTTCCGGGACGGCTTCTTCCATGCCGACATGCACCCGGGCAACATCTTCGTGGCCACCGAGGGGCCTGAACGGGGTCGCTACATCGCCCTCGATTTCGGCATCATCGGCAGCCTCAACGACTCGGACAAGAAATACCTGGCCACCAACTTCCTGGCCTTCTTCCAGCGTGACTACAAGCGCGTTGCCCTGGCCCACATCGAGGCAGGGTGGGTGCCGGCCCACACCCGGGTGGATGAATTCGAAGGCGCCATCCGGGCCGTCTGCGAGCCGATCTTCGATCGTCCGCTGAAGGACATCTCCTTTGGCAAGACCCTGCTCCGACTGTTTCAGACCGCCCGCCGCTTCGAGATGGAAGTCCAGCCCCAGCTCGTCCTCCTGCAAAAAACCCTGCTCAACATCGAAGGCCTGGGCCGGCAGCTGGATCCCGACCTGGACCTGTGGAAAACCGCCAAACCCTTCCTTGAGCGCTGGATGCACGACCAGATTGGCTGGCGCGCCTTCCTGCGGCACGCTCAGGACGAGGCCCCCGACTGGGCTGCGACCCTTCCCCAGTTGCCCCGCCTGGTGCACCAGGCCCTGGCCAACCCCGGCCACGAGGCAAACCGGGCCGAGCTGGCGCGCCTGGCCGGCGAAACCCGCCGCACCCGCTACTGGCTGATCGGCTGCAGCATGCTGCTGGCAGCACTGACGGGGCTCGAAGCCCTCCGCTGGCTGCCCTGAGAACAAAGCCCGGCGCCGCACGCTCCAACAGGCGTGGCGGCCTTCCCTCGAAGCCGCGTCATGCCCCAGGAGCCCGATCATGTCCGCCCTACTCGTCCCTCCCCGCCCGGTCCGCATCATCGGGGCTGGCTCTTGTCTTGGCGCCCCGATCTTTGGCCCTGCGGCTGGCCCCCGCGCCCTCAAGGACGGCGGGATCGACGCGCGGCTGCGCCAAGACGGCATCGACGCCCGCTGGCACTCGCTGCTGGAGCCCGCCGCACCCAAACCTCCCCAGGCCCCGCTGCATGAACGCATCGGTACCGTCGGCGCCTTTCTCCACGATCTGGCAGCAGAAACGGCCGCCATCTGCCGGGCGGGTGACCGCCCCCTGGTCCTCGGCGGAGACCATGCCATCGCCGCCGGCACCTGGCGTGGCGTGGCTCGAGCCATCGCAGCCCGGGGCAAGCTGGGGCTGATCTGGATCGATGCCCATCTGGACGCCCATACCGAACACAGCACCCACAGTGGCAACATCCATGGCATGCCCCTGGCCGCCCTGCTGGGGATCGGCGATGCCCGCCTGACCGGCCTGCCAGGCCCGCACCTGGATCCTGCCCACATCGCCATCATCGGTGCCCGCTCGTGGGAGCCAGAGGAAAAGGCCCTGCTCGAATCTCTGGGGGTACGCATCTTCTACATGCCCGAAGTCCGGCGCCGTGGCCTGGCAGTGGTACTGGACGAGGCACTTTCCATCGCGCGCCAGGGCACCGCAGGCTTTGGCGTATCGGTGGACCTGGACGCCATGAGCTGCGACCAGTTGCCCGCCACCACCTGCCTGGTACCCGACGGGCTGGCCCCTCAGGAACTGGTGGACAGCCTCCACGCCCTGCGCAACTGCTCCGACCTCCAGGCCCTGGAAATCGTCGAATACGTACCCGACAGGGATCGGGACGGCCTTACCGCCCGCCGGGTGGAAGAGATTGCCGCCGCCGCCCTCGGCCCCGGGAGCGATTTTCTGCAGGCCCGGGAAAATCATTTCGGTGCCCGCAACTACGCCCCGTTGCCGGTGGTATTCACCCGGGGGGAAGGGGTATGGCTGTGGGATGTGGAGGGGCGCCGCTACCTGGACATGATGAGTGCCTACTCGGCAGTCAGCTTCGGCCACAGTCATCCACGCCTGGTCCGGGCCCTGGCCGAACAAGCCGGGCGGCTGGCCCTGACCTCCCGGGCCTACTCCAACGACCGGCTGCCCCTGCTGCTGGAGCACCTGACCCGCCTCCTCGGCTACGACCGGGCCCTGCCCGTGAACACCGGCCTGGAAGCCGTGGAAACCGCCGTCAAGGCTGCCCGCAAATGGGCCCACCGGATCAAGGGCATTCCCGACGGGGAAGCCGAGATCATCGTCTGCGCCAACAACTTCCACGGCCGCTCCACCACCATCGTCAGCTTCTCCTCTGACGAACAGTACCGCAGCGGCTTCGGCCCCCTTACCCCGGGCTTCAGGACCATTCCCTTCGGCGATGCGGACGCACTGGCAGCCGCCATCACCCCGCGCACCGCCGCCTTCCTGTTCGAGCCCATCCAGGGCGAAGGAGGCATCCGGATTCCACCCGAGGGCTGGCTTGCCCGTTGTGCCGCCCTGTGCCGCCAGCACCAGGTCCTGCTGATCGCCGATGAGGTCCAGACAGGCCTCGGCCGCACTGGCTACCTGCTCGCCTGCGAACATGACGGGGTACGCCCCGATGGAGTGATCCTCGGCAAGGCCCTCGGCGGGGGGCTGCTGCCGGTCTCAGCCTTCCTGGCCGACCAGGCGGTGATGCAGGTCTTCCAACCCGGCGACCACGGATCCACCTTTGGCGGCAATCCCCTGGCGAGTGCCGTCGCAATGGAAGCGCTGGCTGTTCTGGTGGACGAAGGCTTGGCCGAACGCAGCGCCCGCCTCGGCGCCCATCTGCTGGCCCGCCTGCAGCGTATCGCCAACCCTCTGATCCGGGAGGTACGCGGTCGCGGCCTGATGATCGGCCTGGAACTGGACATCAGGCGGGTATCCGCACGTCTGGCTGCCGAAACCCTGCTCGCCCGGGGGCTGATGACCAAGGACACCCACGACACGGTCCTCCGCTTCGCACCGCCCCTGGTGATCTCCGAAGCAGAGCTGGACTGGGCCGCCAGACTGATCGAAGATACCCTGAACGAACTCGCCGAACGCTTTCCCCCTGGAGCCACCCCATGAGTGACAAACTCGACCGCCTCGTCCTCGAAGCCCGCCGCGCTGCCGACAAGCGCGCCGAGGGTTATCGGGAAAAAGCCCTCAAGATCTACCCCTGGATCTGCGGCCGCTGCGCCCGGGAGTTTACCCCCGCCAACCTGCGGGAGCTCACCGTCCACCACCGGGATCACAACCACGACAACAACCCACCCGACGGCAGCAACTGGGAACTGCTGTGCCTGTACTGCCATGACAACGAACACCAGCGCCAGCTGGAGGCCACCCAGGGCAATGTGGCCGCCAAGCAACCCGGCAAGGCCGCCACCCACTCCCCCTTCGCCGCACTGGGGAGCCTGTTGAAGAAGGACTGAGGGCCACTTCAGCACCGGCACCGCAGGGCGGCAGCACCCTGTTCAGCAAACCGCCGAAAAATGCAATGACTTCTCTCACTTGCCATGACACTGCAATCCAGCGCTAATCTCGAGTAGCCAGCATGCAGTTTCAAATTTGTTTCAGAGAGGATCGTTGTGAATCGAATCGCTACCACCAGCATTGTGCTGGCCATGACAGGGGTCATGCTCGGCTGTGCCCCCCGTTATGCAGATGTACCCGCGCCCACCCGTTTTGAAAACAGCACCCAGTACAAACTGCAGGCAGCAGAACACTGGAACAGGATTGCCCAACACTTCGCACTGCAAATGTCGGGAGAGCTCCGGGGGCAACTCAACGGACGCAGCATTCATGTACCGACTCCCGGCGACGAACAGCCCTTCGTGAACGGCTTCCGGGAATTGCTGATCACCGCCCTGATGGCCCAGGGCCTGCCGATCAGCAACGACGCACGCAGCCCCCTGGTCATGGACATCCGCTACTCCATCCACCGCTTCCAGCCCGACCGGGCCAAAAACACGTATTACTACGGCGAAGCCACCGCACTGACTGCCGGCATTCTGGCCCTGGGCGGAGTGCTTGCCGCCGACCTCAGCTCCACCGCCAGCGTATCTGCAGGCGTCAAGGGGCTCGCCGTCGCAAGTGCTCTGGACGCCTTTGGCTGGGTCAGTCAGGAAGGTCTGCGTAATGGCCGCTTTGCTGCCGGTCCGGTCCCCCGCTCCGAAATCCTGCTGACCGCCTCGGTCACCGATGCCCACCGGATTGTCAGCCGCCGCAGCACCATCTACTACACCGAGGACGAAGATCGGGCCCTCTACTGGGAGAGGGCTCAGGCAAACCAGCCCCCTCCGTCAGGCCACAGAATTTCGGTGCATGGCGACTGCGGTCAAGGGAGCAGCACATGCGTACGCTGATCCCCTGCTCCACGATTATCCTTTCCACCCTGCTGCTGGGGGCCTGTGAAACCACACCCAGAACACAGCTTGCCGCAGAACCCACCTACGAACAGGCCCAGAACAATGCCTTCAACACGGCCAACTACATGGCCGTGACCGAACTCATGAAGCGCTATCCGGCCCCCCAGCGCGCGGTGGAGCCGGCCTTCGCCAGCAACACGGCTGCGCCCCAGGTTCAAACCGGCCCCAGCCCCTTCATCGTGGCCACGCTGGTCAATATCGACCAGCTGGAACAGTCATCCACCCTGGGTCGGCTGATCTCCGAGCAGGTTGCCTCCAGGATGACCCACCTGGGACACAGCGTGCTCGAGCTGAAAGTACGCAACAGTGTCTACATGAAACGCCATGAAGGCGAACTGCTGCTGACCCGGGAGATCAAGGAGGTCGCATCCAACCACAATGCCCAAGCGGTCGTTGTCGGCACCTACGCCGAAAGCGCAACAATGGTTCATGTGAGCCTCAAAGTGGTCAATCCCAGCACCAGCGTGGTGCTGGCAGCCTACGATTACGCCCTGCCCATGGACCGCCAGATCCAGAGCCTGATCCGTAAACGCTGACGCCCCATGGCCGGGCAAGGGAAAGCCTTCCGATCCCCCGGCAGGGCATGCGCTGTTGGGGTAAGATCCCGCCCCTTTCTCCTTCGGGTATGCCGCCATGCGTTACTCCCCAGCCCGCGCCTGCGGGATCGACTTCGGCACATCCAACTCCACCGTCGGCTGGCTGCGGCCGGGATTGCCCACCCTGCTGCCCCTGGAAGGCGACAAGCCCACCCTGCCCTCAGCCGTGTTCTTCAATGCGGACGAAGAAAGCACCCACTTTGGTCGGGACGCCCTCGCCGAATACCTGGAGGGCTACGAAGGCCGGCTGATGCGGGCCCTCAAAAGCCTGCTCGGCAGCAGCCTGATGGAGGGCAGCACCGAGGTGGGCGGGCGGGCTCTGCCTTTCAAGGATTTGCTGGCCAGCTTCATCGGAGAACTGAAGACCCGCGCTGAAGCCCAGGCTGGACGGCACTTCGAACAGGCAGTTTTTGGCCGCCCCGTCCATTTTGTGGATGACAACGAGAGTGCCGATCAACGCGCCCAAGACACCCTGGAGGCAATCGCCCGCCAGGTAGGCTTCCGGGACGTGAGCTTTCAGTTCGAGCCGATTGGCGCAGCCCTCCACTACGAAGCCGGGTTGCAGCAAGAGGAACTGGTCCTGATCGCCGATATCGGCGGGGGCACCGCTGATTTTTCGCTGGTCCGCCTGTCACCGGAGCGGGCCCGGCACCTGGACCGCCAGAACGACCTGCTCGGCAACGCCGGCCTGCATGTGGGCGGCACCGACTTCGACCGGGCCCTCAGCCTCGACTGCGTGATGCCCCTGCTGGGCTATCGCAGCCTGATGAAGAGCGGCGCGGAAGTACCTTCCGGCCTGTTCTTCCAGCTCGCCACCTGGCACACCATCAACTTCGCGTATACCCGCCAGGCCTTTGCCGATTTCCAGCATATTTACCGGGATGCCGCAGCACGCCGGGAACTGGACCGTCTGGCCCGTCTGATCGGCCAACGGGAAGGGCACTGGCTGGCCTTGCAGGTGGAAGAGGCCAAGATCGCCCTGTCTCGGGAGGAACGCACCTGCCTCGATCTGGATCGTCTGGAGGCCGGACTCCGCCATGGGATTGACCGGGACGACTTTGCTCGCGCCACCCGGAGCCTGGTGGGCCGGGTGGCCGCCACCGTTGCCGATCTGCTGAACCAGGCGGGCATTCGCCGGGATCAGGTGAACACGCTCTATTTCACCGGCGGCGCCAGTGGAGTGACCCAGCTGCGGGCACGGATCGCCGCCGAACTGCCCCAGGCCAGAAACGTGGAAGGAGACCTGTTCGGCAGCATTGGAGCCGGCCTCGCTGTGGAGGCCAGCCGGCGTTACGGATAAGTGTCCAGAAACCGGGAGAATCCCGGGAAAGCAACGGCAGGCACCAGATCAAGCCAGAGAGCCGGGCAGCCGTTGCCTGAGCAGGGAGACCCTGCGGTCTGAAAAAAGAAACCCCCGACAGGCGGGGGGTTGGGTCTGCAGCCTGTCGTGCCACCTCACCGGGACAAGACCCGGCGGGGTAGCCAGACAGATCATTCGAACTCGATGATCACCTCGTCCACTGCCAGGCTGCCGCCGGCAGAGGCCACGATCTTCTTGACCTTGCAGTCCTGCTCGGCCTTGAGGATGTTCTCCATCTTCATGGCTTCGATGACCGCCAGCTTCTCTCCGGCCTTCACTTCCTGACCGACCTGAACAGAGACCTCACGGAGGAGGCCCGGCATCGGGGACAGCAGGAACTTGGAAAGATCGGGCGGCAGCTTCTCGGGCATCAAGGCCAGCAGCTCGGCGGCGCGGGCGCTCATCACCATGAAGTCGGCGCGGGTGCCCCAGTGGAACAGGCTGTACTTGGTCTTGTGGCGCTCCACCTGCAGGGTGAAGGGCTCGCCATTGACGGTGCCGTTGAACAGGGACTCGCCCAGCTTCCAGTCGGACTTGATCTCGTAGTTCTTGCCGGCGTACTCGACGTGATAGCCGCCGGCCACCGGACGGGCCACCACCGGGTGGTGCTCGTTGCCTTCCTTGTTCAGACGCACAACCATCCAGTGGTCGCCCACCAGACGCTCGTGCCCCTGAAGCTGGCCGGAAATCGAGGCAGCACGATCGGTGAAGGCGCGATAGACATAGGCCGCCACGGAAACCAGCAGGGCCGGATCATCGTGGGGCACCATCGAGGCATCAAAGCCCGTCGGATAGTGCTTGGGGATGAAGCCGGTGTCAAAGATGCCGGAATGGAAGACCGGATGCTGCATCAGCGCGGCCTGGAACGGGATGTTCGAGGAAATGCCGCGGATCACGAAGCTGTTGAGGGCGTCGCGCATGCGGGCGATGGCCTGAGCACGGGTCGGCGCATGGACAATCAGCTTGGCGATCATCGAGTCGTAAAACATCGAGATCTCGCCACCATCGTACACACCGGTATCGACGCGGGTGGTGCCCTTGTCGTCGGTGATCTCCTTGGGCGGCAGGAACTTCACCAGCCGGCCGGTGGAGGGCAGGAAGCCGCGGAAGGGGTCTTCGGCGTTGATCCGGCATTCCATGGACCAGCCATTGATCTTCACGTCGGCCTGGGCCAGCGGCAGCTTTTCGCCGTAGGCGACGCGGATCATCTGCTCGACCAGGTCGAGGCCGGTGATCAGCTCGGTGACCGGGTGTTCCACCTGGAGACGGGTGTTCATCTCGAGGAAGTAGAACTCCTTGGTCGCGCCAGACACCACGAACTCCACGGTACCCGCAGATTCGTAGTTCACCGCGCGGGCCAGGGCTACGGCCTGCTCGCCCATGGCCTTGCGCATCTCGGCATCGACGAAGGGGCTCGGCGCCTCTTCGATGACCTTCTGGTGACGGCGCTGGATCGAGCAGTCACGCTCGTTCAGGTACACGTAGTTGCCGTGGCTGTCGCCCAGCACCTGGATCTCGATGTGGCGCGGCTCGAGCACGTACTTTTCGATGAAGACCCGGTCGTCGCCGAAGGAGTTGCGGGCTTCGTTGACGCAGGACGAGAAGCCTTCGTGGGCTTCGGCGTCGTTGTAGGCCACCCGCAGGCCCTTGCCGCCGCCGCCGGCGGAGGCCTTGATCATCACCGGGTAGCCGATCTTCCTGGCGATTTCCACGGCGGCGTCGGGGCCGTCAATGGCGTCGTTGTAGCCGGGGATGGTGTTCACACCGGCTTCGATGGCGAGCTTCTTGGACTCGATCTTGTCACCCATCTTGGCGATGGAGTAGTGCTTGGGACCGATGAACTTGATGCCTTCTTCTTCCAGGCGGCGGGAGAACTCGGCGTTCTCCGACAGGAAGCCGTAGCCCGGGTGAACCGCCTGGGCACCGGTCTCTTTACAGGCGGCGATGATCTTGTCGGCGACCAGATAGGATTCCTTGGAGGCCGCCGGGCCGATGCACACGGCCTCGTCGGCCAGCTCGACGAACAGGGCGTCCTTGTCGGCCTCGGAGTACACAGCGACGGTGGCAATGCCCATCTTGCGGGCAGTCTTGATGACGCGGCAGGCGATCTCGCCGCGGTTTGCAATCAGGATCTTGGTAAACATGTCTTGGCGTCCTCGGCGATCACAGCGGAATGTTGCCGTGCTTGCGCCACGGGTTGTCGAGCTGCTTGTCCTTGAGCATGGCCAGGGAGCGGGCGATGCGCTTGCGGGTGGCGTGGGGCATGATCACGTCGTCGATGAAGCCCCGGGCGCCGGCCACGAACGGATTGGCAAACTTGGCCTTGTATTCGGCTTCGCGCTCGGCCAGCTTGGCGGGGTCGTTCTTTTCTTCGCGGAAGATGATTTCCACAGCGCCCTTCGGGCCCATCACCGCAATTTCGGCCGACGGCCAGGCGAGGTTCACGTCGCCACGCAGATGCTTGGAGGACATCACGTCGTAGGCACCGCCGTAGGCCTTGCGGGTGATCACGGTGACCTTCGGCACAGTGCATTCGGCGTAGGCGTAGAGCAGCTTGGCCCCGTGCTTGATGATGCCGCCGTATTCCTGGGCAGTACCCGGCATGAAACCCGGCACATCCACAAAGGTGACCACCGGGATGTTGAAGGCATCGCAGAAGCGCACGAAGCGGGCAGCCTTGATCGCCGACTTGATGTCGAGGCAGCCGGCCAGCACCAGCGGCTGGTTGGCGACGATGCCGATCGGGCTTCCGTCGATGCGGCCGAAGCCGATGATGATGTTCTTGGCGTAGTCGGGCTGCAGCTCGAAGAAATCGCTGTCGTCGACAACCTTGACGATCAGCTCCTTCATGTCGTACGGCTTGTTGGTGTTGTCCGGCACCAGGGTGTCGAGGGAATAGTCGAAGCGGTCTGCCGGGTCGTTGGTCGGCGTGACCGGCGGCATTTCCTTGTTGCTGGCCGGGATGAAGTTCATGAAGCGGCGCAGCATCGACAGCGCTTCGACGTCGTTCTCGAAGGCCAGGTCGGCCACGCCGGACTTGGTGGTGTGGGTAACCGCGCCGCCCAGTTCTTCGGCGGTGACGTCTTCGTGGGTCACGGTCTTCACGACTTCGGGGCCGGTCACGAACATGTAGGACGAGTCCTTGACCATGAAGATGAAGTCGGTCATCGACGGCGAATACACCGCGCCGCCGGCACACGGACCCATGATCATGGAGATCTGCGGCACCACGCCGGAGGCCATCACGTTGCGCTGGAACACGTCGGCGTAACCACCGAGGGAGGCGACACCTTCCTGGATCCGGGCGCCGCCCGAGTCGTTGAGGCCGATCACCGGGGCGCCGACCTTCATCGCCTGGTCCATCACCTTGCAGATCTTCTCGGCATGGGTCTCGGACAGGGAGCCGCCAAACACGGTGAAGTCCTGGCTGAACACGAACACCAGCCGGCCATTGATGGTGCCGTAGCCGACGACGACGCCGTCACCCGGGGTCTTCTCGGCCTGGTCCATGCCGAAGTCGACGCAGCGGTGCTCCTTGAACATGTCCCATTCTTCGAAGGAGCCCGGATCCAGCAGCAACTCGATGCGTTCTCGGGCCGTCAGCTTGCCTTTCTTGTGCTGGCTGTCGATACGCTTCTGGCCGCCACCCAGGCGGGCCGCTTCGCGCTTCTCTTCCAGCTGGTGGATGATGTCGTGCATTTACAACCTCCAGTCAATGATTCTGTATGTAGTACGTGTTCTCAGCCCAGATGGCCGAGCAGCCTGAGCGCCGCTGCGGAGGGCGTCGCCTGGCCAGCTTCGACGGCCGCCTGCAAACCGGGCAGATCCTGCTGCACCCGGGCATTACTCGCAAACCGGGCCCGCAGGCCCTGGTCGATCAGTTCCCACATCCACGCCCGCGCCTGGTGACGGCGACGGGCATCGAACTCACCGCTCTGCTGCATGGCAGCGCGGTAGTCATTTATGGTATTCCAGAATTCGGCAATCCCCTGCTTTTGCAGCGCGGAAAGCATCAGTACCGGCGGTGTCCAGTTGGGCGAAGCGTGGCGCAGCATGCCCAGGGCACTCTTGATCTGGGAACGGGCCACCTTGGCAGCCTGGGGATGGATGTCTGCCTTGTTGATGACGATCAGGTCGGCGATCTCCATGATGCCTTTCTTGATCGCCTGCAGGTCATCCCCGGCATTGGGCAGCTGGAGCAGGCAAAAGATGTCGGTCATGCCGGCAACGGCGATCTCCGACTGGCCCACGCCGACCGTCTCGATGATGATTACATCGAAGCCGGCCGCTTCGCAGACCAGCATGGCCTCCCGGGTCTTCTCGGCCACACCACCCAGACTGCCCGCCGAAGGACTGGGGCGGATGAAGGCCTCGGTGCGCTGGGAGAGCAGTTCCATGCGGGTCTTGTCTCCAAGAATGGAGCCACCGGTCACGCTGGAAGACGGATCCACGGCCAGCACCGCCACCTTGTGGCCCTGTTCGATCAGGTACAGACCGAGTGCCTCGATGAAGGTGGACTTGCCCACGCCGGGCACGCCGGAAATTCCGACGCGCATGGATCTGCCGGTATGGGGCAGCAGGCCTTCCAGCACACTGCGGGCACGCTGCTTGTGGTCCGGACGCTGGGATTCGATCAGGGTGATGGTCTTGGCAAGGGGGCGCAAGCTCTTCGCCAGCACGCCATCTACCAAGGCCTGGTCGACGGGATCCCGTTGCGGAAGGTCGGAGGGCATGTTCATTAGCTCAGATAATGGCCGACACGCCAGCCGAAGCTGGCGTGCCTTGTGGCAACCGATCGCGGGTCAGGCCTTGCGGGCCGCGCGGATCTGTTTCAGGACCTCGCGGGCCGAAGTCTGGATCGGCGTACCCGGCCCGAAGATGCCCTTGGCGCCGGCAGCATAGAGCGCGTCGTAGTCCTGGGCCGGAATCACGCCACCGACGAAGGTGATGATGTCATCAGCACCCTGCTCCTTGAGGGCATTGATGATCGCCGGGACCAGGGTCTTGTGACCAGCGGCCAGACTGGAGCAGCCCACTGCATGCACGTCGTTCTCGACGGCGTGACGGGCGGCTTCTTCCGGGGTCTGGAAGAGCGGACCGATATCGATGTCGAAACCCAGGTCGGCAAAGGCCGAGGCCACCACCTTGGAACCGCGGTCATGACCGTCCTGGCCCAGCTTGGCAATCATGATGCGCGGGCGACGGCCTTCCTCGGTGACGAAGGCCTCGATGTCGGCCTTCAGGGCCTGCCAGTCGTCGTCGCCTTCAACCACGGCGTTGTAGATGCCGGTGACGGCCTGGGGGTTGGCACGGTAGCGGCCGAAAACCACTTCCAGCGCATCGGAGATCTCGCCCACGGTGGCGCGCAGACGCACGGCCTTGACGGCCAGGTCGAGCAGGTTGCCTTCACCGCTCTTCGCGGCCTCGGTCAGGGCGGCCAGGGCGGCGCTGACGGCGGCGCTGTCGCGGGTGGCGCGGATCTGGGCCAGACGGGCGACCTGGGCGTCACGCACGGCGTGGTTGTCGATGTCGAGGATCTCGATCGGGTCTTCCTTGGCGAGCTTGTACTTGTTCACGCCGACGATCACGTCCTTGCCGGAGTCGATGCGGGCCTGCTTGTCGGCCGCACACTCCTCGACCTTCATCTTGGCCCAGCCGGATTCGACGGCCTTGGTCATGCCGCCCATGGCCTCGATCTCCTCGATCAGGGCCCAGGCCTTGTCGGCCATGTCCTGGGTGAGTTTTTCCATCATGTAGGAGCCGGCCCACGGATCCACCACGCTGGTGATGTGGGTCTCTTCCTGGATGATGATCTGGGTGTTGCGGGCGATGCGGGCCGAGAACTCGGTCGGCAGCGCGATGGCTTCGTCCAGGGCGTTGGTGTGCAGGGACTGGGTGCCGCCGAATACCGCCGCCATGGCTTCGATGGTGGTACGCACCACGTTGTTGTACGGGTCCTGCTCGGTGAGGGACCAGCCGGAGGTCTGGCTGTGGGTACGCAGCATCATCGACTTCTGGCTCTTCGGGTTGAACTGCTTCATCAGGCGCCACCACAGCATGCGCGCGGCACGCATCTTGGCGATCTCCAGGTAGAAGTTCATGCCCACCGCCCAGAAGAAGGACAGGCGGCCCGCGAAGGTGTCCACATCCATGCCGGACTTGATGCCGGTGCGCACGTACTCGACACCGTCGGCCAGCGTGAAGGCCAGCTCGATGGCCTGGTTGGCGCCTGCTTCCTGGATGTGGTAGCCCGAGATCGAGATGCTGTTGAACTTGGGCATGTGGGTCGACGTGTACTGGAAGATATCAGCGATGATCTTCATCGACGGCGTCGGCGGGTAGATGTAGGTGTTGCGGACCATGAACTCCTTGAGGATGTCGTTCTGGATGGTCCCGGACAGCTTGTCCTGCGACACGCCCTGCTCTTCGGCGGCCACGATGTAGCCGGCCAGGATCGGCAGCACGGCGCCGTTCATGGTCATGGACACCGACACCTTGTCGAGGGGGATCTCGTTGAAGAGGATCTTCATGTCCTCGACGGAGTCGATGGCCACGCCGGCCTTGCCCACGTCACCCACCACACGGGGGTTGTCGGAGTCGTAGCCGCGGTGGGTGGCCAGGTCGAAGGCCACCGACACGCCCTGACCGCCGGCGGCCAGCGCCTTGCGGTAGAAGGCATTGGACGCTTCAGCGGTGGAGAAGCCGGCGTACTGGCGGATGGTCCAGGGGCGCGCTGCATACATCGTGGCCTGGGGGCCCCGCAGGAAGGGCTCGAAACCCGGCAGGGTGTTGGCGTACTTGAGACCATCCAGGTCCGCGGCGGTGTACAGCGGCTTGACGGTGATGCCTTCCGGCGTCACCCAGTTGAGCTTGCTGACATCACCCCCCGGAGCCGACTTGGCAGCAGCCTTGCTCCAGGCCTCCAGGTCAGGTTGGGGAAAGGTCGGTTCGTTGGTGTTCGCCATGGCTTGCTACCCTCACGTGCCGGGACCGTCTCGAAGAGGGCCCCTCTGTTTGATATATGTGACGCCAGTCCCGGCCGTGACCCATGGCCACGGCCGGCTGTCGTGCCCTGCGCTGGGCAGTTTTCTCCCTCCCTCTGTTTTTGTGGCCCGCCGGCTTGTCGCCGTCAGGCCCGCACAAGGGTTGCAACCCGCGCAGGCGCTTGACTTGCTATCCCGCAGATAATACTTTATCCATAATTATGGACGCAACAACAGAAGACAACCCACTCACCGCCTTGTCCCCCAGATCGATGAATGCCAGCCGCATCGCCCCGCTCGCCCTTTATCAGGAGGTGGCCGAACGCCTGCGCCAGCGCATTTTTTCCCACGAACTGCCCCCCGGGACCTGGGTGGATGAGCAGGCGCTGGCCGCCCAGTATGGCATCTCCCGTACCCCTCTGCGGGAAGCCTTGAAAGTGCTGGCCGCCGAAGGCCTCGTCACCCTCAAGCCCCGCCGGGGCTGTTATGTTACGGAAATATCGGAGCGCGACCTGGACGAAATCTTCACGGTCATGGCCCTCCTGGAAGGCCAGTGCGCCGTGGATACCGCCCGTAAGGCCAGCGAATCGGATCTGGTCCGCCTCCGCTCCATCCATGATGATCTGGAACGGGCCACCGTTGCGAAAGACATCGATGGCTTCTTCGAAGCCAACCAGGCCTTCCACCAGGAAATTCAGTTGATCGCCGACAACCGCTGGCTGACCCAGGCCATCACCGACCTGCGCAAGGTCATCAAGCTGTCGCGGCATCATTCCCTGTTCAGTGAAGGCCGGCTGGAACAGTCCCTGGCGGAACACCAGGTCATTCTTGAGGCCCTGTCCCGCCGGGACATCTGTGCTACCGAGCAGGCCATGCGGGGGCACATCGCCAGCGGTCGCAAGGCGCTCGCGAAGATCGCAGCCCAGCGGGAAAGCGCTGCCTGAACCCTTCCCCGCAAAACGGCAGGGAATATTATTAGCCAACCCTCCGGACTCGACTGTCGAAATCGTAAAAACCCCCCGAGCGCAGACGCGCCAGGGGGGTTTTTTCATTCAAGCCGCGCCCACTCAGGCACGGCTGCAGCATCAGTGGGAACTGGCTTCAGCGGCACCGAAACCAGTCTGTGCACGCACATACTGATCCTCGAAGGCAGCACGCTCGGCCTGGGCCTCGGCGCTGTTATCGAGCTTGGACACGATGAAGGTGATCAGGAAAGCCAGCGGCATGGAGAAGAGGGCCGGCTGATCGTAGGGGAACAGCGCCTCGGCGTTACCCAGCACGGTCACCCACACGGACT
This sequence comes from Zoogloea sp., assembly GCF_028693495.1. GTDB lineage: Bacteria > Pseudomonadota > Gammaproteobacteria > Burkholderiales > Rhodocyclaceae > Zoogloea. The sequence goes on along the minus strand of NZ_JAQUVG010000019.1, from coordinate 19,608 downwards.
TCGAGAACACCACCAGCAGCACTGCAGCCACCAGGCCGGCGTAACCACCCGCCACCGCACCACGAGTGGTCAGACCTTTCCAGTACATGGAGAGGATCAGCACCGGGAAGTTGGCAGAAGCAGCGATACCGAAGGCCAGGGCCACCATGAACGCCACATTCATCTTCTCGAAGGCGATGCCGAGAACGATGGCCACCAGGCCCAGACCCACGGAGGCGAAGCGGGACACACGCAGTTCTTCGGTCTCGGTGGCCTTGCCCTTGCGGATCACGCGGGCATAGATGTCATGGGAGATCGCCGCAGCGCCGGCCAGCGCCAGCCCGGACACCACCGCCAGGATGGTGGCGAAGGCCACTGCCGACAGGAAGCCCAGCAACAGGTTACCGCCCACCGCCTTGGCCAGGTGCATGGCGATCATGTTGCCGCCGCCGACGATCTTGCCGCCGATCTGGCCACCCTCGAAGAACTCGGGGTTCTGGCCGACGATGATGATGGCCGCGAAACCCATCAGCAGGATCACGTTGAAGAAGTAGGCCACGAAACCGGAAGCGTAGAGGACCGACTTGCGGGCTTCCTTGGCGTTGGTCACCGTGAAGAAGCGCATCAGGATGTGCGGCAGGCCGGCCGTACCGAACATCAGGCCGAGGCCCAGCGACAGCGCGGTGATCGGATCCGGCAGCAGGGTGCCCGGGAACAGCAGCTTCTCGCCCAGGGAGTGCAGCGAGACGGCCTGCCCCATCATCTTCTCGAAGCTGAAGCCGAACTGGGACATGGCCAGCACCGCCACCAGCGTACCGCCTGCCAGCAGCATGCAGGCCTTGATGATCTGCACCCAGGTGGTGGCGACCATGCCACCGAAGGTGACGTACACCATCATCAGGGCACCGACCACGAACAGGGCGATGTTGTAGTCGAGGCCGAACAGCAGCTTGATCAGCTGGCCGGCACCGACCATCTGGGCCACCAGGTAGAAGCACACCACAGTGAGCGAGGACACCGCCGCCATCGTGCGCACCTTGCTCTGGTTGAGCCGGTAGGAGGTGATGTCGGCAAAGGTGAACTTGCCCAGGTTACGCAGGCGCTCGGCCATCAGGAACAGGATGATGGGCCAGCCGGCGAAGAAGGCGATCATGTAGATGTAGCCATCGACGCCCTTGGTATAGACCAGCGCGGTGAGACCGAGCAGGGTGGCCGCCGACATGTAGTCGCCGGCGATCGCCAGGCCGTTCTGGAAGCCGGTGATGCCGCCGCCGGCGGTGTAGAAGTCGGAAGCCGACTTGGTGCGGCCAGCCGCCCAGTAGGTGATGCCGAGGGTCATCGAGACGAACAGCACGAACATCCCGATGGCGTGGAGGTTGAGGGGCTGCTTCTCGGTGGCGGAAATGGCATCACCGGCGAAGGACAGGGTCGATGCAAGCAAGCCCAGCAGGGCAACATTCAGACGGGCCAGCATTACTTCACCTCCTTGGAAGCGTCGCGAACGATCTCGGCAGTGATTTCATCGAACTCGCCGTTGGCACGCTTGACGTAAACCGCGGTCAGCACCCAGAAAAAGATGAACATGAACAGCTCGGCAGCAATGCCGATGGTCACGTAAGAGCCCTCGGACAGACGCTGACCAATGAGGTTGGGATTGAAGGCCACCACCATGAAGAAACCGTAGAAGATCACCAGCACGATGATCGACAACAGGGTGGCAAAGCCCTGACGCTTCGAGACAAGCTCGGCGAAGCGCGGGTTTTTGCGAATGCGCGCGTAAACGGCATTCTGGCTTGCTGTAGTTGACATGATTTCCCTCCCAGGAATGTCAGTGGATGCGACGCGGGTTGCCTGTTGGTGTTGCTGGATCGACGATCGGTAGAGCTGTTTTTATTGTGATATTTCTGGTGGACGCACTCGCGTCAGAACGACGCCCGGACCGATGATATAACATATACAAGACTCCATACTACAACGTACGGCCGCTTTTTTTGCACTGCAACAAAACTGCCGTCCACTACTCCCGCTCCCGAAAGCCCCCATGCCCGGAGACATCCTTTACCACCAGGACGCAGGGATTGCCATCCTGTGCCTGTCCAACCCCGACAAGCTCAATGCCGTAGACGCCGACATGTGGCGCAAGCTGCGCAGCCACATGAGCGCCATCAATACCCACCCGGAAATCCGCTGCGTGGTGCTGCGTGGCGCAGGCGACAAGGCCTTTGCCGCCGGTGGCGACATCGAAGAATTTCTGACCGTCCGGGCCACTGTGGAAGATGCGCTGCATTACCACGAAAATCTGGTCGCCGCCGCCCTGGATTCGATCCGTGCCTGCCCGGTACCCACCGTGGCGATGATCCAGGGTGCCTGCGTCGGAGGCGGCCTGGAAATCGCTGGTTGCTGCGACCTGCGCATTGCCGGCGAATCGAGCCGCTTCGGCGCACCGATCAACAAGCTGGGGTTCTCCATGTACCCCGGCGAGATGGCGGGCCTGCTGGCGCTGGTCGGCCCCGCCGTCCTGCTGGAAATCCTGCCGGAAGGGCGCATCCTGGGTGCCCGGGAAGCCCTGGCCAAGGGTCTGCTGACCCGGGTGGTGGATGACGAAGAGGTCGAGAAGGAAGCCATGGCCACCGTCGCCCGCATCCTCAAGGGCGCCCCCCTGGTGGCCCGCTGGCACAAACAGTGGGTGCACCGTCTGATGACAGGCCAGCCCCTGACGACGAAAGAAAAAAACAGCGCTTTCGACTTCCTCGCCACCGACGATTACCAGGAGGGGCTGGACGCCTTCCTGAACAAGCGAACCCCCCAATTCAAGGGGCGCTGAGGTCCGTAACAGCCCGAACCAGGTGCACTCCACAGCCAGGCAGCAGCCATCGGGTATACCATTCGGGTCCGACGCGTCCTGACCACGGACGTCTCCTTTCCCACACCTGTCGACCTGCGCACAGGCCACCGCCGCCCCTTTCGGCCGGTGGCCTTTCTGCTTTATGCGGTCGCACTCTCCGAGAGGACACTATGACCCATCTCATCTGGTCCGCCGACCTGGACACCGGCATTCTTGAAATCGACAACCAGCACAAGCAGATCATGGATTTCATCAACCGGCTCCACGACGCCCGCCAGAACGCGGACCGGGCCGGCATCGTCACTGTCATCGACGACCTGGTGGAATACACCCTGTCCCACTTCGCCTTCGAGGAATGCCTGATGGAGGACGCCAGCTACGAATTCGTGCGCGGGCACAAGAAAGTGCACGAACTCTTTGTACGCCGGGTGGCCAGCTTCCAGCAGCGCATGAAACAGGGAGAAGACATCTCCCACGAGCTCCATGCCCTGCTTCACCGCTGGCTGTTCAGCCACATCCGCCACGATGATGCCGCTTATGTGGGCGCCGTGCGTCCAAAGATGAAGAGTCTGACCGAGGAGAAACAGGAAGGAGGCTGGCTGGCCCGCTCCCTGCGTCGCTTCTTCAACTGAGCGCTCAAGCGCCAAACACCGTATGGAGCATCTTGGCGGAAAGCACTACCAGCACGCAGGCAAAGATCTTCTTGAGGGTGGCCACCGGCAGGCGGTGGGCCAGCCCGGCACCCACCGGTGCCGTCAGGCTCGACACGGCGGCCACCAGCAGCAGCGCCGGCAGGTTGATGAAGCCAATGGTCCACGGGGGCAGGCCCTCGGCAGCCCAACCATTGATCAGGTACCCCAGCGCGCCGGCCAGCGCAATGGGCAGACCGATGGCGGCCGAAGTCCCGATGGCATGCTGTACCTTCACGTTGCACCAGGTCATGAAGGGCACCGACAGGGAGCCGCCTCCGATGGCCACCAGCGCCGAGACGGCCCCGATGCCGCTACCCACAGCCACCAGCCCCACCGGCCCGGGGAGATCACGGGACGGCTTGGGCTTCACGTTGAGAATCATCTGGACCGCCACATAGGCGGTAAAGCAGGAAAAGAAGAGCGCCAGAGGCTGGGTCGGAGCCCGGGAGGCAATGAACGTGCCTGCAAACGTACCCGCCAGCACGCCAGGAGCGACCCCTTTGACGATGTCCCAGCGCACTGCGCCATGCTTGTGATGAGCGCGCAAGCTGGAAATCGACGTGACCACGATGGCCGCCATGGAGGTTCCCAGAGCCACATGCACCATGTGCTCCCGGGGAAAACCCTGGGCGGCAAAAAGGCTGGTCAGCATCGGCACCATGATGGCACCGCCCCCCACCCCCAGCAGCCCGGCAAAGAAACCCACGAAAGCCCCCAGAACCAGGTAGGCCAGCAACCATTCCATTCCCATTTTTCCGTCAATCCAGCAGATCGGTGTGGCCGAGCCATCACCCGGCGGTGAAGCCCACGCATCCGGCGCCACCGAAGTGATGGACCGCCGGTCGCCCCGGGCAAGGCCCGCATGGTCTCCAGTTCCGGGCGGGAGCGCAATTCGGGCAAACCCACCAGGCCTGTCCAGCCCCCGAAAGCCACACCCCCATGCCGCCCGCTGCTGATGCTCAATCAGGGACTTTGCCGGCTCCGGCTTCATCCGCCAGAGACCATGAACGGCCCCCACAGAACGCACCCAGGCACCGTCAAGGCCTGGCATGTCAGCCACCGGGCGTTCTCTATCCGGACGGAAAAACACGGCCGCGTGCCAGCATTATCCCCGGAGCGGAGGCCACACCAGCTCAGGTATGATGCGTTTTTGCCTTCCGCAACAGGACCATGAGCATTCCTGACCGTCGCAAGAACCTCAGCCTGCGTGAGCTTGTAGACAAAGCTTACGTCATCATCGAGCCCTTCTTCGATCCGGCCAATGCGTGGAACGGCCAGCATCTGGAACACCTGGCCTATCGGACAATACGAGAGAGTCTCCCCGAAATCGCCCCCGCCGACGTTCAGATCATCCTCTCGGCGGCGGCCCGCATTTACCGTCAAAAGCATGGCCAAGGCCAGTAAAACCAGGTGGCCCACTTCTATCCCCTGCTTTTCGTGCTCCTCTGGAGCACCGGCTTCATCGGTGCCAAATACGGCCTGCCCTACGCAGAACCCTTGAGCTTCCTGTCCTCCCGCTACGTGCTGGTGATCGGACTCATGGGCCTGCTTGCCCTCGCCACCCGGGCACCCTGGCCACGTGCCCCTCGCCAATGGCTGCACATCGGGATCACCGGGCTACTGGTACATGGGGTTTATCTGGGAGGCGTGTTCACCGCCATTCACCAGGGCTTGCCAGCGGGGCTCACCGCGCTGGTGGTCGGGCTCCAGCCGCTGCTGACCGCCCTGGGCGCCGGCTGGCTGCTGGGGGAGCGGGTTCTGGCCCGCCAGTGGGCCGGGCTGGTCCTGGGCTTCGGCGGCGTCGGACTGGTGGTCTCCCACAAGGTTGCTGCAGCCACCGCTACGCCCCAGCTGAGCGCCATGCTGGCGCCGGCCCTGCTGGCCCTCCTCGGCATCACAGCCGGGACCCTCTACCAGAAGCGTTTCTGCCCTTCCTTCGACCTGCGCACCGGTTCGGTCATCCAGTTCATCCCGACGCTGCTGGCCACCCTGCTGGTCGCCAGCCACACGGAACACATGCACATCCAGTGGAGTAGCCCGTTCATCTTTGCCCTGCTGTGGCTGGTCCTGGCACTGTCCCTGGGCGCCATCAGCCTGCTCAACCTGCTGATCCGTAATGGCAGCGCCGTCAACGTGGCCAGCCTGTTCTATCTGACCCCTCCTACCACAGCCCTGATCGCCTGGGTCGCCTTCGGCGAAACCCTCACCGGAATGGCACTGGTCGGCATGGGACTCACCGTGTTCGGCGTCTGGCTGGCTCGTAAATGAGGATTGCCGGCCCCACCGCCTCGGCCACCGTGGCCACCCGCATCCTGGGCATCGATCCGGGGCTGCGCAGTACCGGCTTCGGCATCATCGACACCCTGGGCAGCCAGCTGCGCTACGTGGCCAGCGGATGCATCAAATCTGGCGACGGTACCCTTCCGGAACGTCTCAAAGTCATCCTGGACGGAATACGGGAAGTGATAGCGACCTACAAGCCGGACCAGGCCGCGGTGGAGATCGTTTTCGTCAATGTGAATCCCCAATCCACCCTGCTGCTCGGCCAGGCCAGGGGAGCGGCCATCTGCGGCGCCGTATCCTGCGAACTGCCGGTCGCCGAATACACTGCCCTGCAGGTAAAGCAGGCGGTGGTCGGGCACGGCAAGGCTGCGAAGGAACAGGTCAGCCATATGGTCCAGCGCCTGCTGGCCCTGCAGGGCGCGCCCTCTGCCGACGCAGCCGATGCCCTGGCCTGTGCCATCTGTCACGCGCACGGCAGCAGCGGTCTGGCCGCCCGGGCAGGCATAGGCACCCGCAAACGGGGCGCCCGTCTCACGCTCTGACGGCCCCCGTCAACAGGATTGACAACAGGCTGACGCCCCGTCCGTCATAGGACATACCACTCGATCCACCCTAAAACACATGGGCATTTCTATCACGCCCCACGTCCCGGAAGCCTAAGATTCAACTGATGCAGCCATAAGTATTTCTGCAGACAGGGGATGGTCGTGATTGATGCCGCACTCCGGTTCCTGATGAATGAACTCAATGCCAGCTTGCGCCGGAGGCTGGGCACGCCGGTGGGAGACGCCGCACTGGGACCACTGGTAGACGACAAGGGCAGCTGGGCCTTTCCCGACAACACACTCCGCCTGACCCTGTTCCTGATTGAGGAGGAACGGATCACCCGAGCCCAGGTGCCCCGCCAGATTCTGGTGGACGGCCGCCAGGTCACCCTGCCACCGCCCCTGGCCATCACCCTGGTGGTACTCGTCTCGGCCCGCTTCACCCAGTACACCGTCGGGCTCCAGCATCTCTCCCTGGCCCTGCACTTCTTCCAGGCTCACCCCTTGTTTACGCCGGGCGACTTCCCTGCCATGCCCTCCGGCATGGACCGGCTCAGCATTGAGCTCCTCAACTATGGCCCCGAGCAGACCAACCAGATGTGGGCCTGCCTGGGTGCAAAGCACCTGCCCTCGGTGGTGTATCGCCTGCGCATGCTGCTGCTGACGGAGGATGTCCCCCAGGGCGTCAGCGTCCCGGTCACCGAAATCATCACCCGGAGCGGGCAAGCATGATCAGCCGCTGGCGCCTCCTGTGGACGGTCACCGTCAGCCATGCATTCCAGGGTGGCCCGTCCGCCGGACTGGGCTTTTCCATCCCCGAGTCCACCCGGACCACCCTGGCAGGGCTGGGAGGCCGCGTACGGGAGAGCGCGGGACAGCTGCAGGTGGCCCAGAGCCTGGATGAGGACGGGCAGCCCAAGGAGGGGTGGTCAGGACAGGCCCTCCTCTTCGGGCTGCACCCCCGGGATCCGAACTTCGAACGTTACACCCTCCTGCCCCCCTTGCCACGAACCGAAATTCCCCTGTTTGCCAACGAGAGCAGTCCGGACGACCTTCCTCCTCAACCCCGAGGCATCGAGCTCACCGGCCCGCACCCCTCGCTCCAGCCGCGGCTCGCCCAACGCCCCCTCCAGCTCCGCCTGTCCCACCCGGACGGAAAACCCGTGGCAGGCGTTCGCCTCGGGCCCACGGACGAACGCTGGCGCCCTCCCTTCCCACTGCCCCCGGGCGAATACCAGTTGGACGAGGACACAGGGAACGGGACGACCGCACGGCGCCAGCTGCTGGTGGACGCCGAACTGGCCTCCTGCCGCCCCTGGGGCCTGCTTCGCCTCCACGTCGCACCTGCTCACCTGTCCCTCCCCCACGGCCAGCTGTTTACCCTGAGCCTGGCCTCCCGTCCCGAACGTCTGCGCTACTACTTGGTGCTCACCCCAACGGATGACGCTGACCTGGCGAGCCTGTCTGTGGTGGACAACCGGCTGCCGCCACCGGCGGCCCCCGTCCTGTTCTCCCGCCGGGACGCTGCCGATTTCGATGAAAGCCACCTCAGCCCCATCCAGCTGGGCGCGGTGGATGCGCGCCGGGTCGTGCTGTTCGAGGCAATGACCGAGCTGCCCCGACAGGCCCGGGGGCCCCAGGGCTTCGAGCTGCATCGCCAGGAGGAAGTCCTGGTTGCCAACCTGCCGCAACCGGGCGCCGAGCGCAGTGACGCCCAGTTCGTCATCCACCTGAAGTAGCCCAGCGAAAAAGGAGCGAAACCACCATGCCCACTTACCGCACGCCCGACGTTTATGTCGAAGAAATCTCGGTATTTCCGCCTTCGGTTGCGGAAGTGGAAACCGCCGTTCCCGCCTTTGTCGGCTACACCGCCAGGGCCGCCCGGATCAGCGCCGGCGACCTGCACAACCTGCCCACCCGGATCACCTCGCTGCTGGAGTTCGAAAGCCTGTTCGGAGGGCCCCCGCCCCTGGAGCTGGAGCGGGTGGACCTGGATGCCGGCAACCGCTTCCAGAGCGCCAGCCTCGCCGCCACCAACACAAAATACCTCTACGACAGCATGCGTTTGTTCTTCGACAATGGCGGCGGCAAGGCGTGGATCACCTCGGTTGGTGACCTGGACGACAGCGTGGACAAGGACGCGATGATTGAAGGCCTGAAAAGGATCGCGACGGTGGATGAACCCACCCTCCTGCTCTTTCCCGATGCCGCAGGCCTGGATGCGGACGGCCTCGCTGCCGTGCAGATGGCGGCCCTCAACCAGTGCGGCAAGCTGGGCGACCGGGTCGCCGTGCTGGACACTCGACTGGCCACCAGCAAAACGGCCCACACCACCACAATCGGCGAATTCCGGGACCGGATCGGGATCAATCATCTCAAGTACGGTGCTGCATATGCGCCCTGGCTCAAGCTCAACTACCCGAAGAACGTCAACTACGCCGACCTGCGGGGCAAACTGCGCAAGGGAGGGGTTGCGATCAGCCTGAACGCACTCACCGGTGATCCGGCGATCGTGGCGGTCATCCAGGGACTGGAGCAGGCGCTGGCCGATGTGGCGGGCCTGCCCGCCCGCCTAGCCACGGTCAGCGGCAATCCGGCCCTGGCCATCTCCGACGCCTATGGCACCGCAGCCCTGGCCTACCAGGGCGATCGGAGCGTGGATACCCTTCAGGACTTGTTCGCCCTGGTATTCCGCATCGCACCGATGATCGACGCCATGGCGGCCGGGGCCGGAGCCTTCACCCACCCGGGCCTGCGGGGAGACGCCGGGCGGACCATCACCAACACCGTCCTGCCAGCCATGAGCGAGCTGATCGCCATCGAACGGGAACTGGAGGGCAAACTCACCGCTGCCGCCAGCTACACCCTGCAATACAGCGACGTAGGGGCCCTGATCCAGGCTGGCTGGTCCACCCTGTTTGCCGCCGGAGCGCCCGCCGCTGCTACGGCCATCAGCGGCGCAACCGATACCGAGCGTCTCAACAGTGCCTTCGCCCACATCCAGCGCCTGTTCGGCGGCATATCCTCCGCCCTGGCGGGCCTTGAAGAATCTGCTGCGGCCTACCGGGACAACGCCGAGGCCAACCTGCTCGAGAGCTTCGGCACTTACCGGGACATCGTACGCGGGGTAGGCAACACCCTCACCACCTGCCCCCCTTCTGGAGCGATCGCGGGAATTTACGCCCTCGTGGATAACCAGCGGGGCGTCTGGAAAGCCCCCGCCAACGTCAGCCTCACGGGGGTCATCGCACCCACCTACGCCCTTGACGGCGACGATACCGACAGCCTCAACGTGGATCCGACCGCAGGCAAATCCGTCAATGCGATCCGGGCTTTCGTAGGCAAGGGAACCCTGGTCTGGGGGGCCCGCACCCTGGCGGGCAATGACAACGAGTGGCGCTATGTGTCCGTACGGCGCTTCTTCAACATGGTCGAGGAGTCCGTCAAGAAATCCACCTACTGGGCGGTGTTTGAACCCAATGATGCCAATACCTGGGTCAAGGTACGCGGCATGATCGAGAGCTACCTGACCCAGAAATGGCGGGAGGGGGCCCTGGCCGGCGCCACCACCAAGGAGGCCTTTTTCGTGCGCTGCGGCCTGGGCACCACCATGAACAGTCAGGACATCCTGGAAGGACGCATGTACGTGGAGATCGGGATGGCCGTGGTCCGTCCTGCCGAGTTCATCATCCTTAAGTTCTACCACAAGCTCCAGACGTCCTGATGCCCGGAGCCGGGCCCGACCCTGAATGCGAAAGGAAACGTCATGCCCTCCCCTTATCCCTTGCCCGTCTTCCACTTCTCGGTCCAGTGGGGCGGCACCCGCATCGGCTTCTCGGAAGTCACCGGTCTGACCCAGGAAAACCAGGCTATCGAATACCGGGACGGCTTTTTCCCTGAATATTCATCGATCAAGATGCCGGGGCTGCGCAAGTTCAGCAACATCACCCTCAAGCGCGGGGTCGTGAAATCGGACAACGACTTCTTCAAATGGCTATCGACGATCAAGCTCAACACCGTCGAGCGCCGCGACCTGACCATTGCCCTGCTCAACGAAAGCCATGAGCCGGTCATGGTCTGGAAGGTGCACGCTGCCTTCCCGGTCAAGGTAGAAGGACCTCAGCTCAAGGCCAGCGCCAACGAGGTGGCCATCGAGAGCATCGAGCTGGCCCATGAGGGGCTGGATGTGCAGAACGATTGAGTCCGGACTGCCATCATGTACACACCGCCCGTCGGGTTCCACTTCAAGGTGGATGTCCTGGGGCTGGAGCATCCCCAGGACGACGATGTCCGCTTCACCGACGTGAGCGGCCTGTCCTTCGAGGTGCTTACCGAGGACGTGGCGGAAGGCGGGGAGAACCGCTTCATCCAGCGCTACCCGGTCCGGGTCCGGTATCCGGACCTGGTGCTCAAGCGGGGGCTGCTACGCCAGTCGGGCATATGGGACTGGATCCGGGACAGCATCGAGAACCTGGACATCCACCCAAGGAACGTGGACGTCACCCTGCTCAACGAAGCCCATGAGCCCCTGATCACCTGGCACCTGGTGGGTGCCTGGCCGGTCCGCTGGGCCGCCAGCGACCTCTCTGCCAGCAACAACGCGATCGTCGTCGAGACCCTGCAGCTGGCCTACCAGTACTTCACCGTAGACAAACCCTGACCTGGAGCCTGCCATGCCCCTGATCGTTGATGAAGTCATCATCGCCGTGGAGGTCGGTAACACCACCACCGGCGGAGCCCTCCCTCCCGCAGCACCAGACCCTGATCGTCAGGCCCTGGTTGCCGAGTGCGTCCGTCAAGTCCTGGACATCCTCCGCCAGGAGCAGGAAGCCTAGGGGAGCCTGTCATGCCGGAGCGCGGACAACTGGAATACCTGCGCATCGAGGCCTATACGGCGCCCGACTATGCGGGTACGGCCATCGCCACCTTCGTGGCCAGCGTCAACCCGGCCGAGATCAGCTTGTCCTACGAAATGGAATACGACAGCGGCCAGGGCGCCGGGACGACCGGGAGCCGGATGGATTTCAAGAAAATCAAACCGGGTGACCTGAGCCTGGCCTTCTTCATCGACGGCACTGGTGCCAACGGCCGGGCAGACGACGTGCAGCAGAAGATCGAGTCCTTCCAGGCCGTCACCGGTTACAACGGGGACATCCATCGTCCCAACTACCTCAAGGTCATGTGGGGCAGGCTGCAGGTCAAGCGCTGCGTCCTGAAGAGCGCATCGATTGCCTACAAGCTGTTCAAACCCAGCGGCATTCCCCTTCGGGCCGTCATCACGGCGATCTTCACCGACACTGCCGATGACCAGACCCGGGTGGCCCTGGCCCAGGACGCCTCCCCTGACCTGACCCATGTCCGCATCCTCCACGCCGGGCAGAACCTGGCAGCCCTCTGCGAGCAGATCTACGGCGACCCCCACTATGCCCCCCGGGTTGCCCGGGCCAACGGATTCGACGGCTTCCGGGACCTGCCTCCGGGCACCCGGGTGATCTTTCCGCCCCTGGAGAAATGAAATTAACGCCTCCCGCGCCCTCCCCATTCCCGCGGAACACCGGGAATTCACGATCAAGGTGAATGGCCATGCCGTGCCCCGCACCCACCAGCTGATGTCGGCCAGCGTTTCCAGCACGGCCAACCACATCGCCTGGGCACGGCTCGCCTGGCGGGATGGCGATGCCGCCAGCAGCGATTTTCCCCTGTCCGCCGAAGCCCTCTTCGTGGCCGGTGCCGAGGTGGAGATCCTCGCCGGCGGGACCCGTCCCGACCTGCTTTTCAAAGGACTGGTGGTACGGCAGCAGCTCAAGGTCCGTGCCGGTTCGGCACCCCAGTTCATCGTGGAGTGCCGGCATGCAGCCACCAAGATGAGCCTCAAGCGCCATAGTGCCACCTACCTGGACATGAGCGATGGGGACGTGGTCCGGCAGCTGTTCCAGGCGGCCGGGCTGTCCATCACCGTCGCCGACATGCCGCTGACCCACGACCATCTGGTCCAGTACGACACCACGGACTGGGACTTTGCCGTTACCCGGACCGAGGTACATGGCCAGCTGTTGCTGACCCGGGGCGAAACCATCGAAACCTGCAGCCCCAGCGCCAGCGCCCCTCCAGTGGCAACCCTTCAGTTCGGCGCAACACTGATCGAATTCGATGCCGAGATCGACGCCCGGGAACAGACCCAGGGTGTCCAGACCCTGACCTGGAGCCCCGCCGACCAATCCGTGCATACCCTGGACGGCAATCCAGCGAACTTCACCAGCCCGGGCAACCAGTCTGCCGACACCCTGGCCGCAGCCCTCGACATGGACGTTCTGGAACTCCGCCACACCCTGCTGCCAGACGAGGAAGCCACCGCTGCCGCCAGCGCCCGGCTGAGCCGCGCCCGCCTCAACCAAGTATGCGGCCGTGCCCTCTGCCTGGGTCTGGGCCAGGTCCTGCCCGGGGACGTGGTGACACTGGCCGGGGTCGGTGCCCGCTTCAATGGCCAGGCCCTGGTCACTGGCGTCCGCCACGAGATGGACACGCTGCAGGGCTGGCGGACCCACCTGCAGTTTGGGGGCGTGCCGGAAGACCCAGCCCGCCGGATGCGCCTGGAAACCCGCCGCACCACCAGCCTGCTGGCACCGGTCCCCGGTCTGCAGATCGGCATCGTCACCGACAACGAGGATCCTCAGGGGGAATTCCGGGTGCGGGTCCGCCTGCCCCTGGTGGATCCCGCCAGCGACGGCGTATGGGCCCGGGTGGCCACGGTGGACGCGGGCAACGACCGGGGACTGATGCTGCGGGCGGAGATCGGCGACGAGGTGGTGGTGGGCTTCTTCGACGAGGACCCGAGGGCTGCGGTAATTCTCGGCATGCTCCACAGCAGTGCCAAGGCCGCCCCACTGCCTCCCGGCAACGACAACCACGAAAAGCTGTTCAAGAGCCGCAGTGGCATCCGTATCCATATCGACGATGACAAGACCATCCTGACGGTCACCACTCCAGCTGGACAACAGATCGTCCTGGATGACGACCAGGGCTCGGTGCTGCTGGAGGACAAGAACGGCAACCGGCTCCTGATGGACAGCAGCGGCATCACCCTCGAGAGCTGCGATGCCCTGACGGTGCAGACCGCCGGCAATGCCTCCCTGGACGTGGGTGGCAGCGGCGAGGTCAAGACCGCAACGGGCCTCGGGATCGCGGCAGGAACCCAGCTCAAGCTCGAAGGCAGCGCCGGAGCCGAACTCACCAGTCCGGCGATCACCCAGGTCAAAGGATCTCTGGTCAAGATCAACTGAGGAGCACATCCACCATGTCCAGCGCCGCCCGTGTCACCGACAGCAGCACCCACGGGGGAAGCGTCCTCGGCCCGGGCGCTCCCACCGTCCTGATCGGAGGTCAGCCGGCGGCCGTGCTGGGGGATCTGCACAGCTGCCCGATGCCACCACCCCACCCTCCGGTCAGCCCCTTCGTCATGGCCAGCCCCACCGTGCTGATCGCGGGGCGGCCGGCCCTACGCACGGGGGACAGCTGTGCGTGCGGGGCCTCGGTTGCCGTGGGCGAACCCACTGTCCAGATCGGGTAAGCACCATGAACGACACACCCAGCTTCCTCGGCCGCGGCTGGTCCTTCCCACCCACCTTCAACCACGGGGGCGTCCGGATGACGGACGACGAGGACGACATCCAGGCCAGCCTGCAGATCCTCTTCGGTACGGCCCCGGGAGAACGCTTCCTGCAGCCCCGCTACGGACTGGACATACGGGAGCTGATGTTCGAGCCCTTCAGCACCACCCTGCGCAGCGTGCTCAAGGACCGCATCCAGACCACTGTGCTGGTCTATGAACCCCGCATCCGCCTTCTGGCGGTAGACGTGGACGACAGCCAGCTGCAGGACGGACAGATCCTCCTGCGGCTCGATTACCAGGTCCGCAGCACCAACTCCCGCTTCAATCTGGTCTTCCCCTTCTACCAGGGGGAAGCCACCGAAGCAGCCAGGGTCGCAGGACGGAGATAAGCCGCCATGGCCCCTGACGACCTCCTCGCCTGCCTGATCGCCACCACCGGCACCCGCCAGATGGATCGTCATCGTCCGGCCCTGGATCCGGCCTCGGCCCCCCTGGACGGCCGCGACAGCGCCGCCCTGCTGGCTGCAGCCCGGACCCTGGCGGGCCAGCTCAACTATTACGAAACCCGCCCCGACGCCCCCTCGGGCCACTGGCAGGACTTCTTTCCCTCCCCCACCGCAGGGGAGAGCAATGCCGCCTGGCACGCCCGCCTGGCCACCCTGGCCGGACACGCCCAGGGGCAGCTCCCCCCTCACCTGGCCTTGCTGATCGCCTTCCTGGCATGCGCAGGCCATCCGCGCCGCCAGCTTGATGAGCTGACCCGCCGTCATCGGGACTTCCAGGTGCAGACGGTACTGGGTTTCACCCCCCGCCCTCCCGTGGCCGACCGGGTGCACCTGCTGGCCGAACTCAAGAAAGGGACCGCCCCCACCGAGTTCGGCCTGTCCCTGCAGGCCTGTGCGGGGAAGGACTCCAGCGGGCGAGAACGCATCTACCGCCCGGTCCGCCCCGTGGTCATCGGCCATGCCCGGATCGCACGCCTGGCCAGCCTGCAGCGGGATGGAGACCGGCTGCGCTTTGCCCCTCTGGCCGACAGCGCCGACGGACTCGGCGCGCCCCTTTCCGCCGACACCCCCCACTGGCATCCCTTCGGCTCTCCGCTGCCTGGCCAGGAACCTCTGCCGGAAGCCCCGGTGGGCTTTGCCCTGGCCAGCCCTCTCCTGCGCCTGGCTGAAGGGGAACGAAAAATCGGCATCACCCTGGATCTCGACGGGCTCCCCACACACCTGGATGGGGCCCGGCTGGCAGCAAGCTTCGACGCCCGGCTCACCGGCCCGAAGGGCTGGCTCGGTCCCTATTCCCTGCAGCCCGCCGCATCCAGCGTCGGGGCCGGACGCTGGACCTTCAGCCTGACCCTGCCTGCCGATCAACCGGCTGTCGTGGATCACCAGCCGGCCCTTCATCCACAGGCCTTCCCCGCAGGCAACCCCGTCCTGCAACTGCTGCTGAAGGATTCGGCAGGCCATTTCTTCGGTCCTCTCTCCACCGTACAGGTGCGCCAGGTTTCCCTGAGCGTCCAGGTGGGTCAGATACAGACCCTCCTCCTGGAAAGTGAGCTGGGGCGCCTCGACCCGGGGAAAGCCTTCCTGCCCTTCGGGCCGCACCCCCAACCAGGATCAAGCCTCCACATCAGCTGTCCGGAGGCCCTCTCCAAGCGGGTATCCGAACTGACGCTTGAGCTCATCTGGCCAGACGCACCCGCCAGCCAGAGCGCCCTGAGCCAGCGTTACCAGCACTACTCCGGGCAAGACCGCCTCGCAGGGGGAGTGCTGGCCGAGGCCATCTGGATGGACACCCGGGGCGCCCAGCCGGCAAGCCTTGTGACCCTCGCCCCGGCCTCTGGCGGCAGGAGCCTGTTGCGTCTCAACCCCCGGGGGAGCGGCCATTCGGGTTACCACAGCCTGCCCGAGGAAGTCCGGCTCATGCGGATCGGTGGCCTGCGCGCCCGTCAATCCGCCCGCGCCCTGGGCCTGCGGCGTGTTGCCGCCTCCGCTGCACCAGCCACGCCCCCCCGGGCGGGCACCCTGAGCCTGAGCCTGCTCACCGACCTGCTCCA
Organism: Zoogloea sp.; assembly: GCF_028693495.1. Classification (GTDB taxonomy): domain Bacteria; phylum Pseudomonadota; class Gammaproteobacteria; order Burkholderiales; family Rhodocyclaceae; genus Zoogloea. The sequence continues at coordinate 3,599 of NZ_JAQUVG010000019.1, read as the reverse complement.
CGGCGCCTGGCGCAGCGAAGCCGTCGCGGGTCTCCTGCGGGACCCACCCCAGGTGCTCCAGGAGCCCTGGACCCCACGCATCCAGTCCCTCCGCCTGGGCTACCGGGCAGAGGCCGGACCCAGCCGGCTGGATGAAGACAGCATGGGCAGCCTGACCGGCGCCGAGATCGCGTTCTTTCATGTGGATGCCCTCGGCGTTGCCCGGCAGCACCCCTGGCTCGGGGACACGGACGGCATCAGTCTGCTGCCACCTCACCGGGATGCGGGCGAACTACTGATCGGCCTCAGCAGCCTGACACCGGGCGACACCTTGAGCCTGCTGTTCCAGACAGCCGAAGGAAGCGCTGACCCCCAGGCCCGAGCCCAGGAACTCCAGTGGGCGGTGCTGGCCGACAACCGCTGGCAGCCTTTGCTGCCGGGCAGGCAGCTGCATCTGGACACCACCCGCCACCTGCGCACCAGCGGCATCGTCAACCTGACCATTCCGGCCGGCGCCAGCACCGACAACACCCGCCTGCCCGCTGACCTGCTGTGGCTGCGGGCGGCGATTTCTGCCAGCCCCGGGGCGGCCTGCCGGCTCCGGGGCGTTCACACCAATGCCATCGAAGCGGTTTTCGAGGACCGGGACAACGCCCCCGACCACCTTTCCACCCCACTGCCGGCGGGCGAGATCGGGAAATTCCTGGTGCCTCCGCCCACCCTGAAAGCCCTCATCCAGCCCTACGCCTCCTTCGGCGGCAGCCCCGCAGAAGACCCCGACAGCCTGGCCCTCCGGGCCTCCGAACGCCTGCGTCACCGCAACCGGGCCATCACCCCCTGGGATTACGAGCACCTGGTCCTGGACGCCTTTCCCGGCGTCGAGCGGGCCAAGTGCATTCCCCACGCCCTGCCGGGCGCCTGGTTCAGCCCCGGCTGCGTCACCCTTGTGGTGATCCCCGACCTGCGCCGGCGCAACGGCCCCGATCCCCTCCAGCCCCGGGTCGATCTGGACACCCTGGAACAGATTCGCGATCACCTGCTGGCCCGGGGCGGCATGGGACTCGATCGGGAGCGGCTGAGGGTCACCAACCCCCTCTACCAACCGGTGATCGCCGATTTCCGGGTTGCCCTGAAACCGGGGTATGCCTTCAACCATTACCGGGAGCACCTCAACCAGGCCCTCGTCCAGGTCCTCTCCCCCTGGGCCTTCGATGCCCGCCAGCCCCTGGACTTCGGGGGACGGGTGATCCGCTCGGCCCTGGTGGACTTCATCGAGCGGCTCCCCTGGGTGGACTACGTCACTGACTTCCGCCTTTCACTCGCCGAAGCAGGCGCACCGGACAGTGCCGAACTCGGCCCCGACCGGCCGGATGCCCTCCTCGTCTCGGTCCCCCTTCACCGGATTGCCGAGGTGACCCCATGAACGCCATCCCTCCATCCATCTCCCGCACCCCCGAAGACATGGCCCTGGATGCCCACGCCCTTTTCCAAGAAGGGCTGGTCCACCTGCGCCGGCTTGCAGGCAAGACCTGGACAGATCACAACGTCCATGACCCGGGAATCACCGTGCTCGAGCTGGCCACCTGGGCACTGGCGGAATTCGGCTACCGGGTCAGCCTTCCTCTGGAGGACCTGCTCTCCCCCCCTGACGGCGATCATCCAGCCCTTGACCGGCAATTTCACCGGGCCCGCCAGGTGCTGCCGGTACGCCCCTTCACTACCCTCGACTGGCGCAAGCGCCTGATTGATCTACCCGGCGTCAAAAACGCCTGGGTCGAGCCTGTGGCACCGGCTCCCCTCTACGCCGACCTGGTCCGGCGTCAGCTGTCCCGCACGCCTCCGGCTCACCCCCATTACCGGGAGGTCATCCTGCAAGGACTCTACCGGGTGCGGGTGGATTTCATGGACACCCTGGTCACCCTCGCCGAGCAGGCCCCGGTGCAGGAGGCCGTCCGCCATTGCCTGGAAACCCAGCGCAACCTGGGTGAAGACTTTGTCGCCGTGGAACCGGTCCCCACCCAACGTTTTGCGCTCTGCGCCGAAGTGGATCTGCAGGCAGACGCGGACGTGACCGAGACTGCCGCCCGGCTGCTTTTCGCTGCCGCCCGCGGCATCGCCCCCGCGGTTCCCAGCCACGCCCTGGCCACCCTGCAGCGCAGGCCCTGGCCGGACGGCCGGGCGCGCAGCGTGCAGGAAATCTTCGACGGCCCCCTGCTGGAGCACGGCTTCATTGATGAAACCGAACTGATTGCCTCCGAACTGCCCACCGAGCTCCACCTGTCCGATCTGATCAACATCCTGATGGATGTCCCTGGCGTGCGGGCCATCCCCGACATTCTGCTCACCCCCGTCGACCCGGACGGCACTCCCGGGAAGGTGACAACGCCCTGGCGGATTCCGGTGGCCAGCGGCCACCTGCCCCGCCTGGCCCTGGAGGGGGGCGGCACTCCTGCCGCCGGCCGCCTCACCTTCCGCAAGCGGGGAATGCCGGTGGCAGGCTGGGAACTGGCCCAGATACCGGCTCCGGTACGCGAACGCCTGCGCACCCTGCAGGAGGAGGCCCGTCAATCGGTGGAAAGCCCTTTCGCCGAAGACCTACCCCTACCTACCGGCCGCCACCGGGCCGTGGACGCCTACCGCAGCTTCCAGTTGGACTTCCCCGCCCTCTACGGTCTCGGTCCCGCGGGGCTGGCCGGCCCCACCGACCCCCAGCGCCAGGTCCAGGTGCTCCAGTTCAAGGCCTGGCTCACCTTCTTCGACCAGCAGATCGCCAATGACCTGGCCCTGCTGGGCCAGGTCCGTCACCGGCTGTCCGTCGCGCCCGAGGATCTGAACCGCATTGCCGGGCTGTTTTCCGGCCCCACGGAACAGTCCCGCGTCCTGGCTACCCAGATGGTCACCAGCATCCCCGGCTACGAACGCCTGTACGCCGCAGGAACCACCCCCGAGACCCTCGCGGCGCAGCAGGAATCTGCCGCCGAAGCAGTGACCCGCCAGCAGCGCCTGCTCAATCACCTGCTGGCCCGCATTGGCGAAGACTTCTCGGAGTACGCGGGGGTCATGGCCTCGGCCTTCGGCCATCCGGATCACCAGGTCATCGCCGACACCTGCCACTTTCTTGCCGACGCGCCCACCACGACCGCCCACCGGGCAGGCGCCTACGACCAGTCCTCCAGGCGCCCGGACGCCCTCTGGAACAGTCTCAACGTGAGCGGTCTGGAAATCCGTCTGGCCCGCCTGCTGGGCATTGCAGACTTCAGCCGGCGCAACCTGGGCGCCGTGTCCTACGACACCTACGCGGAGGTGGACGCCACTCCCGGTGACGAATTCCGCTTCCGGATCCTGCGCGCCACCGACCACAAGATCCTGCTCTCCTCCACCGGGAACTTCACCAGCCGGGAAGCTGCCCGGGCCCGGATGATCGAAGCCATCGAACGGGGCCAACAGACCCAGCCAGGGCACTACCGCATCCTGGAAGGCCGGGACGGACGCTTCTATTTCCGGGTCCTGGCCGCCGATGGACGCGTGCTGGCCCGACGGGTGGAAGGGTTTGCCACCCGTCAGGCCGCTGAAGACGCTGTCGCCGGGCTCTCCACCTACCTGAGGGAGCACTACAGTGG
>NZ_JAQUVG010000018.1 GCF_028693495.1 Zoogloea sp. | reverse complement strand
CCCGCCGTCTTCCGCAACAACGACCTGCCCGGCGTGATGCTGGCCTCCGCCGCCCAGCGCCTGATGTACCGCTACGGCGTCAAGCCGGTGAGCAAGGCGGTGGTGCTGGTAGCCAATGCCGACGGCTACCGGGCGGCCCTCGACCTGCATGCCCAGGGCATCGGCATCGCCGCGGTGGTGGACCTGCGCCCCAGCGCCGGCAGCGCCCAGCCCCTGGCCCGCCTGCTCAGCCAGGCCGGCATCGAGATCCTGCCCGGCAGCTGCATCGTCGAGGCCCTGCCCGGCGCCGACGGCCTGTGCGCCGGCGCCCGCGTGGCCACGCTGCAGGCCGATGGCAGCCCGGCGGCGGCGCAGACCCGCAAAATCGCCTGCGACGGCATTTTGATGAGCGTCGGCTGGGCCCCGGCCGCCAACCTGCTCTACCAGGCCGGCACCCGCATGCGCTTCGACCGGGCGGTGGAACAATTCGTCCCCGAGGCGCTGCCCGACGGCGTGTTTGCCTGCGGCCGGGTGAATGGTGTGCATGAGCTGGAGCGTCGCCTTGCCGACGGCACCCGCGCCGGCAGCCACGCCGCAGCCTCGGTCGGCTTCGGCCGCGCCAGCGGCGCCGCCCTGCCGCCGGAAGCCGAGTGCCCCAGCCACCCCTGGCCCATCGTCGATCACCCGGACGGCAAGAACTTCGTCGATTTCGACGAAGACCTGCAGCTCAAGGATTTCCGCAACGCCATCCAGGAGGGCTTCGACAACATCGAGCTGCTCAAGCGCTTCTCCACCAACGGCATGGGCCCCAGCCAGGGCAAGCACTCCAACATGAACGGGCTGCGCATCCTGGCCCGCCTGACCGGCAAGGAACCCCAGCAGGTCGGCACCACCACCGCACGGCCCTTCTACCACCCGGTACCGATGGCGATTCTGGCCGGCCGCGGCTTCAACCCCGAGCGCCGCACCCCGCTCGCCAGCCGCCACGACGCCCTCGGCGCGCGCTGGATGCCGGCCGGTGCCTGGCAGCGCCCGGAGTTCTACCAGGTCGCCGGCAAGGAGCGCCTGGCCTGCATCCGCGAAGAAGTCGCGGCCGTGCGCAGCGGCGTCGGCCTGATCGACGTGGGCACGCTGGGCAAGCTCGAAGTCATCGGCCCCCAGGCCGCCGAATTCCTCGAGCGGGTTTATACGTCCAACTACGCCAACCTGAAAGTCGGCATGACCCGCTACGCGGTGATGTGTGACGAATCCGGGGTGGTGATCGACGACGGCGTGGTGGCCCGGCTGGCGGACGACCACTTCTACTTCACTACCACCACCTCCGGCGCAGCCACGGTGTATCGCGAGCTGTCACGTCTCAACACCCTGTGGCGGCTCGACTGCGGCATCGTCAATCACACCGGCGCCTTTGCCGCGGTGAATCTGGCCGGGCCGAAATCCCGCGAGGTACTCGCCACCCTCACCGGACTCGATCTGTCGGCCGCCGCCTTCCCCTACCTGGCGGTGCGCGAAGGCGAGGTGGCCGTGAGTGGTGGAAAAATCCCGGCCCGCCTGATGCGCGTCGGCTTCGTCGGCGAATGGGGCTACGAAATCCACGTGCCGGCCAGCATGGGCGGCGCCCTGTGGGATGCGCTGATGACGGCCGGCAAGACCCACGCCATCCGCCCCTTCGGCGTAGAAGCCCAGCGCCTGCTGCGCCTTGAAAAGGGCCACATCATCATCGGCCAGGACACCGACGGCCTCACCACGCCGCTGGAAGTCGGCATGGGCTGGGCCGTGAAGATGGCCAAGCCCTTCTTCATCGGCCAGCGCAGCCTCGCCGCCATCGCCAAGAAGCCGCACAAGCAGCAACTGGCGGGCATCACCTTCCCGGTGGGCTACAGCGGCATGGTGCCCCTCGAATGCAACCTGGTCATCGACGGCGGTGACATCGCCGGCCGGGTTACCAGCATCGCCTTCAGCCCCAGCCTCGGGCGCACCATCGGCATGGCCTTCCTGCGCCCCGACCTGACCGCAATCGGCACCACCGTGAGCATCCGCCTTAGCGACGGCGCGATGGTGCAGGCCGAAGTCAGCGCCACCCCGTTCTACGACCCGGACAACCTCAAGCAGAAGGAGGCCGCATGATTTCCGCTCTCGCCGTGAGCCCGGTGGCCGAAATCGCCACCCTGCTCGCCCCCGCCGCCCAGCCTGCCGCCGCGGCCCGCCTCGGCCTCGCCGACGTGTCCCTCACCGCCCGTTACGGCTGCAAGGGCCCCGGCACCGTCGCCTGGCTGCAGGACGCCGGCCTGCCAATCCCGCCCCAGCCCAATAGCTGGCTGCCGCTGGATGGCGGCGGGCTGATCGCCCGGCTCGGCTTCACCGAGTTTCTGGTCGAAGGCCCGGACGCGCTGATTGCAGGCCTCGCTGCCACGCCCCGCGGCCCCGGGGTGTACCCGGTGCTGCGTCAGGACGCCGCGCTGATCCTAGGCGGATCGCGCCTGGAAGAACTGCTGCGCCAGACCTGCAACGTCAACTTCCGCCCCCTCGACCCGGCCGACCGGCCGGTGGTGCTGACCTCGATGGTCGGGGTTGGCGTGACGGTGATCCCGGAGCTTCGCAACGGCCAGCCGGCAGTACGCATCTGGTGCGACGGCACCTACGGACATTACCTGTGGGAAACCCTGCTCGGCATCGCCAGCGAGCTGGGCGGCGGCGCCGTCGCCCCCCACTGCTTCAACTAAATCACTGAATCCCCTCAACCCACCTTCAGGAGAGCGGCAATGACGCCCACAGAAGCCAAGCAGTTTCTTGCGGACAACGACGTCAAGTACGTCCTGGCCCAATTCGTCGACATCCACGGCACGGCCAAGACCAAGGCCGTTCCCGCAGCCCATTTCGAGAGCATCCTCACCACCGGCGCCGGCTTTGCAGGCTTCGCGGTGTCGGGCCTCGGCATCGAACCCAACGGGCCCGACTACATGGCGGTCGGCGACCTGGACACCCTCACCCTGGTGCCCTGGCAGCCCGGCTACGCCCGCATCGCCTGCGACGGCCACGTCAAGGGCGAGCCCTGGCCGCTGGACACCCGGGTAGTGCTGAAGAACCAGATCAAGCGCCTGGAGGCCAAGGGCTACACCTTCTTCACCGGGCTGGAGCCGGAGTTCTCGCTGCTCAAGAAGGATGGCAGCGGCAGCATCATCCCCACCGACCCCACCGACACGCTGCCCAAGCCCTGCTACGACTACAAGGGCCTGTCGCGCAACCGCCAGTTCCTCGAAACCCTCACCGACAGCCTGCGGGCAGTGGATGTGGACGTTTATCAAATCGACCACGAAGACGCCAACGGCCAGTTCGAGATCAACTACACCTACGCCGACTGCCTGACCTCCGCCGACCACTACCTGCTGTTCAAGATGGCCGCCTCGGAGATCGCCAACGACCTGGGCATGATCTGCTCCTTCATGCCCAAGCCCTTCGCCAACCGGCCGGGCAACGGCATGCACATCCACATGTCGATCGGCGACGGCAAGACCAACCTGTTTGCCGACAAGACAGACCGGCACGGCCTGGGCCTCTCGACGCTGGCCTACCAGTTCCTCGCCGGCATCCTGGCCCACGCCCCGGCGCTGGCCGCCATCTGCGCCCCGACGGTCAACAGCTACAAGCGCCTCGTCGTCGGCCGCTCCATGACCGGCACCACCTGGGCTCCGGCCTACATCAGCTACGGCGACAACAACCGCTCGTCGATGGTGCGCATCCCCCACGGCCGGCTCGAACTGCGCCTGCCCGACGGTGCCTGCAACCCCTACCTGGCCACCGCCGCGGTGATCGCCGCCGGCCTCGACGGCATCGAGCGCAACCTCGACCCGGGCATCCCGCACAACCAGAACCTCTATGCCCTGAGCCCCGAAGAGCTGAAGGCCACCGGCATCGAGATCCTGCCCCAAAACCTCCACGAAGCCCTGCTGGCACTGGAGAAGGACACCGTGCTGTGCAAGGCCCTGGGCCCGGTTGCCGGCGAGTTCCTGCGCCTCAAGAACATGGAATGGGTGGAGTACATGCGCCACGTGTCGGACTGGGAAATCAATAACTACCTGGAATTTTTCTGACCCCCTGCAGGTTCAGACGAAGCCGGATCAACGAATCAAAGATTTAACGAAGGAGAAGCAACATGTGTGGAATCGTTGGATTGCTGGTGAAGACACCGGCCCTGCGGGAACAGCTGGGTGCGCTGATGGTGCCCATGCTCATCGGCATGACCGAGCGCGGCCCCGACTCTGCCGGCCTGGCAGTGTTCGGCACACCCCTCGCCGAAAACGAGCGGAAAATCAGCCTCTACTCCGGCCTCACGGATGACGGCGCCGACTTCAACTGGCTCGGCCTCACCCACGAACTGAAGGGCCACCTGGGCGTGAGCGCCACCGTGGAGCCGAAGGGCAACCACGCCATCCTGAGCTTCGACATCGCCCCCACGGTGGTCAAGCGCTGGATCAAGGAACACCACCCCAGGCTGCACATCCTCTCCACCGGCCGCAGCATCGATCTCTACAAGGACATCGGCACCCCCGCCGAAGTAGCTGCCCGCTACGGCTTTACCGGCCTCACCGGCTCGCACCTGGTCGGCCACACCCGCATGGCCACCGAATCGGCGGTCACACCCGATCGCGCCCACCCCTTCACCGCCGGCGAAGATTTCTGCCTGGTGCACAACGGCTCCCTGTCCAACCCCAACGGCATCCGCCGCATGCTCGAGCCGCGGGGCATCCGCTTTGAAACCGACAACGACACCGAGGCCGCCTGCCGCTTCCTGGAATGGCGCCTGCGTGAAGGGGACGACCTGGAAACCGCGCTGCAAAAGGGTTTTGAAGAGCTCGACGGCTTCTTCACCTTCCTGATGGGCACCCCCGACAAGCTGGCCCTGATCCGCGATCCCTTCGCCTGCAAACCGGCGGTGGTGGCCGAGACCGATGACTACGTGGCTATCGCCTCCGAGTTCCGCTCCCTGGCCCACCTGCCCGGCGTCAAGCACGCCACCGTTTTTGAACCCGCCCCCGAGGAGATGTACGTATGGAACGCCTGACCTTCGACCTGGCCGCACAGCCCCTGCGGGAGCTCAACACCTTCCTGCACACGGGTGCCAAGGAAGGCAAAGTCGGCCACGTGACCGTCCTCAACCCGGACGGCGCACACAACATCGCGGTCGGCCTCGACTGCCCGATCAACGTGGAAGTGGTCGGCCACGCCGGCTACTACGCCGGCGGCATGAACAAGGCGGCCACCGTCACCATCACCGGCAGCGCCGGCACCGGCGTGGCCGAGAACATGATGAGCGGCAAGGTGCACGTGAAGGGCTTTGCCAGCAACGGCGCTGGCGCCTCGGCCCACGGCGGCCTGCTGGTCATCGAGGGCGACGCCGGCCTGCGCTGCGGCATCTCCCTGAAGGGCGGCAACATCGTCGTCGGCGGCTCGGTGGGCAGCTTCTCGGCCTTCATGGCCCAGGCCGGCCGCATGGTGATCTGCGGCAACGCCGGCGACGCCCTGGGCGATTCGCTCTACGAAGCGGTGCTGTACGTGAAGGGCACGGTCAAGTCCCTCGGCGCTGACGCCCAGTACGAACCGATGACCGACGAAGACATCGACGCCGTCGCCAGCCTGCTCGACCAGGCCGGCCTCGACCACGATCCCAAGGCCTTCCGACGCATCGCCTCCAAGCGCTCGCTCTACCACTGGAACGCCGACGCGAACCAGGAATATTGATCAGGCCAGGCGGGCCGCAAGCCGCGGCCTGCCCCGCCGGCAGACGGACCTAGCCGACGAATTTTGAGGAGTTCCACCATGGAAACCAAACCCGTGCAGTTCAAGAATCTCTCCCGCGAGGAATCCTACGGCTACGACCGCAAGACCCTCGACTACATCCGCAACGCGGCTGCCCACGGCCTGTACGAAATCCGCGGCATGGGCGCCAAGCGCAAGCTGCCCAACTTCGACGACCTGGTCTTCCTCGGCGCGTCCATGTCCCGCTACCCGCTCGAAGGCTACCGGGAGAAGTGCATTACCAAGACCCTGCTCGGCACCCGTTTCGCCAAGAAGCCGATCGAGCTCGACATCCCGATCACCGTTGCTGGCATGAGCTTCGGCGCCCTGTCGGCCAACGTGAAGGAAGCCCTGGGCCTGGCCGCCACCGAGATGGGCACCTCCACCACCACCGGCGACGGCGGCATGACGCCGGAAGAGCGCCGCTCCTCCAAGATCCTGGTGTATCAGTGCCTGCCGTCCCGCTATGGCTTCAACCCGGACGACGTGCGCAAGGCCGATGCCATCGAAGTGGTGATCGGCCAGGGCGCCAAACCGGGCGGCGGCGGCATGCTGCTGGGCCAGAAGGTGAACCCGCGGGTCGCCAAGATGCGCACCCTGCCAGAAGGCGTCGACCAGCGCTCGGCCTGCCGTCACCCGGACTGGACCGGCCCGGACGATCTGGCCATCAAGATCCAGGAACTGCGCGAGATCACCGACTGGGAGAAGCCGATCTACGTGAAGGTCGGCGCCACCCGCACCTTCAATGATGTGAAGCTGGCCGTGCATTCCGGCGCCGACGTGGTGGTGGTGGACGGCATGCAGGGCGGCACCGCGGCCACCCAGACCTGCTTCATCGAGCACGTGGGCATCCCGACCCTGGCCGCCGTGCGCCAGGCCGTCAATGCCCTGGAAGACCTGGACATGAAGGGCAAGGTCCAGCTGATCGTCTCCGGCGGCATCCGCACCGGCGCCGACGTGGCCAAGGCCCTGGCCATGGGCGCCGACGCGGTGGCCATCGGCCAGGGCGTGCTGGTGGCGCTGGGCTGCAACGGCGAGACCTACTTCCAGAACGGGGGTCACCACGACGCCATCGCCGACTACAACGCGCTGGGCACCACGCCGGGCTTCTGCCACCACTGCCACACCGGCAAGTGCCCGGTGGGCATCACCACCCAGGATGCCATGCTGGAACAGCGCCTGTCGCCGGCGGTGGGCGCCAAGCACCTCAAGAACTACCTCAAGACCCTCAACATGGAGCTCACCACCATCGCCCGGGCCTGCGGCAAGCAGAACGTGCATCACCTGGAGCCGGAAGACCTGGTGGCCCTGACCATCGAAGCCGCCGCCATGGCCGGCGTGCCGCTGGCGGGTACCAACTGGATCCCGGGCCGGGGTTTCTGAGCAAGCAAGTTTCTCCCTCTCGCCCCGCAAGGCGTTTCGCCGGGGCGATCCGACCACGGATCGCCCCGCTTTTTTCCAGGAGACTGAATCCGTGACCGCCCAGATCATCGACGGCAAAGCCCTCTCGAAGCGGCTGCGCGAGGGCTTTCGCGAGCGTGTCGATCACCTCGCCAACCAGGGCGTGCAGCCCGGCCTGGCCGTCATCCTCGTCGGCGACAACCCCGCTTCCCGCGTCTATGTCGGCAACAAGGTCAAGGCCTGCGAAGAGTGTGGTGTTCGCTCCTTCCACATCGCCCTGGCCACCGACACGCCCCAGGCCGAGGTGCTCGCCACCATCGCCCGCCTCAATACCGATCCGGCCGTGCATGGCATCCTGATCCAGCTGCCGCTGCCGCCCCACATCGACGGCCGCAAGGTGCTCGAGGCGATCTCGGTGCATAAGGACGTGGACGGCTTCCACCTCTACAACGTCGGCGGGCTGGTCGTCGGCAACACCATCTTTCCGCCCTGTACGCCCTACGGCGTGCAATTGCTGCTCGACACCACCGGCACCGATGTGGCCGGCAAGAACGTGGTGGTGGTGGGCGCAAGCAATATCGTCGGCAAGCCGATGGCGCTGATGCTGCTGCAGCGTGAGGCCACCGTGACGATCTGCCACGCCAGAACCCGCGACCTAGCCCAGCACACCATCCTCGCCGACATCCTGATCGTTGCCGCCGGCAAGCCGGGCCTGATCGTCCCGCAGATGGTCAAGCACGGCGCCATCGTCATCGACGTGGGCATCAACCGGCTGGTGGACGGACCCAACGCCGGCAAGATCGTCGGTGACGTGGATTTCGACGGCGTGAAGGAGAAGGCCAGCTGGATCACCCCCGTCCCCGGCGGCGTCGGGCCGATGACCGTGACCATGCTCATCGAAAATACCCTCCGATCTGCCGAGCGCACCCTGCACGTGGGTGACAGCGACGACTACCAGGACTGGGAAGCCCCCGTCCTCAAGGGAGCCTGACATGGAACACGACTGCCTGATCCGCCTCGAAGGCCTATGCCTGGACGCCTCCATCGGCATCTACCCCCAAGAACTCGCCGCCCGCCAGCCCCTCGAGATAGACCTGCAACTCACTATCGACGGCACCCTCGCCGCCCGCAGCGACGACATCCGCCACACGGTCGACTACGACCAGGTGGTCGACTGCCTCGAAGCGCTCCTCGCCAGCCGGCACTTCCAGCTTCTCGAATACCTGAGCCAGGCCATGCTCGACACGCTGGCCGACAGCTTTCCGGTGAAACGGGCCGAGGTGACCGTCGCCAAGCCGCTGGCCGTGCCCAAGGCGAGGCGGGTGTCGGTGACTCGGATGGCAGAGTGGCGACGGGAAGCCGTCAAGGCCGTCCCGCTTGCCCTGTAGGGGCGCCGGCGCCGGGCACAACGAAGCCGCCGGGATCGCTACAACAGCCCGGCGCACCCCTACCACTTGGCGCTGGCGTTCGGGCTGGAGCGCATCTATCGGCTGCTGAAGGACGCGGACCAGGATGACGCGCGGACTGATATCGTATGCGAAGCCCGCGGGCCGAAGGAAGCCGCCGAGTTGGAGCTGGAATTCCGCCGCATCCGTGACGGCGCAAACTACTTCCACCGTCCTTTGCCGTTTGATCTGATCATTGCTGACAAAAAGACCAATTGGGAAGGCATGCAACTGGCCGATCTGAAGGCACGGCCGATCGGCCTGACGGTGCTACGGCCGGAGCAAGCCAATCGGGCGGCAGAGGTACTGGAGAGGAAATTTTACCGGGACTGCGCGGGTAACAAGCTGGGCATGGGCCTGAAGGCATTTCCATGAAAACTGAAAGCCGTACCCCAGAAGCAGAAGGGCCCCTGTAGTACCAGGAGCCCAACGCCGGCCGCGTAGTCGCAACCCATTTGCCGCCAACCACAGCGGATCGGCCTGAACTTGGCAAGAACGGTTAGCGGCGATGGCCAGAAAGCCGCCCTGTGGAGGAACCCAAGAAGATGGCCAAAAAGGACTACTCCGAAGACCTGTTGATTCAGGCGCAGACGGCAGAACTGCTGGAAAAGCAACTCGGCTGGGAAAACGTGTTTGCGCAGGATGAAGGCTGAGATCATCAGGCACTTGTCTGTCTATTTGCCGGCCAGCGCCTATGACCCAGACGAAATCGGCATCAAGGCGGGAGCGGTGTTAGCCCATATTTACAGCGCGGGCCTGGGCGGGGGGGCGCCGGTTTACCACTGAAGGGCGATGGGCACCGCACACCAGATCAAGCCTTGTTTTCAGTCGGCAGGACTGGGGCAGTTATCCGGAAATTTCGGATAACTCCGCATAAACCCGCAGCACCCCGCGCCAGTGATATCGAAGTACGGCAGGCACGATAAAACTCCGTCGAGCCGTCAGCGGCAGGCTCCACTGTCCTCCAGCCCAAGCTCACCCCGCCAGCGCCAGCCCCTTCGGATTCGCCCCGTACTCGTTACTCCCCTCCTGGCTGTCCTGCACGGCGAAGTAGATCAGCACCAGCGCGCCGATGAGGGGCACGATCATCAGCAGGGCCCACCAACCGGATTTGCCGATGTCGTGGAGGCGGCGCACCGTCACACCAACGCTGGGCAGCAGCACGCCCAGGCTGTAGATGCCCGACAGCACATCGCCCATGCCACCCTCACCGCCGCCGCCAAGCAGCTGCAGCACACCCATGATGATCAGGTTGAAGAGGGTGAACATCCAGTATTCCTTGCGCTGGGCACGCCCCTTGAAATCGGCGTACTGCCGGAGTGCTTTCAAATACCACTGCATGGAAGTCTCCCTGTGCATGTCAAAAAGATGAATTTATGGGAACGATAGCATGGGCGGGATGACGGGCCGGCGGAGCCTCGAGCTTTCCTTCGTCCGTCAGCCGGGCTACCTTTGGCCCTCTACCTGCCCTGCTGCGCTCCATGCCGTCCCTCCTCCGTGCCCTGAATTCCCGCAACTACCGCATCTACTTCGCCGGCCAGCTGGTGTCCCTGGCCGGAACCTGGATGCAGCAGATCGCCATGGTGTGGCTCGCCTACCGGCTCACCGGGTCGGCACTGATGCTGGGTGCGGTGGGGTTTGCCACCCAGATCCCGATCCTGGTTTTCGGGGCGCTGGGCGGCGTGATCACCGACCGCTTCGACAAGCGCCGCCTGCTGATGGCCACCCAGATCCTGTCCCTGCTGCAGGCCCTGCTCCTGGCCCTGCTGGCCTGGCTCGGCCTGATCACCCCGGCGGTGCTGCTGGCCCTCGCCTTCGGGCTGGGGGTCATCAATGCCCTGGACATTCCGACCCGCCAGTCCCTGGCCGTGCAGCTGGTGGACCAGCGGGAGGACCTGCCGAATGCCATCGCCCTCAATTCAATGCTGATGAACGTGGCCCGCTTCGTCGGTCCAGCCCTCGCCGGCTTCGTGGTGGCGGCCCTGGGCGAGGCGGTGTGCTTCCTGCTGAACGGGGTGTCCTACCTGGCCGTGCTGCTGGCCCTGACGGCAATCCGCCTGCCGGCGGAGGTGCCGCGCCCGGCGCAGGGCACCCCGCTGCAGGCCCTGCGGGAGGGCCTCCGCTACGTGGGCGCCCACCCGCGGATCCGTGCCTCCCTGGTGCTCATCGCAGCCACCAGCTTCCTGGCCTCGCCCTATCTGGTGCTGATGCCCCTGTTCGCCCGGGAGATCCTCGGTGGCGATGCTCGCCTCTACGGCCTGCTGGTGGGCTGCGCCGGGGCCGGTTCCCTGGCCAGCAGCGTGTACCTGGCCAGCCGCAGAGATACCCGCGGACTGACCCGGGTGGTGGGCTGGGCGGCGCCCCTGGCGGGGGTGGCCCTGGTGATCTTCGCCCTGTCGGCCCACCTGACCCTGACCATGCCGGTGCTCTTCGGGCTGGGGATCGGGATCATGCTGGTGGCCGCAGGTAGCAACACCCTGATCCAGACCCAGGTGGACAACGCCTTCCGGGGCCGGGTGATGGCCCTGTTTACGATGGCCCTGCTGGGAGTAGCGCCCCTGGGCAGCTTCGCGGTGGGAAGTCTCGCCCATCATTTTGGTGTCCGTGCCACCCTCGTGGCCTGCGGGCTGCTGACCGTGATGGCAGGGCGGGCCTACCAGCGCCATGTCCGGACCCTGGGCAGCCTGCCGGCTCGATGACGCCACACAAAGTGACATTTTCGATATCGCCAAAGGCCTGATGAGACCAATATGGCGCTAGAAAAGACCAATAAACCCTTGAGAGCACCCCATGCCCCATTCCTCACGCCTGGCTGAGCAACTCTGGCTCAGCCTCAACACACAGACTTCACCCCTGATCCGCCAGACCGTTTCCCAGCTGGTCATCCGGCGCAAGGGCGAGCTGGCCGACCTGTTCTACGCCTACATGCTCGAGAACCCCACGGCCCGCCACTTCCTGTCGGTCCAGGCGGTCGAGGTTCGCCTCAAGCCGGGCCTGCAGCGCTGGATGGAAGTCCTGTTCTGCCATGCCAGCCAAGAGGAGCTGGCCGCTGCGCTGGCCATGCAGCGCCATGTGGGCGAAGTCCATGCGCGGGCCCAGATTCCGGTGAACCTGGTGGCCCAGGGGCTGCGTTTGCTCAAGCAGCATCTCCACCGCTCCCTGATCGGATCCGAACTGGAACGGGACGACCTGGTGCATGCGGTGCTTTATGTGGACGAGCTGACCGACGTCGCCTTCGAAGAAATGAGCGCAGCCTTTGTCCAGTCCTCCGAACGCGGCGTCCGCGCCGACGAGGCCTTCCGGATGGTGGCTGCCGGGCGGGACCTGGCCCTGGAGCGGGAAAAGCAGTCGGTCGCCATCCTCGAATGGGAGGCTCGCTTCTACCGGGTGCTGGCTTCCGGCGCCAGCATGGACGACATGCCCAGCCTGGGCGAATCCGAATTCGGCCTGTGGCTGCACCACAAGGCGCCCCTGCTGTTCGACGACAGCCAGGAGCTGCCTGCCATCAACGAAGCCGTGGAGCGGGTGGACGAGGCCCTGTTCCCCCAACTGGCCCTGGGGCGGGACCGTAACGACCCCCAGTCCGAGCGCCAGCGGGACCTGACCCGAGCCGTGCTGATCCAGATCGACGAGATCAAGTTCCTGCTGCGCAGCATGTTCGACCGTCTGGTAGACCTGGAAGTGGGCCGGGATGTGCTGACCCAGCTGTTCAACCGACGCTTCCTGCCCTCCATCCTCAAGCGGGAGATCAACCTGGCCCGCAAGAACGGGCGCGGCTTCTGCGTGATGATGCTGGACATCGACCACTTCAAGCGGGTCAATGACGAATTCGGGCACGACGCCGGAGACCGGGTCCTGCAGCAGGTGGCCGGCCAGATCATGAACCTGGTGCGGAGCAGCGATTTCGTCTTCCGCTACGGCGGCGAGGAATTCCTCGCAGTGCTGGCCGCAGCGGACCAGGAGCGGGCCTGCCAGATCGGCGAAAAGGTCCGTCGCCACATCGAAGAGCAGAAGATCCTGCTGGCAGGCGGACGCTCCGTGCAGGTCACTCTCAGCGTGGGCATCGCTACAGACGACGGCCACCCGGACTACCAGCGGCTGATCGAACGGGCGGACAAGGCGCTCTACGCGGCCAAGGACTCAGGACGGAACCGGGTGGTGGTGGCCTGATATCATCGGGCCTCATCCCATCCTGCCTCACCCGGGTCCCAGCCCGGTTTCCGCCATGACTGCAAGCCCCGGCCGCCGTGTGCTGTCGCTCATCCCACCGATGACCCAGCTCAACACGCCCTACCCTTCCACCGCCTATCTCACCGGCTTCCTGCGCAGCCGGGGGGTGGATGCCCGCCAGGACGACCTGGCCCTGCGGCTGGTGCTGGAACTGTTTTCTCCTGCCGGCCTGGATGCCTTGCGCCAGCGGGTGCACGCCCTGCCGGGCAAACAGCGCTCCGCCACCCTGCACGCCTTCGATGGCGCCTTCCCGCGCTACCGGGCCAGCGTAGGCCCGGCAATCGCCTTCCTGCAGGGCCGCGACCCGACCCTCGCCCACCGCATCGCCAGCCGCGCCTTCCTCCCGGAAGGCCCCCGCTTTTCGTCCCTCGACGTGTATTACGACCCGGACGGCGGAGATCCCCTGGCATGGGCCTTCGGCGCCCTGGGCGTGCAGGACAAGGCCCGTCACCTGGCGACGCTCTACCTCAACGACCTGGCCGACGTGCTGCGCGAGGCCGCCGACCCGCGCTTCGAGTTCGTGCGCTACGCTGAATCCCTGGCCATGGCCCAGCCCACCTTCGAGCCTCTGGCCAGCGCCCTGGCCGCCCCTCCGACCCTGGTGGACGACACCCTGGCACGGCTGACCCGGGACACCATCGAACGGGAACGCCCCCAGGTGGTGCTGCTCTCGGTGCCCTTCCCCGGCTCGGTGTATGCGGCCTTCCGCATCGCCCAGACCCTCCGTCAGCACTACCCCGACATCGTCACGGTGCTGGGTGGCGGCTTCGTGAACACCGAGCTGCGGGAGCTCACCGAGCCCCGGGTCTTCGATTACTTCAACTACATCACGCTGGACGACGGCGAGCGCCCCCTGCTGGCCCTGCTGGAACACCTGGACGGCAGGCGCGGCACGTCACGCCTGGTCCGCACCTACCTGCGCGAGCAAGGCCAGGTGCGCTACATCAACCTGGCCGAAGCGGACATCCCCTTTGCCGAGGTGGGCACCCCTACCTGGGATGGCCTGCCGCTGGAGGGCTACCTGTCGATCCTCGACATGCTCAACCCCATGCACCGGCTGTGGTCCGACGGGCGCTGGAACAAGCTCACCGTGGCCCACGGCTGCTACTGGAAGAAATGCAGCTTCTGCGACGTGAGCCTCGACTACATCGGCCGCTACGACGCGGCCAGCGCCGAGGTGCTGGTGGACCGCATCCAGGCCATCGTCGCCGAAACCGGGCAGACCGGCTTCCATTTCGTGGACGAGGCCGCCCCCCCCAAGATGCTGCGTGCCCTGGCAGAGGAACTGGAGCGTCGCCAGACCGCCATTTCGTGGTGGGGCAACATCCGTTTTGAAAAATCCTTCACCCCGGAACTCTGCCAGCAGCTCGCCGATAGCGGCTGCATCGCCATTTCCGGCGGACTGGAGGTAGCTTCCGACCGGCTCCTCAAGCTGATGAAGAAAGGGGTCTCGGTGGACCAGGTGGCCCGCGTCACCAAGGGCTTCTCCGATGCCGGCATCCTGGTGCACGCCTACCTGATGTACGGCTTTCCCACCCAGACGGTGCAGGACACCGTAGACGCCCTCGAATACGTGCGCCAGCTGTTCGAAGCCGGCTGCATCCAGTCCGGCTTCTTTCACCGCTTCGTGTGCACCGTGCACTCGCCGGTGGGCCAGAACCCCGCCGAATACGGGGTGAAACTCAAGCCCCTGCCACCGATCAGCTTCGCCAAGAATGACGTGGGCTTCATCGACCCCACCGGGGTGGACCACGACACCCTAGGCGCCGGCCTCAACAAGGCCCTCTACAACTACATGCACGGCATCGGCCTGGAGGAGGACGTACGCCGCTGGTTCGACATCAAGGTGCCCCGGCCCCGGGTGCCACGCAACTTCATCGCCCGGGCGCTGGGCTGCTGAACCTCACCCGACGCCCTCCCGCCCCCCAGTCGCCACAGCCATGAAGATCAACCTGCTCCCCATCGGCGCCCGCTTCGAATACGAAGGCGAGACCTACACCAAGACCGGACCCATCACCGCCGTATCGGCCAGCGGCTGCTCGCGGATGATCCCCCGCTACGCCGTACTCCATCCTGCCGATGGTCACACGCCACCGCCACCGCCCATCGAGGAGCGCCAGGTAGCCTTGAGTGCAGCCCTGGCCGCCTTCGAGCGTTACCACGGCATCGCCCTGAGCCTCACCGAAAGCTTCGACAAAGCCCGGCTGGAGGAGGCCCGGAAGGCCTTCCTGAAGGCCCTGTCTTGAGTCGTCCGCGACCGCCCGCCGCACACTGCCAGCCGGAATCCAGCTTGCGGGGCGTGCTCTCGGGTATCGCGCCCTTGCAATGGAACACCCCGGAACGCTATAGACGCAAAAAAGGCCGGAACCCTTGATTTCTCTGGGCTTTCCGGCCTGATCTGGAACACTTCGGAAGTGTTCATGGTGCCTTGGGCGAGACTCGAACTCGCACGACTTGCGTCACTACCCCCTCAAGATAGCGTGTCTACCAATTTCACCACCAAGGCACGGGGGAGGCAGAATTATAGCGGAGCTCACCGGGGAGATCAATATTATTTATTGATCTCCGACGACGCTCAAGACTCAACGCACGGCGAGCGCGGGCTCCGGGTCGATGGCAGGCAGCTCCGGTACGGCGGCCACCTCCTCATCCAGCTTGCCGTCCAGGGCCAGGGCCATGCGCTCCCGGTCCAATTCATTCTCAGAGGCGGAGATGACCACGGTGGCAACGGCATTGCCGGTGATGTTGGTCAGGGCGCGGGCCTCGCTCATGAAGCGGTCGATGCCCAGGATCAGGGCCATGCCGGCCACCGGGATGGTGGGCACCACCGCCAGGGTCGAGGCCAGGGTGATGAAGCCGGCGCCGGTGATGCCGCTGGCGCCCTTGGAGGTGAGCATCGCCACCACCAGAATGGTCAGCTGCTGACCCAGGGTCAGGTCGGTGTTGGTGGCCTGGGCAATGAACAGAGCCGCCATGGTCATGTAAATGTTGGTGCCATCCAGGTTGAAGGAGTAGCCGGTGGGCACCACCAGGCCCACCACGGAGCGGCTGCAGCCCATCTTCTCGAGCTTGTGCATGAGCTTGGGCAGGGCCGACTCGGAGGAGCTGGTGCCCAGCACGATCAGCAACTCTTCACGGATGTACTTGATGAATTTGACGATGGAGAAGCCGGTGTAGCGGGCAATGGCGCCCAGCACGATGAACACGAACAGGCCGCAGGTGAGGTAGAAGGCCCCCATCAGCTTGGCCATGGGCACCAGGGAGGCCACACCGTACTTGCCGATGGTGAAGGCCATGGCACCGAAGGCACCCAGGGGAGCGAGCTTCATCACCGTATTGACGATGCCGAACATCACGTGGGAGATTTGCTCCACGAAGTCGAACACCGGCTTGCCCTTGTCACCCATGGCGGCCAGGGAGAAGCCGAACAGGATGGCCAGCAGCAGCACCTGCAGGATGTCGCCCTTGGCGAAGGCATCGACGAAGGTGGCCGGAATGATGCCGAGCACGAACTCGGTGGTGCTCTGGGCGTGAGCCTTGGCGGTGTAGCCCTCGATGGCCTTGGTGTCCAGGGTGCTCACGTCGGCGTTGAAGCCGGCCCCAGGCTGGGCCACGTTGGCCACCACCAGCCCGATGGCCAGGGCCAGGGTGGACACGACCTCAAAGTACAGCAGGGCCTTGCCGCCCACCCGGCCAACCTTCTTCATGTCCTGCATGCCGGCGATGCCGTGCACCACGGTACAGAAGATCACCGGGGCGATGATCATCTTCACCAGCTTGATGAAACCGTCACCCAGGGGCTTCAGATCCACCCCCAGCCTGGGCTCGAAATACCCCAGCAGCACGCCGCAAACGATGGCGAACAGGACCTGTACGTACAACACTTTGTAGAACGGCTTCTTCATGGCGATTTTTCTCCGGTCTTGTGCAACGAGATGCGCACCTTAGCCCCGGACAGCACCGCCGGAAATTGTGTAGTCCCCCATTGTGGCCCACCCTATTGTGGAAAACCGACATGCCGGAGACGCCGTTTCAGGGTACGAAGACGGGCTCCGGCTCCAGAGCAACGCCAAAACGGGCCTGCACATCGGCCTGTATGGCATGGCAGGTGGCCAGTACGTCGGCGCCGGTCGCCCCGCCGTGATTCACCAGCACCAGCGCCTGGCGCTCGTAGCACCCCACCGACCCCAGGCGGCGGCCCTTCCAGCCGGCCTGATCGATCAGCCACCCCGCCGCCAGCTTGGCACGCCCATCCGGCTGGGGATAGGAGGGCATCTCCGGGTGACGGACAAGGAGGCGGGCGTGCACGGAGGCCTCCACCACTGGATTCTTGAAGAAGCTGCCCGCATTGCCGATTTCCGCAGGGTCGGGCAACTTGCGCCGGCGCACGGCGATCACCGCATCGGAGATCTGCAGGGGGGTGGGGTGGGCAATCCCCTGGACATCAAGCTCCCGGGCGACGTCCGCATAGCCGGCATTGGGCTTCCAGGCCTTGGGCAGGCGGAAGGTGACGGCGGCAATCAGGAAGCGGCCCGCCCCGGCCTGCTTGAAAAAGCTGTCCCGATAGCCAAAGGCACAGTCCCGCCGGTCGAAGCCCACGGTCTTGCCCGTCTCCAGATCGTAGGCCCGCAGGCTGTAGAAATGCTCTGCCATCTCCAGCCCGTAGGCGCCGATGTTCTGCACCGGCGCAGCACCGACGGTGCCGGGGATGAGGGACAGGTTCTCCAGACCCGGCCAGCCCATCTCCAGCGTCCAGCGCACGAAGTCATGCCAGTGTTCACCGCCGCCGGCGCGGACGAAGAAGGCCTCCGCATCCTCCTGCACCCGACTGCGGCCATGGAAGGCCACCTGCAGCACCAGACCCGGAAAATCCCCGGTAAGCACCAGATTGGAACCACCCCCGATCACCAGCCGGGGCAGGCCGGCCACCCGGGGGTCTTCCAGGACTGTGCGCAAGGCGTCCGCGTGGTCGACCCGGGCGAACCAGGCAGCCCGGGCCGGCAGACGCAGGGTGTTAAGGGCATCGAGGGAAACATCGGGCCTGAGGAGCGGCGCGACACCGGTCGTCACTGCCTCACCTCCCCCACCTGCACCGGCGCCGGAAGACCCGGCGTGCGACGACAGGGGTTGATGTCCAGCCCGCCGCGCCGGGTGTAGCGGGCCCACACGGTGAGCTCCCGGGGCTGGCACTGGCGCAGGAGGTCGGTATAGATCCGTTCCACACACTGCTCGTGGAACTCATTGTGCTGACGAAAGGAGATGATGTAGCGGAGCAGACCCTCCCGATCCAGGGGGGCACCGGTATAGCGCACCACCACCATGCCCCAGTCCGGCTGGCCCGTCACCAGGCAGTTGGACTTGAGCAGGTGGGAATACAGGGTTTCGCTGACCTCCGGCCGGCCCCCGTCCGCACGGAGCAGTTCGGGCGCCGGTGCATAGCGGTCCACCTCAATGTCCAGGGTATCCAGCAGAACACCCTCCGGATACGCAATGTGGCGCTGGGGCCGGGCACTCAGGGGCTCGATGCTGACCTGGACCTGGGCCCCCGCAGCGGCGGACAGATCCTGGGCCAGGGTAGCCGCCAGCTCGGGCACACCTGCCACGCGGGTCTGGTTGAAGGAGTTGAGGTAGAGCTTGAAGGACTTGGATTCGATCAGGTTAGGGGAATCCGCCGGAACCCGGAAACTGGCCAGCGCCACCACCGGCTTGCCCCGGACATCCAGCCAGGACAACTCGTAGGCGTTCCAGAGATCTTCGCCGACGAAGGGCAGTTGCCCGGAGGCGATCCCCAGCTCGTCGCGCTTGCCCTGGCGGGCGATGGGAAACAACAGCTGGGGAGCGTAGTGGTCGGCGTAGTCCACCGGCTTGCCCAGGGGCGACGCATCGGGATGGGCAGGAGTCATGCTCATGGATCAGCGCCCCTCCTTCAGGGCTTGCAGAAGTTTCTGGCCGGCGCGCCCGTCGACGCTGTAGCCGAGGCGCAGCTGCTCGCTGCGGATGGCGGCACGGCTGGCATCGCCCAGCATGCCGTCGACGGCTCCAATGGCATGGCCCCGGGCCAGCAGCAGAGCCTGGACTTCACGCCGCTCCGCCCGGGAGAGGCCCGCATCGTCGGTCGGCCAGGGCGTCTGGAAGGGCCCGCCCCCCCGCAAGCGGTCGGACAGGTGAGCGATGGCCAGCGCATAGCTTTCGGCTGCGTTGTAAGCGTAGAGCGCATCGAAATTGCGGAATACCAGGAAGGCCGGCCCTTTCGGACCGGCCGGCAGCAACAGGCCCGCGCTCCCCTCACCCTCCAGGGGCGTGCCGTCGATGCGCCTCACCCCGCGGGCGCTCCACTCTGCCAGCGGCTGCTTGTTGCGACGACCGGCACCGGTCACGTCGAAACCAGCTGGCAGCCGGACCTCGTAGCCCCAGGGCTGCTCCTCCCGCCAACCCGCCTTGCGCAGGAAGTTCGCGGTGGAGGCCAGGGCATCGGGAACGCTGCCCACCAGATCGCGGCGCCCGTCCCCGTCGAAGTCCACCGCCAGGCGCAGGAAGGTGGAGGGCATGAACTGGGTGTGGCCAAAGGCGCCGGCCCAGGAGCCCAGCATCTGCTCGGCCTTCACGTCGCCGTTATCCACGATCTTGAGCGCGTCGTAGAACTCACCACGGAAATACGCCTGGCGACGGCCATAGCAGGACAGGGTGGACAGGGAAGTCAGCAAGGGCCGGTTGCCGAAATTGCGCCCGAAGTTGCTCTCCACGCCCCACACCGCGACCACCGTGGCCGGATCCACACGATAACGGGCGGCAACGGCATTCAGCGTGTCCCGCCACTGGACCAGCATCCCCTGGCCATCAGCCACCCTTTCGTCATCCACCAGGCCAGACAGGTAATCCCAGATGGGCGTGCGGAACTCCGGCTGGTAGTCGAGCAGCTCCAGCACCTTCAGGTCGGGCTGCAGGCCCGCGGTGAGGCGGTCATACCCTGCCGCGGACACACCCCGGCCCAGCGCGCCGGCCTTGAGCTCGGCGACACAGGGGGCGAAGCGGGACGGATCGGGCACATCAGCGGCCTGGACCAGGCCGGCGGCGAGCAGCCCCAGGATGCCCAGCCGGATGGACGGGACGGGCGGAGTGAAGGGACGGGAGGGTCTCACGGGACAGGGAAATTTCTTCATCGGATAAAGGACTGCATCAGCGCAAAGAAGCGTCCATAGAACTCGGCGTCGGTGACGGTTTCCTCCCCCACCTTGACCAGGCTTTCGCTGTTGCCGCCAAAGGGCAGGGACAGGGAACCGATGCCGGTCACCGACAGGCCGGTGCTGGCGGACCCCGCCTTGAGCTCTTCGCGGATCTGGCGGACGTTGGCAAAGACCGCTGCACCTTCTCCCTCCCCCTCCGCCAGACAGAACAGGCTGAAGGTGAGCTGCACCTGGGTGCTGCGGTCAGGCTGGAAGTACTTGCGGGCCTTGATGAACTCGGGCCTGGCCTCGTCGATCAGGTAACCCTGACTCAGGAGGGCCCTTCTCCCGGCTTCGCAGGCTGAAGTAGGCGACACCTCGAAAGACTGCTCGAAGGGAGAGTCCGGCGCGAAGCTTTCCAGCTTGTAGCTGTCATCTTTCTTTTTAGAACCGCCCAGCACGCTGCAGGCGGAAAGCAGCAGCGACAGGAGCAGCAGGGCAAATCGGTGGGACATGGGGAGGGTTTTCCGAAACAGTGGAGCGCAGGGGGCGAGGGCCTCAGTGAGCCTCGTCCCAATTGGCACCAGACCCGACTTCGGCAACCAGCGGCACCGAAAGTTGCGCCACACCCGCCATCAGCCGGGGCAAGGTCTCCCGGATCAGCGCCAGCTCGTCCTCGGGGACCTCCAGGACCAGTTCATCATGGACCTGCAGGATCAGCCGGGAGCGCACTCCGGCCTCCCGGAGCCAGGCAGACGTGACGATCATGGCCTTCTTGATCAGGTCGGCGGCGGTGCCCTGCATGGGCGCATTGATCGCCGCCCGCTCGGCGCCCTGGCGCCGTCCCACCTGCTGGGCGCGGATGTCCGGCAGGTGCAGGCGGCGGCCGAACACGGTCTCCACATAGCCCTGGGCCTTGGCCTCGGCACGGGTGCGCTCCATGTAGGCGGCGACGCCCGGATAGCGTGCGAAGTAGCGCTCGATGTAACTGGCGGCAGCGGCCCGTTCGATCCCCAGGTTCTTGGCCAGACCGTGGGCACTCATGCCGTAGATCAGGCCGAAATTGATCACCTTGGCGTAGCGGCGCTGTTCGCTGCTGACCTCCAGCGGCGTCACGCCGAAGATCTCGGCGGCGGTGGCCCGGTGCACATCCTCACCCTTGGCAAACGCCTCCAGCAAGCCCTTGTCGCCGGAGAGGTGGGCCATGATGCGCAGCTCGATCTGGGAATAGTCGGCGGACACGATCTTGTGCCCGGCCGGGGCGATGAAGGCCGCCCGGATGCGCCGCCCCTCCGGGGTACGGATCGGAATGTTCTGCAGGTTGGGCTCGGAGCTGGCCAGCCGTCCAGTCACCGCCACCGCCTGGCTGAAGCTGGTGTGCACCCGGCCGGTCTTCGGGTTGACCATCTGGGGCAGCTTGTCGGCGTAGGTGTTCTTCAGCTTGGCGAGGCTGCGGTGTTCGAGCAGGAGCTTGGGCAGAGGGTAGTCCTCAGCCAGCTGGGTCAGCACATCCTCGTCGGTGGAGGGCTGACCGGTGGCGGTCTTCTTGACCACCGGCAGGCCGAGCTGGGTAAACAAGATCTCGCCGAGCTGCTTGGGCGAACCCAGGTTGAAGGGCCGGCCAGCCAGTTCATGGGCCTGCTGCTCCAGCTCGTGGAGGCGGCGCCCCAGCTCCTCGGAATGCTGGGCGAGCAGGAAGTCGTCGATCAGCACTCCGTTGCGCTCCATCTCGAAGAGCACCCGGGCGGTGGGCAGCTCCACATCCCGGTACAGGGCCGCCAGGGCCGGCTCGGCCGCCAGCTGGGCGGAGAGCACGTGGTGGAGGCGCAGGGTGATGTCCGCGTCCTCGGCGGCATATTCAGTGGCCCGGGCCAGCTCCACCTCGCCAAAACCGATCTGCTTCGCACCCTTGCCACAGACCTCGGTGTAAGTGAGGGTCTTGAGGCCCAGATGACGGCTGGCCAGGGAGTCCATGTCGTGGGACTGGTCGCTCTCCAGGATGTAGGACTCAAGGAGGGTGTCTTCGGCAATGCCCGCCAGGGCGATACCGTGGTTGGCCAGGATGTGGGCGTCGTACTTGAGGTTCTGGCCGAGCTTGCGGTGGGCCTCGGATTCGAGCCAGGGCGTCAGTCTGGCCAGCACCTCGGCCAGCGGCAGCTGCGCCGGTGCATCTGCGTAACCGTGGCTCAGGGGCAGGTAGGCGGCTTCGCCCTCCACGATGGCGAAGGACATGCCCACCAGGGTGGCAGCCAGTGGGTCGAGGCCGGTGGTCTCGGTGTCGAAGGCAGTGAGTTCGGCGGCGGAAATTTTCGTCAGCCAGGCGTCGAAGGCAGCCCAGTCAAGCAGGGTTTCGTAGCCCGTACGATGGGCACCGGGCTCACCCAGGGGAGCGACGACGGCCGCTTCGCCCGCAGGGGCAGGCGCGGCGCGATGGGTGCCGGACTCGAGCTCCTTGAGCCAGCCCTTGAACTCCATGCGCCGGTAGATCGCCGCGAGGGCCACCTTGTCGTCCTCCCGGGCAGGAAGGTCCGCAGGCCCGACGGGCAGCTTGAGGTCGGTCACCACCGTGACCAGCCGGCGCCCCAGGGGCAGGAAGTCCAGATGCTTGCGCAGGTTCTCGCCAACCTTGCCGCCCACCTTGTCGGCACTGGCGACCAGCTTGTCCAGGCTGCCGTATTCGGTGAGCCATTTGACCGCGGTCTTGGGACCGCATTTTTCCACCCCGGGCACGTTATCCACGGTGTCGCCGATCAGGGTCAGGTAGTCGACGATGAGGTTCGGTGGCACACCGAACTTGGCCCTGACGCCCGCCTCATCCAGCACTTCCTCGCTCATAGTGTTGACCCAGCGCACGCCGGGCTGGACCAGCTGGGTCAGATCCTTGTCGCCGGTGGAGATCACTACCTCCCACCCCGCCTCGACAGCCTGACGGGTCAGGGTACCGATCACGTCGTCGGCTTCGACCCCCTCTTCCATGATCAGAGGCCAGCCCTCGGCCTTCACGGCCTCGTGGAGGGGCTCGATCTGGGCACGCAGGTCTTCCGGCATGGGTGGACGCTGGGCCTTGTACTCCGGATACCAGTCGTCCCGGAAGGTCTTGCCCTTAGCATCGAACACACAGGCCCGGTATTCCGCCTTGTAGTCGGATTCGAGGCGACGTAGCATGGAAAGGACCCCGCGCACGGCACCGGTCGGCTCACCCGCGGAGTTCCGCAGGTCGGGCAGGGCATGGAAGGCACGGTACAGATAGCTGGAACCGTCGACGAGCAACAAGGTAGGCATGGGCATGCAAGGCTGAGCGGCGACCGGCACCCCTCACCCCTCACTCCTTACAAGAAAAATGACAGCAAAAGACAAACTTCCCCGGATGGCTCCGAGCACGGCGGCCCAGAACTTCACGGCCCGGGAGTCGTGGCGGATTTTCGGGATTATGGCAGAGTTCGTCGAGGCCACTGAGCGCCTCAAGCCGATCCGCCCTGCCGTATCGATCTTCGGCAGCGCCCGCACCAAGCCCGACCACCCCTACTATCAAAAGACCGAACGCATCGCCCGGCTGCTGTCGGACGCCGGCTTCTCGGTCATTTCGGGCGGCGGCCCGGGCATCATGGAGGCGGCCAACAAGGGCGCCTACTTCGGCAAATCCCCCAGCGTCGGGCTCAACATCCAGTTGCCCATGGAGCAGCAGGCCAACCCCTACCAGGACATCTCCCAGACCTTCCAGCACTTCTTTGCCCGCAAGTTCATGTTCGTCAAGTTTGCGGTGGCCTACGTGGTGATGCCGGGCGGCTTCGGAACCCTGGACGAGATGCTGGAGGCGATGACCCTGATCCAGACCGGCAAGAGCCGCAAGATCCCGGTGATCCTGGTCCACGAGCCCTTCTGGCGCGGCCTGATCGACTGGTTCAGGGACCGCCTGGTGGAGGAAGGCATGATTCACCCGGACGACATGAACCTGATCCAGGTGATCGACGAACCGGAAAAAGTCGTGGATGCCATTTTCACCCACTACCAGACCCGCGGCTTCCTGCCCCTGCCGGAAGAGCACGAACTGATGCTCAACCTGTGAGCCCCGGCACCCGGGTTACAATCGCGGCATATCAGGAGACCCTCATGCCCCGCGCCCTTTGCACTGCCGCCCTGCTCATCGTCCTCGCCGTCCCGGCCTGGGCCCAGCAGCCCCAGAATCTCGAACCCCTGCCCGAACCCCCCCCTCCGCCTCCGGGCCTGGAGCTGGATCAGGAGGTGGAACCCCAGGTCACCATCACGAAGAAGGGCGAGGACACCGTCGAGGAATTCCGCGTCAATGGCCAGCTTTACATGATCAAGGTCACCCCGCCCAACGGGCCGGCCTACTATCTCTACGACGATGTGGGCAACGGCGACTTCAGCCGTCGCAGCGCCCACGACGAGGGCGTCCGCGTGCCCAGGTGGGTGATCAAGCGCTGGTGAGGTTTGTCAGGTGCGGCCGCGGCTTCCCGCGGCAGGCACCCGGAGTCTCAGGGCGCCTCACACAGGCAATGCAGATACGCCTGTCCCGGATCGTTCCACAGGCTCAAGGCCTGGAGCTCGGCCTTCAGACGATCGAGGGACTGCTCCACGAGGGACGGACGGAGCCGGGCGTTCTCGCCACTCTCACCGTTATCCAGCAGCCTGGACAGCAACTGATCTCTGGGAGAAAGGGGCTTTTCCACGTAGCTCACTGAATACTCGGTGAGCTTGGCCCGGGCTGCCGCGGCCCGGATCGCGGCCTCCAGCCCGCCGAGGTGATCCACAAGCCCCTGCTCCTTGGCCTGACTGCCCAGCCAGACCCGCCCCTGGGCCACCTGATCCACCGCGGCCAGATCCATCTTGCGCCCCTGGGCCACCAACTCGAGGAAACGCCGGTAGCCATGCTCGATGCTCTGCTGGAGCAGGCTGGCCACCTGAGGATCCAGGGGACGGCGGGGATCGATGCCGTTGGCCAGCGGCGTGGTGCCCACCCCATCCACGGCCAGGCCGAGCCTGGACATCGGCCCTGAAAGGTCCGGCATCATCGCGAAGATGCCGATGGATCCGGTCAGGGTGGTGGGGCTGGCCCACACCTCGTCCGCTCCCATGGCAATCCAGTAGCCGCCGGAGGCCGCCACCGAGCTCATGGAGACCACCACCGGCTTGCCCGCCTGGCGGGTCAGCTCCAGTTCCCGGCGGATCACCTCGGACGCCGTGGCGCTGCCGCCCGGACTATCCACCCGCAGCACCACCGCCTTCACGTTGTCGTCCTCCCGCGCCTGACGGATCAAGCCAGCGAGGGTGTCCCCCCCCACCACGCCGGAAGGCTGCTCTCCATCGGCAATGGCCCCCTGGGCCACCAGGATGCCCACCTGCGCCGCGTGGTCAGGCAGCGCGCCCCTCTTGTGGGCCACGTAGGTGGCCATATCCACGTGCTTGTAGTGCTTGCCGTCATCGCTGGGGCCGATCTTCTCCTTCAGGAAGTCCCGCCACTGATCGGCCGTCTTGAGACCATCCACGAGGCCCGCTGCCAGGGCCATCCGGGCAGCGTCCCCAGCGGACTCGGCCAGCACCGCCGACGCATCGGCGGTGTAGCGGGCCAGATGGGGGGCCGCCTGGGGGCGAACCTTCAGGATGTCGGCCTGGAAGGCCTGCCACGCCGCGTCCAGGTACAGCCGGGTAGCCTGCCGGTCTTCCTCCGACATGTCGCTGCGGGTATAGGGCTCCACGAAGGACTTGTAGGTACCGACCCGGAACACCTGCATCCTCACCCCGACCTGATCGAACAGACCCTTGAAGTAGGTGGGATAGCGACCCAAGCCGGTCAGCAGCACATATCCGTCGGGGCTCAGGTATACCTCATCGGCCTGGGCGCCCAGGTGATACTGGAGCTGGCTGAAGTTCTTGCCGTGGGCATACACCTTCTTGCCCGCCTGGCGGAAATCCGCCACGGCGGCGGCAATCTCCTCCAGCTTGGACAGACCTGCGCCGGCAAGGCCATCCACCTCAATGACCAGGGCCTTGATGTGGCTGTCCGTGGTGGCGAAACGGATCGCTTCGACCACGTCCCGCAGGAGCACCTGGCGGATACCGTCGGAGCCCTGCAGCACGGCCATCGGACTGCGGGCAGTGCGCTGCTCCACCAGCTGGCCGCTGGGCGCAATCAACAGGGCTGCGTCAACAGGCAGCGGTGGCGGACGGGACGCCCACCAGCCAGCCACCAGAAAAGCCAGCACCGCGAGAAAAATCAGGTTGAGACTCACCTGGCGAAAACGATCGATCGTCCGCCAGATCCACGAAAACAGCCCTCTCACGACCCCGGGCCGTGCATTCCGATCCATTGCTTCCTCTCCATGGGCACCCGGCCCGACAGCCGCAGCTGCCCCAAGCTTCGCGGGTTCCGGCAATCCGGTAGAATCCCGCCATGTTTACCAATCCCAGTCCCGACCAGATCCGCAGCCTGCTGCAGGAGATCCGGACGCTTGCCGTCGTCGGCCTATCACCCCGTCCGGAACGCCCCAGCTACCGGGTTTCCCGGGCGATGCAGGGCTTCGGCTACCGCATCGTACCGGTGCGCCCGGCCGTCACCGAAATTCTCGGAGAACAGGCTTACCCGCGGCTTGCCGACATTCCCTTCCCCGTAGACCTGGTGAACGTTTTCCGCGCCGGCGACGAGGTGGGCCCGATCGTGGACGAATGCATCGCCCTCGGCATCAAGCGCCTGTGGCTGCAGGACGGGGTCGTCAATCAAGAAGCCGCCGAGAGGGCCCGCGCCGCCGGAATCACCGTGGTGATGGACCGCTGCCTCTGGCGGGACTACATAGAGCACATTGTCCCATGAGCCGCACACTTTCCTTCAGC
Organism: Zoogloea sp.; assembly: GCF_028693495.1. GTDB lineage: Bacteria > Pseudomonadota > Gammaproteobacteria > Burkholderiales > Rhodocyclaceae > Zoogloea. The sequence goes on along the minus strand of NZ_JAQUVG010000018.1, from coordinate 13,273 downwards.
AAGATGCAGGGCCTTGGCAACGATTTCGTGATGATCGATGCCGTCCGCCAGGAGATTCTCCTCACCGAAACCCTGGTCCGCCAGCTGGCCGACCGTCATTTCGGGGTCGGCTGTGATCAGCTTCTGGTGGTGGAGCCCGCTACCCAGCCGGGCGTGGACTTCCGCTACCGGATCTTCAACGCTGACGGCGGCGAGGTGGAGCAATGCGGCAACGGTGCCCGCTGCTTCGCCCGCTTCGTATTCGACCAGGGCCTCACCGACAAACGGGAGATCCGCGTCGAAACCAAGCGAGGCATCATCACCCCCCGCCTGGAAGCCGACGGCAACGTGACCGTGGACATGGGCGTACCGGTGCTGAACCCGGCCGACGTTCCCTTCATCAGCGATTCGGACGCCTACGTCCAACCCCTCGATGTGGCCGGTACCCGGGTGGCGATCACCGCCGTCAGCATGGGCAATCCCCATGCAGTACAGGTGGTGGCCGACGTGGACACGGCCCCGGTAGGCGAACAGGGTCCGCTGATCGAGCACCATCCCCGCTTCCCCGCCCGGGTCAACGCGGGCTTCCTGCAGGTGGTGGATGCACACCGGGTGCGCCTGCGGGTTTTTGAGCGGGGTGCCGGGGAAACCCTGGCCTGCGGTACAGGTGCCTGCGCTGCGGTAGTCAGCGGCATCCTGCGCGGCCTGGTGGTCTCCCCCGTGACCGTGGAAACCCGCGGCGGCGAACTCACCATTGCCTGGAACGGCATCGGCACTCCGGTCCTGATGACGGGCCCCGCCGTCACCGTCTTCTCCGGTCAGATCAGCCTGCCATGAACCCTTCCGACATCATCGCCTTCCTCAAGGAGAACCCGGATTTTTTCGACCGGCACTCCAGCCTGCTGGCCGATCTCCAGGTCACCCACCCCCACACCGGACAGGCCATCTCCCTGACGGAACGGCAGTTGCTGGCCCTGCGGGGACGCATTGCCCACCTGGAGGACAAGTTCGCCGAGCTCCTGGGCTTCGGCGAGGAAAACGACGGCATCAGCACCAAGGTGCATCGGCTGAGCCTGTCCCTGCTGGAGGCAGAGGATTTCGAATCCATCCGCCAGGCCACCTACGTGCACCTGCGGGAAGACTTCGCAGTGCCCCACGTGGCCTTCCGGGTCTGGAACAGCGTCCTGTCCCGCGGCGGCCCCGAGTTCCTGCCGGTAGCAGAAGACATCCGCTTCTTTGCCGGCGATCTGGTGGAACCGCACTGCGGCCCTCCCCCCCTGCGGGAGATCACCCTGTGGTTCGGGCCCGCCAGCCGCCTGATGCGCTCGGTGGCCCTGGTGCCCCTGCGCCGGGACGAACAGACCTTTGGCCTGCTCGCCATGGGCAGCGAGGACCCGGAGCGCTTCTATGCCGAGATGGGTACCCTCTACCTGACCCGTATCGGTGAAATGGTGTCCTGCGCCCTCCGCCGCCAGCTAGGCTGAAGGGCCCATTAGCCAAGATTCACGCCAGCGCCCCCCAGCCCCCTCCCTCCCCTCACACCTCATTCTTCATCCCCATGGCCGACCTCATTCTCAAGCCCGGCAAGGAACGCTCCCTGCTCCGTCGTCACCCCTGGATCTTTGCCGGCTCGGTGGAGCGGCTGGACGGTCGGGCCCGCCCCGGAGACACGGTCCTGGTCAAGGACGCAGGCGGCCGCGCCCTGGCGCGGGCCGCCTGGTCGCCGGAATCGCAGATCCGGGCCCGGGTCTGGACCTTCGACTGCGACCAGTCGGTGGACCATGCCTTCATCAAACGGGCCGTAGCGGCCTCGGTGGCACGCCGGGCCTCCCACCCCTGGCTCGCCCAGCAGGACGGCGTGCGCCTGATCCACGGCGAGTCCGACGGCCTGCCTGGCGTGATCGCAGACCGCTTCGCCAGCGTGGTGGTGGTCCAGCTGACCAGCGCAGGCGCCGACAAATGGCGGGATGCCATCGTCGCCGGGCTGGTTCAGGCCACCGGCTGCACCGCGGTGTATGAGCGTTCGGATTCGGATGTGCGCAAGCTGGAAGGCCTCGGCCCGGTGAGCGGCCTGGCGCACGGGGAATTGCCCGACCACCTGACCATCGTCGAGAACGGCGTGCGGATGGAGGTGGACGTGGTCCACGGCCACAAAACCGGCTTCTACCTGGATCAACGGGACAACCGGCTTCTCACCGGCCAGCTCTCCGCCGGCCGCGATGTGCTCAACTGTTTCTGCTACACGGGGGGCTTTTCCCTGCAGGCCCTCGCTGGCGGAGCCCGAAGCGTGCTGTCCATCGACTCCTCCGGCCCGGCCCTGGCTACCGCAGCACGCAACATCGACCACAATCCCCAGCTCGACGGGAGCCGGGCCAGCTGGCAGGAGGATGACGTGTTCCAGGCCCTGCGGGCCTTCAAGACCGAAGGGCGCAAATTCGACCTGATCATTCTGGATCCACCGAAGTTTGCGCCCTCGGCCGCCCATGCCGACCGGGCTGCCCGGGCCTACAAGGACATCAACCTGCTGGGCTTCCGCCTGCTCAACCCGGGCGGCATCCTGATGACCTATTCCTGCTCCGGCGGAATCGGCCAGGAGCTGTTCCAGAAGATCATCGCCGGCGCTGCCGCCGACGTGGGCGTCGAGGCACGCATCCTGCACCGCCTGTCCGCCGCGCCGGATCACCCCATTGGCCTGGCCGTCCCCGAGGGCGAATACCTGAAAGGTCTGGCCTGCCAAGTTTGACAAAGTACCGCGGATTCTAGGTATTTATTCCGGGAAAATGAGCGCCGGGATGTGTATCTTCGGAAGCACGAACAGTGAAATAGTGTTACATCGCCACTGTCCGGGACCTCGCAACGGAGACACCCATGAATTACGCCCCGCTCCTAGACCCCGACGGGCCTGCCTCCGCGGATTCAAGCCCAGCAGAAAAGGACACCCAGGTCACCCAGGAAATGCATGCCGCCGCCCTCCTGCTCGGCCGTTACAACCTGCGGCACATGGTGCGCTTGTATGCTGCCTTCGACGGTGACCTGCTCCTGCCCATCGTGCTTGGCCAAGTCGGACTGTACAACATGGCCGGCCTCGGCCTGGATGAGCCGGCCATGGCCGTCCTGCGCATCACTAATGAAGAAGACTTCACCCGCCAGCTCCTGCGTCCCTGCAACGCCTTCGCGATCAGCGCATCGACCGGCATCCCCCGGGAAACCGTGCGCCGCAAGGTGAGCCATCTGATCCAGCATGGCTACATCCAGCGGGATGCCCGGGGCGGCCTGACCATCACCAGCAAGGCTGTCACCCTGCACCTGCACCCCACTCACCAGGAAAACCTGGCGGACTTCGTCACCACCGGCAAGCGGGTGAACGCCCTGCTCGCGGGCAGGGCTGCCTGATCTCCCGGCTGGCTCAGGACGGGTCCCACAGGCTGGCCGGCCCGCCAGGCGCCTTGAGCCCGAAATGCTGCCAGATGGATGCCGTGGCCATGCGCCCCCGGGGGGTGCGCTGCAGATAGCCCTGCTGGATCAGGTAGGGTTCCAGCACATCCTCGATGGTATCGGACGACTCCCCGATGGCTGCCGCCAGATTGTCCAATCCCACCGGACCACCACCAAACTTTTCCAGCATCGCGCTCAGCAGCTTGCGATCCATCAGGTCCAGACCCAGGTGGTCCACATCCAGCATGACCAGCGCGGCATCCGCCACCTCGGCGGTGATGCGGCCGTTGGCCCGCACCTCCGCGTAATCCCGCACCCGACGCAACAGGCGGTTGGCGATGCGCGGCGTACCCCGGGCCCGCCGCGCGATCTCGAAGGCACCGGAATCCTCGATCTCCACCTCCAGCAAACGCGCCGAACGACCCACGATGTAAGCCAGTTCCTGGGCAGAATAGAATTCCAGACGGGCGACAATCCCAAAGCGGTCGCGCAGGGGATTGGTGAGCATGCCGGCCCGGGTGGTGGCACCTACCAGGGTGAAGGGGGGGAGATCCAGCTTCACCGAGCGGGCCGCTGGGCCCTCGCCGATCATGATGTCGATCTGGAAGTCTTCCAGGGCCGGGTAGAGGATTTCCTCCACCACCGGGCTCAGGCGGTGGATCTCGTCAATGAAGAGGACATCATGGGGCTCTAGGTTGGTCAGCAGGGCAGCCAGATCCCCCGCCCGCTCCAGCACGGGCCCGGAGGTCTGGCGCAGGTTGACGCCCATTTCGGCGGCCACGATATGGGCCAGGGTGGTCTTGCCCAGGCCGGGAGGTCCAAACAGCAGCACATGGTCAAGGGCCTCACTGCGCCGCTTGGCGGCTTCGATGAAGATGTCCAGCTGGTCACGGATCTTTTGCTGACCCACATAGTCATCCAGGCGCTTGGGGCGCAGGGCCCGCTCCAGAGCCTCTTCCTGGTGACTGGTGCGGCTGGTGGTGATCAGGCGGGCGGAAGGGTCGACGGCACCCGCTTTCAGGTCATCGGTCTGGATCATGAGCGGCCCTCCGGGGCCTCTTCGATAGCGTTGGCAGGTTTGGGGCGGCGCAGGGTCCAGCTCACAAACAGGGCCTGGCCCAGGGCCAGGAAGGTGGGTCCGAGGAAGATCCCGATGAAACCGAAGGCCAGCACGCCCCCGAAAGCCCCCAGGGCGATCAGCAGGATCGGCAGGCTGGCGGTACGGCTGATCAGGAAGGGCTTGAGGAAATTATCCACCGAGCTGACCGCAAAGGTGCCCCACAGCACCATGAACACGGCCCAGCCGCTCTCCCCCTGCTGATACAGCCAGAAGGCGGCCCCCCCCCAGATCAGCGGCGGGCCGACCGGCACCAGGGACAGGAAGAAGACCCCCGCCGCCAGCAGCAGCGCCCCGGGAACCCCGGCCACCACGAAGCCGATCAGCGCCACCAGGGCCTGAGCCGCGGCGGTCCCGACGATACCGATCATCACCGCCTTGACCGTGTTGGCCGCCAGTTCGAGCAGGTCACCCCAGATCTGGCTGCCCAGGCGCTCGGCCCCGGCCTCCAGCACAGCCTGGATGCGTGAACCATCCCGGTACAGGAAGAAGCCGATGAACAGCACCAGGGTAATCTGCAGCAGGCCCTGCCCCACCAGGCCCCCCAGGGTCAGGGCGGACTTGCGGGCGGGCTCGATGGCCTGCAGGGCCAGCTTGCGCATCTCCACCTGACTGTGGGTGAGCTTGCGGATGTAGGCGTCCATATCCTGCCCCACCAGCGGGATCTGCTTGACCCAGGCCGGCGGGCGGCCATCCGACTGTTCGATCAGGGTCCGGACATAATCCACCAGGCTGATCACCGCATCGGTCAGGGAGGCCGCCAGACCGATCATCGGCACCAGCAGCAGGGCGGTGAGGAGCAGGGTCATGGTGATCGCGGCCAGCCCATCCCGCCGCCCCAGGCGCCGGTGCAGGGCTTCGTAGAGGGGCCAGGTGGTGATGCACACCGTGCCGGCAAACAGGATGGCGGCAACGAAGGGGCTGAGCACGAAGGCACAGCCGAGCAGGAGCAGCGCGGTGATGGCCATCTGGGCCGTGCGTCGGGGAGCCATGGGGGAAGACCTCGGGTTGGGGTGGTGGGATTATCCCCGAATCGCCGTGGCGGATGGCCACGACCTGCTCCGGCGTGATGCGGCAGGTGGTGCGCAGGGTGCCGGCGCCGGGCTTAATGCTGCGCCTGCAGCCCTGCTCACGCCTTGGACAGCCCCTTCAAGGCCTGACGGATGCCGTCCGACACGCCGACCCCCTCGGGCAGGGTCTTGACCGCGCCGAGGGCTTCCTTCTCGTTGTAGCCAAGGGCCAGCAAGGCATTGACGATGTCGGCCCGGTCGTCGCCGGGCAGGTTGGCCGTGACGCTGCCGGTCACCGCGGGCAGGGCCTTGGCGAGCTTGTCGCGGAGTTCGAGGAGCAGGCGCTCGGCGGTCTTCTTGCCGATGCCGGGGATCTTGATCAGGCGGCCACTCTCCTGCAGCGCGACGGCCTGGGCCAGATCGTGGACCGACAGGCCGGAGAGCACCGCCAGGGCCGTACGGGCGCCGATGCCGGCGACCTTGAGGAGCTGGCGGAAGGCCGCCCGCTCCTCCTCGGTGGCGAAGCCGTACAGGAAATGTCCATCCTCGCGCACCGCCAGGTGGGTGGACAGACTGACGCTCTGACCCGTGGCCGGCAGGCCGTAGAAGGTACTCATCGGCACCTCGAGTTCATAGCCGACACCGTTTACATCGATGAGGATTTGTGGGGGGTTCTTTTCGGCCAGGCGGCCGGTGATGCGTCCGATCATGGGGATAGGGAATAGGGGGTGAAGGGTGAAGGGGGGATCAGGAGCGGTCAGGGCGGAGGAAGGAGGCCGCCTCATGGAGGCTGGCGAGCCGGGGGACTCCCGCAGCACGCACGTCGGCGGCGGGCTCCAGCAGGTCGGGCACCATCACCACCCGGGCACCGGCGGCCAGGGCGCCACGCACGCCGGCATTGGAGTCTTCCAGCACCAGGCAGTTGGCCGCGGGCACGCCCAGACGCCCGGCGGCCGCCAGGAAGATGTCCGGCGCCGGCTTGCCCAGGCTCACCTCGTCGCCACATACCATGCCGTGGAGCCGGGTCAGCAGGCCGACGGCGGCGAGCTTGGGCTCGGCCCGGGAGCGCCGGGTCGAGGTGGCCACCACCCGAGGGGTGCCCAGGGCATCCAGCACCTCGAACAGCTCGATCACCCCGGCCTTGAGGGGAATCCGTCCCTCGACGATGGCCACTTCATAGAGCCGGCCGAAGGTCTCGTAGAGCTCGGTCGTGGGATAGTCCTCTCCCAGGTGCTGGCGGATCACCGCCGGACCATCCCGGGAGTTGAGCCCCACCAGGGCGAGCCCCACGTCGTAACGCCAGGGCACCCCCAACTGGGCGGCCGCTTCGGCCACCGTGGCCAGGGCCACCCGCTCGCTGTCGAGGAGCAGTCCGTCCATGTCGAAGATCACGCCCTGGATGTCGGGGGGGAGAAAAGGCAGAGGCAGGCTCATGACGGCGTACCAGGCCAGCGTCCGAAGGCCAGGGTGGCGGCCAGGACAAGTCCATGCAGGTGAGCGGCAGCAATGGTCAGACGGATGGCCCGGCCCAGCGCTGCGGGCTCATGGGCATGGGCCATCAGGTCCCGCTGGGCACGGAAGGACAACACGAGGGTCATGGCCGCCGCAGCCGCCCCCTGGGGCAGCAGGTTACGCCCCACCAGCAGCACCAGCCAGCCGTAGGCCAGCAGCACCAGGCCGAAAAAGGCCCACTTGGCGCCATCCGGCCCCAGGCGGACCACCAGGGTCCGCTTGCCGGTGGCCTCATCCCCGCGGCGATCGGGGAATTCGTTCATGAACAGAATGGCGGCCACCAGCAGCGCATAGGACAGCCCCGCCATCAGCGGCACGGGGGAAAACTGCCCACGCTGGACAAAGTCGGTGCCTGCCACCACGCACAACCAGCCGCCGGCGATGGCCAGCTCCCCCAGGCCCCGGCTCACCAACGCGAGGGGCGGCGCCGTGTAGGCCCAGCCCAGGAACAGACCCAGCAGGCCGATCAATACCAGCCCGGGAGCGGAGACCCAGGCCAGCCACAGCCCCGCGGGGATCACGAGGAGCACCAGGAGATAGCCCAACCGTCCCGTCTCGGCCTCACTGAGGACCCCGTTCTGAATGAAACGGCTGCCACCCGTGAACGGGAAAAGACGCTCGTGATTGCCTGCGTCGGCCCCGCTGCGGGCATCGTAATAGTCGTTGAGGACATTCACCCCCGCGTGGACCAGCAGGGCAGACAGCACCGTGAGCACGGCCTTGACCCCGTCGATGGCCAGTCCGCTGCCGTGGGCACCTCCGAGCCCCACCAGACAGGCGCAGAGCGTCACCCCAAGGAAGGCGGGACGGGTAGCCAGCAGGAGCGCCAAAACGGGCCGTCCCCGCAGGGCGGGGGTCGGCTCAAGGGAGAGGGGAGGTGACGACATGGACAGGCATCAAGAGGCACACGGCCGCAATCGTGCTGTGGCGCGGCCGCCGGGTCAAGGGCGGCCAGCCTGCCCACCGGCTGCCCGGCGGGCCACCGCCCGACGCCAGTAAAGACTCTGGAGCAGCGCCAGGCCGAGCACCAGGAGGACCAGCGCCAGGGCCAGGCGCACCATCAACTCGGCCTCCCCCACATAATGACTGCGATCCCTGCTCAGCAGAAACTGCAACGCCGAGAAAACCTGGTCGTACTTGATGATGGTTGTTTCAAGGCCGGCCAGCACCGCCCAGGGCGCCACCCCGGCCGCCAGCAGCAGTGCCAGGGCCAGCCGCCTCCGGGGTGCGGCCGGCGCAAGCAGCGCCGACAGGGCCGAGCCCGCCGCGGCGAGCGCCATCAGGCCAATCGCGAGGCAGCTGACCGCACCGAAACTCGCCCCGGACGCCAGCAGCTCCGTCAGGTTGTCCGTTGCCGCCTGGGTCACCACCCCCTCGTAGAGAGGCCAGGCCAGCAAGGCCGAAACCAGAAACCCATTCAGCAGGACCGGCAGGCGGCGCGGATCCAGCAAGACGTCCACCATCAGGAAAGCGAGGCCGACCTGAAGGCTCAAGGCCACCCAGAGGATCACGAAACGCCCCAGCAGCTCCCACTCCCAGGGCCACCCCAGAACGGGGGATCCCAGCACATCATGCAGACTCTCCAGGGGGACCCCGATGCGCAGCAGAAGGAATGCCAGAGTGCCCGAGAGAAGCCCTCCCAGCGGGGCTGCCAGCACCAGGGCAGGACTGCGCCCTGCCAGCATCGCCGGGCCATTGGCCAGCAGGTAGGCGCAGACGGCCAGGGCCAGGGCTGACCCGAACCCAACAGGGCCCACCGCGACCAGTTCGCGCAGATTGTAGGGAACCCCGGGAAGGCGCACTACGAGCATCAGCCCCAGCACCAATCCGGCGAGGAGCAGGCCATGGGGGATCCAGCCACCGGCGCGCCCCGGCACCGGCGGTCGTGGCGGGCGCCCCGGATCGCTGCGCTCGCCGGCAGGAGCAGCTTCGCCCGGCAAGACCAGCCAGGCCGCCAGCCGCAGCCCGAGCAGCCCGCCGAGAAAGGCCAGCACTGCATCCGTCAGGTCCGCAACCTTGCCCGGCAGGAAGATCTGCCCCATCTCCACCAGCAGCGCTGCCAGCAGCAGCGGCAACCACCCGCGCCCGCCAGACGTTACCCCCCACCCACGGGCCCGGGCGCTGACCGCCAGGCCCCACAGCAGCCCCCCCGGCAGGAAGAAGCCCATCCGCCGCAAAAGTTCGTTGCTGGCCTTGTACTCATCGACCAGCTGATAGGTGGAAAATGGCACCCTCAGCCAGCTGCTCCAGCCCCCCGGGGGAACGGCCTGGAAATTGTAGGGAAACCAGAACACCAGCAGGACCAGCAGCAGCCAAAGCCACCACCCGGACCACCAGGCCTGGGCCGGGATCCGGTCGAACATGCCACGGCGATCCCCGTCCAGCCACCGGGCCAGCATGCCCCCGAGCGTCACGCCCAGCACGGCCAGCAGCACATCGGTGAGATCCGTCACCCGGGAAAAGACGAACAGCTGAGCCAGCTCGATGGCTCCAGCCAGCAGCACGCCCTGCATCACCACCCTGGACAGAGGCACCCCGGACAGGCGCATCAAGACCCCCGCGGGGAGCCAGAGGAGCACATCGGTAAGGCATTCGTAGAGATTTTCGGCGAGGCTCCCTTTCAAACCCCCGAAGGGCTGCAGGATCACCCGTCCCTCCGACCACTTGTGGTACACCTCGACCGGATTCAAGGTCAGGTCCAGAGGCAGCAGGCTGAACCCGGCCATGACCAGCAGATAAGCCTTGAGCACCCTGACCAGGCGGGCCGAGCGGCGCTCCGCGCGCCACCAGCCCAGCAGCCAGACGGTCAGGGCTGGCCCCCAGCGGAGCTGGCAGCCCAGGGCCAGGAGCGCACCGATCATCTGGGCCTGGATGTCACTCCAGGAAACCGTCCGGGGCGGAAAGAAGATCTGGGCGAATTCGACACTCAGGGAAACCCCGAACATCCCCAGGACAAGCAGCCCCCTGAGGAGCCAGGCGCCTGTCCGCCCCTGCCCTGGCAGCAGCCACTGGGCCGCAGAAAAGACTGCAGGCATCGCCAGCAGGACATTGCTGGCCCAGTCCACCCGGCTGCCGGCCCCATCCACCTCCGCCATGACGAACCGGGCGAATGCCTGGTCCCAGGACACCGGCTGGAAATCCAGGGGGACCAGACTGCCGTAGATGATGAAGAACAGGCTGCCCAGGAAGGCGTTGCGCCACAAGCTGCGGGCAAGCCCGGGCCCGGCAGGGAGCGACGGGGAGGGGCCCATGGGCCGATGGCTGGTTTTGTGCACGCGTCAGGCGTCAGGCGACACTGAAAGCGTGCATGTTAGCAGCATCGCGGGGGAGGCGATGCGGCCCCCTTCCCGCGACCGCCTCAGAGCCCCTTCGGCCCCTTCAGGATGTGCCGGGCCAGGCTCCAGCGGTGCACCTCGGACGGGCCGTCGTAGATCCGGAAGGCGCGCATGTCGGACCAGATCCGCGCCACGATGGTCTCCGCCGTGACACCCTGGCCGCCGAGGATCTGCACGCAGCGATCCACCACCCGCCATTCGGCTTCGGAGCAGATCACCTTGGCCATGCTGGACTCGTTCTTGCCCTTGCTCCCCTGGTCCAGCACCCAGGCGCAGTGCCAGATGGCCAGGCGCGCGGTATGCAGGTCCATCTCGTTGTCGGCGAGCATGAAGCCCACCCCCTCGTGCTCGCCGAGAGCCTTGCCGAAGGCCTGGCGCTTGCGCGCGTAGGCAGTGGCCACATCATGGGCGCGACGGGCCTGACCGAGCCAGCGCATGCAGTGGGTCAGCCGGGCCGGCGCCAGGCGCACCTGGGCGTAGCGGAAGCCCTGGCCGATCTCGCCCAGCACGTCGCTGGCCGGCACCCGCAGATTGTCGAAACTCACCACCCCGTGGCCGCCCGTGAAGCAGGCATCCAGGGCGTCCATGCTGCGCTCGACGGTGATGCCCGGCTTGTCCATGTCCGACAGGAACATGGTGGCGCTGCCGTCCTCCATCTTGGCCATGATGATGGCGTAGTGGGCGCCGGTGGCGCCGGTGATGAACCACTTGCGGCCGTTGATCACATAATCGTCACCGTCCTTCACCGCGGTGGTCTGCAGCATCGACGGATCGGCACCGGCACCCGGGTCGGGTTCGGTCATGCAGAAGCAGGAGCGGATTTTCCCTGCCACCTGGGGCTTCAGCCAGCGGTCCTTCTGGGCCTCGGTGGCCACCACCTCCATCAGGTGGATGTTGCCCTCGTCGGGCGCGGCAATGTTCAGCGCCGTCGGGCCGAGGGTCGAGTAACCCGCTTCCTCGAAGACGATGGCCTTGGCGAAGTGGTCCAGCCCGAGGCCGCCCAGCTCCCTGGAGGCATGGGGCGTCAGCAGGCCGGCGGCCCTGGCCTTCGCCACCAGCTCGTTGCGCAGCTCTTCGGTGGGACCGTGGGAGGTGACCCGGGGGTCCTTCTCGTAGGGGATGATCTCCTCGGCGATGAAACGCCGGGTTTTTTCCTGCAGGGCCGTGAGTTCGGCCGGTATATCGAAATTCATGAGAAGCTCCGGATCAGTTCAGGCCAGCCTGCTTGAGGTACTTGGGATTGGAAATGCTCAACCGGGCACGCACTTCCGCCATCAGCAGCTCGCCCGCATCATTCAGGCGATCGTCGAAGCGGCCGGCCCGAAAATCCCGGGCAAGGTGGGCGGCAAAGGCATCCACCCCTTCGTCGGCCGCAGCCTGGCCATACAGCTCGTGGAGCAGTGCGGCTTCCGCCTTGTGCTGGCCGTCATCGGCACTGATTTCCCGCATCGAGATGGCCAGCGCATTGGCGGCCATCAGGGCGGTATAGTGGTGCTCCTTGGGAAGGTGCGGCAGGAGTTCGTTGAGCAGGCCGTCACGGGCAATCTTCAGCAGCGCGGCGGCATCGGGCAGGCTACGCATGGCGGGCACGCTCCTTTTCGATGGATTGAATTTCCTGGATCAGATCCAGCTCGATTTCCGGCAGCATCCGCCCGGTCAGGGCCAGCTCCAGGGAGGGCTGCTCGCCGGAGAGATGACGCTCGGCCTGCATCAGGGCAATCACCGCCCAGCGCATGGTGCCCATCACTTTCCAGTACGGCAGCAGGGACAGATCCAGGGGCCTGGCGGACACGGACTCATAGCCCCGGGCCAGGGCGGCGCTCCCGCCGACACCACCAACCTCGTTGTCCCAGGCGCCAAAACGCCAGCAGCGGGCACACAGCCAGCCCAGGTCCTCCATCGGATCGCTCCAGCCGGCGAACTCCCAGTCGAGCACGGCCGACAGCCGGCCGCCCTCCACCATGTAGTTACCGGTACGGAAATCCCCGTGCGTCAGGGTGGTCTCGGTGGACGTCGGGGCATTCAGCTCCAGCCAGCGCAGAGCCCATTCCAGGGTCGGCTGGGGGCGACCAATGGCATCGATGTGCCGACGGTACTCACGGACCCGGGACAAGGCCGGCGAGCCATCGGGCAACGGCAGGAAATCCAGTGCGGCGACCGGCGGACGGACGCTGTGGAGGCGCGCCAGCTCGGTGCCGAGCTGGGCCACCAGGGCATCCCGCTCGTCCGGCGTCAGATCCCCCCGCACCAGCGGACGGGCCGCCGCGGATCCACCGGCCTTGCGCATCAGATAGAAATCCTTCCCAAACTCGCCCTGATCCCGATGGAGCCAGAGGGGCTCGGGCACCGTGACGCCGGCAGCAAAGGCTGCCTGGAGCACCGCAAACTCCTCCGCCCGGCTCAGGCTCACCGCCAGGCTGGAGGGGGAGTCGGTACGCAGCACCAGTTCGTGGCGGCCATCCCACGGGCCGCCGCGAACCGTTACCGCCAGAGCCAGGTTCTCCTGGATGGCGCCGCCGCCCAGGCGCTTGCAGTCATGGACCTCCACCTCATCGGCACCGGTTTCCCTTTTCAGGAAAGCGGCGGCAAAGGTGGCGATATCAGGCTGCCCACTCGTTTCCGTTGTCGCGTTCACTGCTTGTCCTCTCCTTTGTTATGGCTTGCCTTGCATGGACCTTTCCCGGCCGGGGGGCGGATGAGTTCGCCCCCCGGCGGCGGTGCCCCCCAGGGGCACCGCCGCGAGACTTACACCGACAGCGCCTTGACGTGCTGGATCACCTCGCCGATGGCCTGCTGGGCAGAGCCGTAGAGCAGCCGGGTGTTGTCCTTGTAGAACAGGGCGTTTTCAATACCCGAGTAACCCGTACCCTTGCCCCGCTTCACCA
>NZ_JAQUVG010000017.1 GCF_028693495.1 Zoogloea sp. | reverse complement strand
GCATCGCGTCGCGCGGGAACTGCACATCCACCACGGCGCCGATGCATTGAACGATCGTTCCTTGACTCATCGTCGTTTCCCCAAACTTGTTAAAGCGTTACACCGCGGCTGCGCCGCCGACAATTTCGGACAGTTCCTTGGTGATCGCGGCCTGGCGGGTCTTGTTGTAGACCAGCTGGAGTTCACCAATCACGCTTCCTGCATTGTCGGAGGCTGCCTTCATCGCCACCATCCGGGCACTCTGTTCGGATGCCATGTTTTCGGCGACCGCCTGGTACACCAGCGCTTCTACATAGCGCACCAGGAGTTCGTCGATCACCACCTGCGCATCCGGCTCGTAGAGGTAATCCCAGTTCCCTTCCGGGGTTCCGAGACGCTCGCCGGTCAGCGGGAGAAGCTGCTCAAGCTGGGACTCCTGCTTCATCGTATTGATGAAGCGGGAGTAGACAAGGTGCACTTCGTCCAGCTCACCATTCTGGAAGGCATCGATCATGACCTTGACAGGCCCGATCAGCTTTTCCAGATGGGGGGTATCCCCGAGCTGGGTGACATGCGAGACGATCTTGGCACCCAGGCGCTGCATGAAACCCAGCCCCTTGTTGCCAATACAGGTCACACGAATATCGGTGACACCCTTGCTTTCCCAATCCTTGAGCGCGTTCAACCCAGTGCGCAAGGTGTTGGTGTTGAGGCCGCCGCACAGACCTTTATCGGTCGTTACGACGATCAGCCCAACACGCTTGACATCGTTCTTCGAGACGAGGAACGGATGCTTGTAGTCGGTGATGTTGGCTGCAGACAGATTCGCGGCGAGACGGCGGATCTTCTCGGCGTAGGGACGGGCTGCCCGCATGCGGTCTTGAGCCTTCCGCATTTTGGACGCAGCAACCATCTCCATGGCCTTGGTGATCTTTTTAGTGTTCTGGACACTCTTGATCTTGTTACGGATCTCTTTACCGCTAGCCATTTCGCTCTCCGTATGCCTGCGTTAAGCCCAGCTCTTCTTGAATTCTTCGATGACGGACGAGAGCTGCTTCTCGCCTTCGCCATCCAGAACCTTGGTCGACTCGATCTTGGCAACCAGATCGGCAGCCTTGGTCTTCACGAACTGGTGCAGCGCAGTTTCGCAAGCCAGGGCACGCTTGACCTCGACATCGTCGAAAGCACCCTTATTGACTGCGAACAGCGTGATCGCCATTTCCGAAACCTTGAGCGGAGCGTATTGCGGCTGCTTCATCAGTTCGGTAACGAGACGACCGCGCTCGAGCTGCTTGCGGGTTGCTTCGTCCAGATCGGAAGCGAACTGCGCGAACGCAGCCAGCTCACGATACTGGGCAAGAGCCAGACGCACGCCGCCGCCGAGGTTCTTGATGACCTTGGTCTGGGCAGCGCCACCCACGCGGGACACCGAAATACCCGCGTTGATGGCGGGACGGATACCTGCGTTGAAGAGGTCGGTTTCCAGGAAGATCTGGCCGTCGGTAATCGAGATCACGTTGGTCGGAACGAACGCGGAAACGTCGCCGGCCTGGGTTTCGATCACGGGGAGCGCGGTCAGCGAACCGGTCTTGCCCTTGACTTCACCGTTGGTGTATTTCTCGACATACTCCTCGGACACGCGGGCAGCGCGCTCGAGCAGACGGGAGTGCAGATAGAACACGTCGCCGGGGTAGGCTTCACGGCCCGGGGGACGACGCAGCAGCAGGGAAACCTGACGGTAAGCCCAGGCTTGCTTGGTCAGATCGTCATAAACGATCAGGGCGTCTTGACCGCGGTCGCGGAAGTACTCGCCCATAGTGCAGCCGGAGTACGGAGCGATGTACTGCATCGCAGCGGACTCGGAAGCGGTGGCAGCAACGACAATGGTGTATTCCAGTGCGCCGTGCTCTTCAAGCTTGCGCACCACGTTGGCAACCGTCGAAGCCTTCTGGCCGACTGCCACGTAGATGCACAGGACGCCTTCGCCCTTCTGGTTGATGATCGCGTCAACAGCGACGGCAGTCTTGCCCGTCTGACGGTCACCAATGATCAGCTCACGCTGGCCACGACCAACGGGAACCATTGCGTCCACCGACTTCAGGCCGGTTTGCACCGGCTGGGACACCGACTTGCGCCAGATCACGCCGGGAGCAACCTTTTCGATCGGCTCGGACAGTTTGGCGTTGATCGGACCCTTGCCGTCGATCGGCTGGCCGAGGGAATTGACCACACGACCGAGCAGTTCCGGACCAACCGGAACTTCCAGAATGCGGCCCGTGCACTTGACGGTATCGCCTTCGGAGATGCCTTCGTATTCACCCAGGACCACGGCGCCGACGGAGTCGCGCTCGAGGTTCATGGCGAGGCCAAAGACGTTGCCGGGGAATTCCAGCATTTCGCCCTGCATGGCATCGGAAAGGCCGTGAACACGGCAGATACCGTCGGTCACTGAAACCACGGTACCCTCGGTGCGGGCATTCGCGGACAGCTGCAGGTTCTGAATCCGACTCTTGATCAGGTCACTGATTTCAGAGGGGTTGAGTTGCATAGCTTATGCTCCTAGTTCTTTAGCGCGGCGGCCATGTTCGCGAGCTTGCCGCGGACCGAGGCGTCGATGACTTCATCCCCAACGACGATCTTGACCCCACCGATCAACTCGGGGTCGACGCTGACAGTCACGTTGAGTCTGGCCTTGAAGCGAGCTTCCAGGTCAGCAACGAGCGTTTTCAGCGTGGCATCGTCCATGGGAAAAGCGGAGGCGATGTTCGCCTCCTTGACACCTTCATGTTCGTTCTTTAGGGCAACGAACAGGTCACGGATCTCGGGAAGCACTTGCAGACGCTCGTTTTCGACCAGAACACGCACATAGTTCTGCTGTTCAGCAGACAGTGTGGTTCCAGCGACGTCGAGGAAAAGCCCGGCCAGTTGTGCAGGCTGGAGCTTGGGATCGCTGATGCAATCCCCCATTTGCGGATCGGCGGCGATAGCCGCCAGCCGACCTAGTGCTTCCGACCAAGGCCCCAGCGCATTGCCCGCGGAAGCGAGCTGAAATGCCGCTTCAGCATAGGGGCGTGCGATGGTGACGTTCTCGGCCATGGCTTATTGAAGTTCCTGTTTCAGGTTGGCCAGCAGGTCCGCATGGGCCTGAGCATTGATTTCCTTACGGAGAATCTTCTCGGCGCCAGCGACAGCGAGTTGGGCGACCTGATCACGCAGGGCTTCCTTGGCACGCTGGGCAGCGACGCCAGCTTCGGCTTCGGCGGCTTCGCGGGCCTGGGCAATGATTCGGGCGGCTTCGGCACGAGCTTCATCGAGGAACACTGCAGCCTGCTTTTCAGCAGAAGCACGCACGTCCGTAGCGGACTCGCGCGCCTTGCGCAGCTCTTCAACGACTTTCTTCTCGGCGAGGGCGAGGTCATTCTTCGCCTTGTCCGCAGCCGCAAGCCCGTCAGCGACTTTCTTCGCGCGCTCGTCAAGTGCCTTCACAATGGGGGGCCACACGAATTTCATCGTGACCCACGCCAGAATGAAGAACACAACGAGCTGGGCTACCAGGGTTGCGTTCAGATTCACGGTTATCTTCCTTTAGTCAGGTTGAGCCGCGAAACTTAGATCTTGAACGGGTTGGCGAACGCGAACATCATGGCGATACCGACACCAATCAGGAAGGCGGCGTCGATCAGGCCGGCCAGCAGGAACATCTTGGTCTGCAGGGCATTCATCAGCTCGGGCTGGCGAGCAGAAGCTTCCAGGTACTTGCTACCCATGATGCCGATACCGATACAGGCACCGATAGCACCCAGACCGATGATCAGACCGGCGGCCAGAGCAACAAAACCGAGAACGTGTTCCATGACTACTCCTTTAGTTGAGATGATTTAAATTGAAACCGAAACGACTGCTTGAACCTTGAAACTACTTAGTGGCTTTCGTGAGCCTGCCCGATATATACCAGGGTCAGCATCATGAAGATGAAGGCCTGCAGGGCGACAATCAGGATATGGAAGACCGCCCAGATGGACCCGGCAACGATGTGACCGAGGAAACCGAACACAGTGGCGGTACCGCCCATCAGCGCGATCAGCATGAAGACCAGTTCACCGGCGTACATATTGCCGAACAGTCGCATGCCGTGGGAAACGGTCTTGGCCAGAAACTCGATCATCTGCATCAGGAAGTTGATCGGATAGAGCAACGGGTGAGAGCCGAAGGGGGCGGTGAAAAGTTCGTGAATCCAGCCGCCGAAGCCCTTGATCTTGATGTTGTAGTAGAGGCAGATCAGCAGCACGCCGATGGACATGCCGAGGGTGCCATTGAGATCAGCGGTGGGAACGACGCGCATGTAATGCAGACCGAACATCTCACCAATACGCGGCAGCAGATCAACCGGCAGGAAGTCCATGGAGTTCATCAGGAAGATCCAGAAGAACACCGTCAGGGCAACAGGAGCAACAAACTTGCGGGATTCAGCGCTATGGACGATGCCTTTGGCCTGATCAGCCACCATCTCGACCAGAATCTCGATGGCAGCCTGAAAACGACCAGGAACACCGGAGGTCGCACCATTGGCGGCCTTGATCAGGATCAGCAGGGTGACGACACCCAGGCCAATGGAAAAGAAGAGGGTATCCAGGTTCCAGACACTCCAGTCGATGATCGCGGTTTGCGCGTGACCGGTGGAGTTGAGGTGGGTCAGGTGGTGGACGATGTATTCACCCGCGGTCGGGGCGTGTGCTTCGGTACCAGTGCTCATGGTCAGGTCTTCACCAAAAATGCAAACAAATTCGCCTTAAGCGCCACGATCAACCCGGCAAACAACGCCAACCAATGGACGTCTGGATACGCGAATTGAACGGTCGCCAACAATCCTACGGTTGACGCGATCTTCAAGAACTCGCCAACGAAAAACTCGATCGGGTACGACGCAGCCGGCCTTCTGGAAACCAGAGACAGGCGAATGGCGAACAGCAAATTGGGAAGTGTACAGGCTGCGCCTCCCAACGCCGCCGACAACGCACCGCGCGTCCCTGATATCAATCCGGCGATCGCTGCCGCCAGTATTGTCGCGCCTATCTGCAGGTATACCGCTTTAAACATGGCTCTCTGCGTGGCACGCCGGGTAATGCGCCGTCCGCCGTACTAAAAACGTGTGGATGGTAGGGGTTAACCGCAGGAATGTCAATCATCGCGGCACTGCAACAAAACGGGACAGGGCATTGATCCAGCAGGCTTCCATTCCAGCCTTCGAGCCACCTGCTTGACAGACCAAAAATACATATCGAAGATGATCGATATGAATAAGGATTACTCTCGATCAATCCCCAGCGCCTGGCGCGACATTGCAGCCGTTTTCACAGCCCTTGGTGATGAACACCGTCAGCGCATGCTGCTCACCTTCGAGCCTGGCGAACGCCTCAACGTGGGACAGATCGCCCAGGTCTCCACACTCGCTCGCTCAACGGTTTCCCATCACTTGAAGGTTCTCCGGCAGGCAGGCGTGCTGCGCTCCGAAAGGGAGGGCAAGGAGATCTACTACTCGGTGAACAAGCACTTCCTGGAGGAAGCCTTCGTTCGCGTGACCACCTACCTTCACAACGATCTCTGAACCTGGACATGCTGCGGACTCTCCTGAAGACGATCCTGCGGATCGCCGCTTCCCTGCTGTTCCGGGTCCGGATGCAGGGCCAGATTCCGGGCCGGAGCCCCCGCCTCCTGGTGGTCGCCAATCATGAGTCCTTTCTGGACGGACTGCTCCTGGGCCTCTTTCTGCCCCTGGATCCGGTTTTTGTGGTGCATACGGGGGTCTTGGGCAATCCACTCTTCAAGGCCGTGCTGTCGCTGGTGGATTATCTGGCCGTGGATCCCACCAGCCCGATGGCCATGAAAAAGGTGATCCGGCTGATCGAGGCTGGCCGACCCGTTGTGATCTTCCCGGAAGGACGCATCACCACCACCGGCAGCCTGATGAAAACCTACGATGGCCCCGCTTTTGTAGCCGCCAAGACCGGAGCGACGATCCTGCCCGTGCGCATCGACGGCGCAGCAAGGACCTATTTCTCCCGTCTGTCGGCCCACGTGCCCCGTCGTCTGTTCCCCCGGATCAGCCTGTCCATCCTGCCAAGCACCCACATTCCCATGCCCGTTGCTGGGTCCGCCCGTCAGCGCCGCCGCAAGGCGGGGGAAGAAATGCGCCGGCTGATGCAGGAAATGATCTTCGCCACACGTCCGAACCTGACCCTGTTCGAGACACTGCTTGATGCGGCCCGAATCCAGGGAAGGAGCCGCCGGCTGCTGGAGGATCTCCGGCAGACGGAGTACAGCTATCGTGACCTGATCAAGATGAGCCTGGCCTTGGGCAGACTGAGCGCCCGACAAAGCCAGCCCGGGGAATCCGTCGGCCTGCTGCTGCCCAACCTCGCACCGACCCTGGCGCTGGTTTTCGGCTTGTCGGCCCACCGCCGCACCGCCGCGATGCTCAACTACACCGCCGGAGTAGACGGCATTCAGGCAGCCCTGACGGCGGCCCGGATCCGGACCATCATCACTTCCCGGGCCTTCGTGGAACAAGCGAAACTGGGAGACAAGCTGGCTGCACTCGAAAACGTACGCATCTTGTGGCTCGAGGACCTGCGGGCAGCGTTGTCCATCGGCGACAGGCTGTGGCTGATGCTGTGGGCACTTCCCTTTCCCGGCCTGGCCCTGGGGCTGGGCTCCCCGGAAGATCCCGCCGTGGTGCTGTTCACCTCGGGGTCGGAAGGCAAGCCCAAAGGTGTGGTGCTCTCCCATCGGGCCCTTCTCGCCAATGTGGCCCAGATTCGCGCAGTGGTGGATTTTTCCATCGACGACAAGATCCTCAATGCACTCCCCTTGTTCCATTCCTTCGGACTGACGGCCGGCGGCCTGCTACCGGTATTGACGGGTGCCCGGGTCTTCCTCTACCCCTCGCCCCTCCATTACCGGGTCATCCCCGAGCTTGCCTATGATCGCAACTGCACGGTTCTGCTGGGGACCAGCACCTTCCTGGGCAACTACGCGAAATTTGCCCACCCCTACGATTTCTACCGCCTGCGCTACGTGATCGCCGGTGCCGAAAAACTGTCCCCATCAGTCAGGGATCTATGGTTCGAGAAATTCGGTCTGCGCATCCTTGAAGGCTACGGAGCCACCGAAACGGCCCCCGTACTGGCCGTCAACACGCCGATGGCCTACCGCAGCGGTACCGTAGGCCAATTCCTGCCGGGCATCCAGACAACACTGCTTCCGGTCCCTGGCATTGCCAGCGGCGGCATGCTTCACGTGAAGGGACCCAATCTGATGTCGGGTTATCTGCGGGTGGAGGATCCAGGCCTGTTGCATCCCCCTGCATCTACCGTCGGAGAGGGCTGGTACGAAACAGGGGATGTGGTCGAAGTGGATGACGAGGGATTCGTGAAGATCGTTGGCCGGGTCAAGCGTTTTGCCAAAGTGGCAGGCGAGATGGTTTCCCTGGAGTCCGTGGAGAAACTGGCCACCAGCGCCTCACCCCACGCCAGCCACGGCGCCACCACCCGGACGGATCCCTCCCGGGGCGAGAGCATCCTGCTCTTCAGTACCGACCCTGATCTGACCCGGGAAACCCTCCAGGCCGCCGCGCGAACCGGTGGCTGGCCGGAGATCGCAGTACCACGCAGAATCATCCCGGTGGATGGACTCCCCTTGCTGGGGACGGGCAAGACCGATTATGTCACCCTGAAGACGTGGGCCGAAGGAGCCTGAAAGCCATGACCAATCAATTCCGGCTCCTGGCCACCCACCGCTTCCGCCCCTTCTTCCTTACCCAGTTTCTGGGAGCCTTCAACGACAACCTGTTCAAGAACGCGCTGGTCGTTCTGCTCACCTTCCAGGCGGCCCGCTGGACACCCCTGGATCCCGCACTCCTGGCCAATCTGGCTGGCGGGATCTTCATCCTTCCCTTCTTCCTGTTCTCGGCCAGCGCCGGGCAACTGGCGGACAAGTACGACAAGGCGGCACTGACCCGGCTGGTCAAGCTTCTGGAAATCGGGATCATGGGTGTCGCCCTGACAGGCTTCCTCGCCCACAGCCTGATCATCCTGTTCGGCGCACTGTTCCTGCTGGGCTGCCACTCGACGCTGTTCGGGCCAGTTAAGTACGCCCTGCTGCCCCAGCACCTGAAGCCGGACGAACTGGTGGGAGGCAACGCACTGGTAGAAGCGGGCACCTTCGTGGCGATCCTGCTCGGAACCCTGACTGGTGGTCTGCTCGCGGCAGCAGAGCAGGGGGCGCTATGGATCGCCGGTGGCGGCATGACCGTAGCCGTGGCCGGCTACCTGAGCAGCCGGCATATTCCGCCAGCGCCAGCCCCTGCGCCTGGCCTGAAAATCAATCCAAACCCTCTGACCGAGACCTGGCGGAACATCGCCTTTGCGCGGCAGAACCGCAGCGTATTCCTGGCCATCCTGGGCATCTCCTGGTTCTGGCTCTACGGTGCCCTGTTCCTGGCCCAGTTTCCGGCCTACGCCAAGACCCTGCTGGGCGGGGGGGAAGGCACCGTCACCCTGCTCCTGGCTACTTTCACAGTGGGTATTGGAGTGGGCTCCCTCCTCTGTGAAAAACTCTCCGGAGGGCATCTGGAAATCGGACTGGTGCCCTTTGGCTCCATCGGGCTGACCTTGTTCGGACTGGATCTGGCGTGGGCATCCCCCACGGTCATACCCAGCGTCACTTCCATGGCCATCGGGGATGTACTCGCCGGGCCTGGAACACTCCGGATTCTGGTTGCCCTGATGATGCTGGGAGTTTTCGGAGGATTCTTCATCGTCCCACTTTACGCCATGATGCAGAGCCGCTCTGCCCCTGAACAGCGGGCCCGGATCATTGCCGCCAACAACATCCTGAACGCACTGTTCATGGTCGCTGGAGCCCTGGCAGCAGGAAGCCTGCTGAGCGCCGGTCTTTCACTGCCGATACTGTTCGGGATAGCAGCCCTGATGAACGCCGCCGTGGCCCTGTACATTTACAGACAGGCCCCTGAATTCCTGCTGCGCTTCATTGTCTGGCTACTTATCCACAGCGTGTACCGTCTGCGCACCCGGGGCCTCGAACATATCCCGGCGGAGGGACCCGCCATCCTGGTGTGCAATCACGTGAGCTTCGTGGATGCCTTGGTGATCACCGCAGCCTGCCCCCGGCCAATCCGCTTCGTGATGAGCCACAGGATCTTCCGCTGGCCAATACTTGCTTTTTTCTTCCGCCACAGCCGTGTCATACCCATCGCCCCGGCCAAGGAAGACCCGGCAATGATGAAAGCCGCCTTCACCGAAGCATCCTCAGCTCTGGCTGCAGGCGAACTGGTAGGGATTTTTCCGGAAGGGAGGATCACTTCCGATGGGAAAATCGGCCCTTTTCAGCCGGGTATCACCCGGATACTGAAGGCCAACCCGGTGCCTGTCGTGCCCCTGGCACTGCGCGGCCTGTGGCGCAGCACGCTTTCCCGAGGGGACGGCTCAGCCTCCAGGCGGTTGCCGAGGTGTGGTCTGCTTAACCAGATCGAACTGATCGGCGGACCTGCCCTGAATCCTTCAACCGTCAGCCTGGAGATACTCCAGACCCGGGTGACAGAACTGCGGGGCAAGTGAAAATAAACGATGCCGCTCACGCGGAAGCAAAAGGAAACTCAGGCAGGCGGATACACCGTTTGCAGGGTCAGGCTGAGGGTGGTCTCCCCGGCTGAAAACCAGATCTGACCATCCTGAATGGTGCAACTGAGGCTCATGTTGCGCTCAGCCAGGGCAGCCAGAGCCCGCGAATCCTCCTGGCTGATCGACATGATCCTGAGGTTACCGAGCCTGGCCAGAGTGGCGGCATCCTTCTGCCACCAGATATCCACAACCCGCCCCCCATAGGCCAGTACGAAGACCTCGTCGGCCCGCCCTGCTGCCCGCCTCAGGAGTCTTTCATCGGGCAGACCCACCTCGATCCACCGGAGGATCCGGCCGGTATCATCCTTTTGCCACAGGGCTGGCTCGTCTTCAGACGAGATTCCCTTACCAAACTCCAGATACTCGGCTGCGTGCAGGGCGAAAGCCAGTACCCGGATCATCATCCGTTCGTCGGTTTCCGAGGGATGACGGGCAATCGTCAGCACGTGCTCGCCAAAATAGCCGCGATCCAGGTCGGAAACAGCAAGAGTGGCACGGAAAATGGTGGATTTAAGAGCCATGGGTGAAATCCGGTCAGTGAACGAAAAACCGGGCCAGAGGCCCGGATTACAGAGCAGGCCAGCCGGATTTTACTTGCCGACGGCTGCCTTGGCTTTTTCTGCGGCTTCCTTGGTGGCATCTGCCGCGGCAGCAACTGCCTCCTTGCCCGCTTCCTTGGCAGCGGCGACAGCATCCTGGGCAGCTTCTTTTGCCACTTCAGCCTTCTCGGCTGCAACCTCCTTGCCTGCTTCAGTAGCTGCACCCGCGGCTTCCTTGGTTGCCTCAGCAGCTTCCTGAGCTTTGCTGGCTGCTTCCTTGACCGCATCGACAACCGGAGCGGGTACTGCAGCAGGCGCTTCTTCCTTCTTGGAGCAGGCAGTTACACCAAGGGCGATGAGGGCAGCAAGGACGAGAACACGGGTAGTCATCTGGGAAATCTCCTGAAAAAGTGGGGAATGGTCGTCTTACAGTAACGCAGACGGGATAAGGAAAGATGACAAACCCAAAAATCTGAAGGGCCCGATGAGGGCCCTTCAGGTGCCAGCAGACAGGAAACAGCTTACTTGACGCGGTTCCGGTACTCGTCAGTGCGGGTGTCGATCTCGATCTTGTCACCAATTTCGACGAAAGCCGGGACGGAAAGCTCGAAGCCACTCGGGGCAATGCGGGCAGGCTTCAGAACCTTGCCAGACGTGTCACCCTTGACTGCAGGTTCAGTGTATTCCACTTCGCGGACCACCGAATTAGGCAACTCTACAGAGATGGCCTTGCCGTTGAAGAACACCACTTCGCAAGGCATCCCGTCAATCAGGTACTTGAGGGCATCGGTCATGTTTTCGGCCTCGACTTCGTACTGCTCGTAGTCGGCATCCATGAACACATACATCGGGTCAGCAAAGTAGGAGTAAGTCACTTCCTTGCGATCGAGAACCACAACTTCGAACTTGTCATCAGCCTTATAAACCGACTCGGACGGCGCACCGGTAAGCAGGTTCTTGAGCTTCATCTTGACGACGGCAGCGTTACGGCCGGATTTGTTGTATTCGGCCTTCTGCACCACGAGGGCATCGCTACCCACCATGATCACGTTGCCGGAGCGGAGTTCCATTGCGGTTTTCATGCTTTTTCCTGCTGAGCTGTTGATTGCGCGGCACGTGCCACGGTAAATAGTTAACTTCTCATTCTATCCCATCTTTGCAAAAACGCACCAGCTGAGCAGAGAGGCTTTCCATAAGCTGAAGACGGGCCGACCAGGCTTCTCCATGAGCGGCAAGAGCAGCCAAGGCTTTCCTGAAGGCAGGCCAGGATGCAACCACGGCCTGCCCGTCCCCCTGATTCCAGGCTACCCAGAAGGTTTGCAGTACTGAACGCACTTCCGGGTCAAGCCCTGCGCAGAACCGGGACAGGAAAGCAGCCAGCTTTTTCAGGTGGGCCTCGTCTTCCTGGCGATAAATGTGCCAGACAAAGGGCTTTTCAGCCCACTGGGCACGCACAAAGGAATCCTCACCACGCACGAAATTCAGGTCGCAGGCCCATAACAACTCGTCGTATCGGGTCTGTTCGACAAAGGGCAGGACATGAACCACAAGATGGTCTTTCGTGAGCCTGTCCCCAGCCTTCAGAGCACTGATACCAAAAAAGTCGCAAATATCTGGCAGGGCGCGCCCCTCGGGGACCAGGCAGGTGACCCGCCCTGGCCCCTGGCCCCAGGCTGAAAGCAGCCCCTGAAGAGCAGGATTTTCATAACAAAACAATGAAATGAAGAGTTCACCAGGCTGACGTGAGGGAATGCCCCCAGCCTTTAGAAAAACACTCTCCTGGAAGGCCGAACGTCTCCAGGCGTAGTCCCCTTCCCTCAGCAAGCCACCGGTGAAACGATCGAAACCTGGAAAGAAAAAGTGCTGCACCAAAGGCAGCCGAGGGTGGGGAGAGGGCAAACGATGGCAACCGGCAACCCAATCCTCGGCGCTCAGGTATTCCAGATTGATCCAGCGGGGCGGCGGTACACAGCCCGCCATGGCCTCCAGGAAACCCTCCGGAAGCGTCGCCGCAAAAGCGGCAATGACCACTGGACCCGGCTCCACAAGGGGAAAGCAGGTCTGCCAGCTGCGGATTTCCACCCCTTCCACCAGATGACAGAGGGCATTGGAAGGCAGCGAGGGAATCAGACGACGGGCACTGGCCAGATCATCGACCCACAGGCGCGGTGCAATCCCTTCTTCCCGGGCCAGCTGACGCGCCAGGCGCCAGCAGACACCTACGTCGCCAAAATTATCCACTACCGGACAAAAAATGTCCCAACGGGGTTGCAAGGACATCACGGGAGGCAAGGATGACCGGAGGAATGACACGTCTGGGGATAAATCTGGGAAAAGAAAGCACTCAAATTGTGCACAAAGCCCCTGTTTTAGACGAGGCAAAATTTCCTCAACAAATCACACACATCCAGTCCCACCCTTTTCCGACAGCCTTATCAACGATTTAAACAATTGATTTTATTTAAAAAAAACTACTTATCCACAGAAACAGCCCGAGCATTGTTGTTAACAGTATTTATGTATACATAAAAGAAGTACACAAACACATTGAATCAATGACGGGCCCCAGAAACCCTGAAAAGGTCTGAACTGATCTCTTCACACACCAGGCAGGAATACCCCGATCCCGTTGCAAAGACACTTCTGCCAACATTCTGCTGAAACTGAATCTGTGCATAAGCCGCTCGTTTACTGTCCAGCAAAATGTGGACAACTGTCGTTTCAGCACCTGGGCAAAAAATCCTCCCCATTTCCTCCCAAGCTTGTCCCGATCCTTTTCCAGAGCTTTTTACAGTTATTAAGCTATTGAATTAAAAGAAATTTAAGTAGTTATCCACAGAAAAGTCAGGTGCATAGTTAACATAGTCTTATATATATAAATAAAAACATATACAAAACAAGCTGAAACAGATGGATGCCACGGGCAGGTCCGCCATAAGGGTTGCTCCCAAGATCAAAGACAAGCATGCTCGGCCATAATCAAGAGCCATCCAGCCTTCAGGCTCTGTCATGTCCGAACGTTGCCATCCTCGTTTCCTGACTCATCCTTACTTACTGTTAACCCTCACCGTACTGTTCTGGTCAGGGAACATGGTTGTGGGGCGAGGACTCAGGGAAGTCGTACCTCCCATGACACTGGCCCTCGGGCGGTGGATTCTGGCCTTCCTGCTGACCCTTCCTTTCGCCTGGCCCCATCTCCACACACTGAAAGGCCTGTCGAGGAGCAAGTGGACCATCCTGATGGTGCTGGGCGTACTTGGTGTCGGTGCCTACAACACCCTGGCCTACATTGCCCTGGTTCATACCACGGCAACCAATGCCGCCCTGTTGAACTCCTTCATCCCCATCGCCATCATTGCCATCAGCTGGTTCATGGGACATCGGGCGAGCGCCCTGGAGTCCATTGGCGTTACCTTGTCGTTTGCCGGAGTGATGACCATCATCAGCCGGGGAGATATGACCGTTCTGGCAGGACTCAGCCTGAACGCGGGGGATTTGTGGATGCTGGCAGCCGTCCTGTCCTGGGCGCTTTACACAATCGGGCTACGATGGCGGCCAGCTGGCTTACACCCAATGGCCCTGCTTGCGGTGCTTACGGCGATCGGCCTGATGCTCCTGGCGCCTCTGTGCGTCTGGGAGCTGATGGAGGGACGACCTGTCCAGTTAACACCTGGCGCAGTCGCCGGTGTGGTCTACACGGGTGTTTTCCCTGCTTTCCTGGGATACGTTTTTTACAATCGGGCGGTGGGAGAAGTGGGACCCTCCACTGCCGGGCTCTTCATTCACCTGATGCCCGCTTTCAGTACCCTCCTGGCCATGTTTTTCCTGGATGAAATCCCCCGGATCTATCATTTTTTCGGGATTGGGCTGATTCTGAGTGGCATCTGGCTGACGACTGGCTTCAAGAAACGCTAGACTGCGGGGCCTAGCGCTGGAGTACGCCTTGCATTTTGAACATCTCATCGAGATCAATGATCCCCATAATCCGCTGATCGAGACCCTCAACCGCCGTCAGGTATGGGATGCGTTGTTTTACCGGGTGCATGAACCTGGCATTTTTCTGCCAGGTCTTGAACGGTGCGAGATCCTTTCCTCGTCTGCTGCCCGGGTAGAGCGTCTTCTGCATTTCGGGCAGGTGAGTATCCGCGATACGGTGACCTTCATGGAGCAGGTCTGGTTGTGCTTCGAGTCGGCTGCCAACGGGGAGCACGCTGGTGGTCAACTCACCATCCGGATCGAAGAGCCGGAGGATGGGCAGATCTTTCTGCGGTTTACCTATGAGACCTCCCTGCCGGAGGGGATTACCAGCAATGAGGGGGTGCAGGTCTCGGAATTCGTCAAGTCAGCTTACCGGCAGTCGGATCTGGACACCGCCCGTGCTATTCGTATGATCGCCCTCAATGGTCGGCCTCAGTAGGTCAGCCTGGGCCCTTATCCAGAAAAATTCAGGAGACACCATGCTGGTTGCAAAACCCGAGATTTCTTCTTTTCAGCCTCCTATCCGGACTTTGATGGGCCCAGGGCCGTCTGATGTTCATCCCCGGGTTCTGAGTGCCCTGGCCCGTCCGACGATCGGGCATCTGGACCCGGCTTTCGTTGGCATGATGGATGAATTGAAAGGCTTGCTCCGCTATGCTTTCCAGACCGGTAACGAGCTGACCTTTGCCGTTTCTGCCCCCGGTTCAGTGGGCATGGAAACCTGTTTCGTAAACCTGGTGAGCCCTGGGGACAAGGTCGTCGTCTGTATCAATGGTGTTTTCGGTCAGCGCATGGCCGAGAATGTACGTCGATGTGGCGGTACTCCAGTGATCGTTGAAGATCGCTGGGGAGATCCGGTGGACCCGGCCAAGGTCGAGGAGGCTTTCAAGGCTCATCCGGATGCGGTAATCCTGGCCTTTGTGCATGCAGAAACATCTACGGGTGCCCTGTCCGATGCCGCTAGTCTGGCGGCGATTGCCCGTCGTTTCGGTGCTTTGACCATCATGGATTGCGTCACCTCCCTGGGGGGGGTGCCGGTGCTGCTGGATGAGTGGGGCATTGATGCTGCCTATTCTGGGAGCCAGAAGTGTCTTTCCTGCACTCCGGGTCTGTCGCCGGTAAGCTTCTCGGTGGCCGCGGTCGAGCGCATCAAGGCCCGTAAGGTGCCCTGTCCCAGCTGGTTCCAGGATCTGGGACTGGTGCTCGGTTACTGGAGCGGAGCCAAGCGGACCTATCACCACACAGCACCGGTCAATCCCCTGTATGGCCTTCATGAGTCTCTGGTGATGCTGGCCGAAGAAGGTCTGGAGAACGCCTGGCAGCGTCATCGGGACAACCACCTGCGTTTGCGGAGTGGCCTGGAAGCTCTTGGCCTGAGTTTTGTGGTCCGGGAAAATGCCCGGCTACCCCAGCTCAATACCGTCTGGGTGCCGGACGGTGTGGATGAGGCGGCTGTCCGAACCCGTCTTCTCCAGGAGTTCGGCATCGAGATTGGTGCAGGTCTGGGCGCTCTGGCCGGAAGGGTCTGGCGGATTGGCCTGATGGGGCATTCCAGCAGGCAGGCCAACATTACCCTGTGCCTGGCTGCCCTGGAGTCCTTGCTGCACGGCTGAAGTCGAAGCCTGGAGATTTCCCGGTTTCATGGTGGTGCCGGGGGATCCTGTGTTTTATCCGGTGTTGTGGATCAGGGCTTGCCCCGGGTGAAGAATCCCCGGGAGAAGCCCTGATTTTCCGGAATACCTATTTTTTGCTGTCCCCTCCGCTCACGGTCAGCTCACCCTTGAGCTTATCGATGCTTTTCTCCCCGAAGCCTTTCACGTTCTTCAGGTCATCCAGGTTCTTGAAGGGACCGTTCTTGGTTCGATATTCGATGATGGCCTGGGCTTTGGAGGGCCCGATCCCCTTGACGCCGTCGAGGTCGGACTGGGTTGCCGTATTGATGTTGACTGCGGCCAGTGCAAGCTGGATGCCGGCGATGGAGAGGCCGAGGAAGGACAGGATGTGTTTCATGGTGATGTCTCCGGGTGTGATGACAATGTAATTAATAGTTAAGCCAATTGTCATTGTCAACGAATGTTGCAACATCTCGAGACAATTGTCTGACCACCCGAGTTCAGGCTGCTGCGTTAGAACAGCCAGACCCGTCTGGAGCAGCTGTCATGAAGCGTTGGATGTCCCTTGTCCTGTTGTCCATCACCCTGGGGGGCTGCATTGTCCTGCCAGCGAATCATCACGGCGGCTATGGGCGTGCCCATCATCCCTACGTGGCACCTCCGATGATGGGGGTTCCGCCAGTGCCCGGACCGGGATCTGGTTGGGGTGGGGATCACCGCAGGGGATGGGGACACCGCTAAAAGGGGTCGTGGCGGCACGCGTTTGCGCTTATTCTCAAGGTCTGCGAAGAACAACCGTGGCCGGTCCCAGGGACGGCCTGCATACATGTTTCATGCTCCGCCTGCCGATGCCGTCCGCGAACACCGCCTGAACCTGGCGGAGGTGCTGGATTTGCTGGTCCTGGACGGACGGGTGAATGCGGTGGATGCTGATTTCCTGCGCTTGAGCAATGCCCGGAAACCCTCTGACACCCATCCCCTGATCATCATCGCCAGCCAGAAATGGCTGGATCGCCTGCCTGGCCAGCGCGTGCTCAGCCTTGAAGAGCTCACCGAGTGGCTGGCGGGCAGGGTGGGACTCGAGTATTACCGGATCGATCCTCTCCGGATCGATTTTGCTGCGGTGACTGCGGTGATGTCTTCGGCCTATGCCACCCGTTTCGGTGTGCTGCCGGTCCAGGTGGGTCCGCGGGAGGTCGTGGTGGCCACTACCCAGCCTTACCTGCGTGAATGGGAAAAGGAAGTGGCCGGCATCCTGAAGAAGGAGATTCGCCGGGTGATTGCCAACCCGGCTGATGTGGCCCGCTACCTGGTTGAGTTCTACAATCTGGCCCGGTCCGTCAAGAACGCGGTCCGTTCCACCACCCAGGGAGGAGGGCCTTCCAGTTTCGAGCAGTTGGTGGAACTGGGCCAGACCCATCGTCAGCTTGATGCCAACGACCGTCATATCGTCAACATCGTGGACTGGTTGTGGCAGTACGCCTTTGAGCAAAGGGCCAGCGATATCCACATCGAGCCCCGGCGCGACCTGGGTCTCGTGCGTTTCCGGATCGATGGGGTGCTGCATCAGGTGTACCAGATGCCGATGCCGGTTTTGACTGCCATGACGAGCCGGATCAAGATTCTCGGCCGGATGGACGTGGTGGAGAAGCGCCGGCCCCAGGATGGCCGGATCAAGACCGGGGTGGCCAGCGGCAAGGAGGTCGAGCTGCGCCTGTCCACCTTGCCCACTGCCTTTGGCGAAAAACTGGTGATGCGGATTTTCGATCCGGAGGTACTTGTCCGCAATCTGGTTGAGCTGGGATTTTCCGAGCAGGACGAGACCCGCTGGCGATCGATGATGGCCAGACCCCATGGCATCGTGCTGGTTACCGGTCCGACCGGTTCAGGAAAGACCACCACCCTGTATTCCACCCTCAAGCAGCTTGCGACCCCTGAGGTGAATGTGTGCACCATCGAGGATCCCATCGAGATGGTGGAGCCCAGTTTCAACCAGATGCAGGTTCATCAGGCCATCGATCTGGGGTTTGCCGATGGGGTCCGGGCTTTGATGCGCCAGGATCCGGACATCATCATGGTGGGCGAGATCCGTGATCTTGAAACGGCTGAAATGGCCATCCAGGCCGCCCTTACCGGACATCTGGTGCTGTCTACCCTGCATACCAACGATGCCCCATCGGCGATCACCCGGCTCCTTGATCTGGGGGTGCCGGCCTATCTTCTCAATGCCACGCTGCTGGGCATCATGGCCCAGCGGCTGGTGCGGATCCTGTGCCCACACTGTAAGGAGGCCCACCCACCGAGTCCCGAGCAGGAGATTATCTGGGATCATCTTGTCAGCCCCTGGAAAGCCCCTCGCCCTGCTACCCTCCACCGGGCCGTGGGGTGCCTGGAATGCCGGATGACCGGTTACATGGGGCGAATTGGCCTCTATGAGATTTTGCTGATGTCCCCTGAGCTGCGTCGGACCATCACTGGGGAAGCGGACCTGGCGAGGGTTCGGGAGCAGGCGATGCGCGAGGGCATGAAACCCCTCCGGTTGTCTGGGGCACTCAAGGTGGCGGCGGGCCTGACCACGCTGGAGGAAGTCGTCAAGGTAGCCCCTCCGGCTGAAAGTGAGCGGGAAGCCTGAAGCTCTTTCCCACGGGTACGGTTTGGGCGTACCCTGCCGGGCATCCGCGGCCAAGCCGCCCTTATCCTGTTTTGCTGGAGCCCCTGATGGCCTCATCCCCCGATAACGTCAGCATGGCCCTGTTCTGCGATTTCGAGAACGTGGCCCTGGGTGTGCGCGACGCCAAATTCGAAAAATTCGACATCAAGCTGGTTCTTGAGCGCCTTCTGCTCAAGGGCAGCATCGTCGTCAAGAAAGCCTACTGTGACTGGGACCGTTACAAGGGCTTCAAGGCGGCCATGCACGAGGCCAATTTCGAGCTTATCGAGATTCCCCATGTGCGCCAGTCTGGCAAGAACTCGGCGGACATCCGGCTCGTCGTGGATGCCCTCGACCTCTGTTACACCAAGAGCCACGTGGATACCTTCGTGATCATCTCGGGTGATTCGGATTTTTCGCCCCTGGTGTCCAAGTTGCGGGAAAATGCCAAGCAGGTAATCGGAGTCGGCGTCAAACAGTCCACCTCTGATCTCCTCGTCGCCAACTGTGATGAGTTCATCTTCTACGACGATCTTGTGCGTGAAACCCGCCAGACCGCAGCCAAACGGGAGCCCCGCGAAACCCAGCAGGCCCAGCGCCGTACGCCCGAGGAAGAGAAGCGTCGCAGGGAAGAGCAGGATGCCCGACGCAGCCGTGCGGTGGATATCGTCGCGGAAACCTTCGAGGCTCTGCTGGCCGAGCGGGGAGATACCGGCAAGATCTGGGCCTCCGTGCTGAAGGAGGCGGTCAAGCGCCGCAAGCCCGATTTCAGCGAGACCCGCTACGGTTTCAAGGCCTTTGGCAACCTGCTGGATGAAGCCCAGACCCGGGGCTTCCTGGAAGTGGGTCGGGATGACAAATCCGGTACCTTCGTGATGCGCAGTGCTCAGGTGCGGGGTGAAAACCGTGCAGAAGGGGCTTTCCCACTGGAGACGCTGCCAGCACTGGAAGTGCCTGTGCAGGAGGTTCTCGCCAGTGACGAAGGGGACAACCGCCGGGGGAGTCGTCGTCGCAATGGCCGCAAGAGCCGTGTCGATGCCGCGCTTCCCCAGGAACAGCCTGGTCTGTCATTGCCGGAGACTGAAGGAGAAGTATCCGTTCCGGAGCCGATGGATATGCCGGTCGTTGCTCTCCTCCCCGGAAATGAGAAGCGGGAAGACCCCGTCGAATCGGGTGACACCGGTGCCGTCAAGAAGCCTCGCAAGCGCAGCCGCAAGACCGAGGCGCCTGTGGAGTCTGTTCCTTCAGCCGAAGTCCGTACCGAGGCTGTGCCCGAACCCCGCAAACGCAGCCCCCGCAAGAAAGTGGAGGTACGTGAGGGCAGCGCGGACGCAGAGCCTGTGGAAACGGCCGCTGTTGAACCTCCCAAGACGGGGCGGCGGCGCAGTCGAAAGGTGGCTTCCTGAGCCGGTATCAGGGGGCGTCGAGTTCTGCCGGTGTGTTGATGTTGATGAAGGCGCCGGGCTGATCGGAAAAATCCACGATCACATGCCTTGTGCTTCCTGTCCAGCCCTGGATCCGTCGCCCTCCTTCTTTCAGATAGCGGGCGAGGGACGGGGCCAGGCGCCGATGAGCAAGCAGGAATGCAGGTTCCAGTTGTCCATGGACCGCCGGCAGCGCCAGGTCGGCCTGCTCTGCCAGGGCCGCAGCGAGCAGCCGATGGGCCAGATCGGCAGGCAGACGGGGTGTATCGCAAGGGCTGGTCAGGATCCACTCCCCATGCCACTGGGGGCAGTGAAACGCCGCATCCAGCCCGGCCAGGGGTCCCAGGAAGCCGGGGAGGCGATCGGGAATCACGCTTGCCGGCCCCAGCTGGCCGTAGCGGTCAGCATTTCGGTTGGCGTTGATCAGGAGCGATCCGACTTGGGAAGACAGCCGTTCCAGTACCTGTGCCGCCAGAGGGCGGCCCTCAAGCGGAACCAGCCCCTTGTCCCGTCCTCCCATGCGGGTGCCCAGGCCACCTGCCAGCAGGAGTCCGGTGATCTGGCGGGTCTCCATGTTCAGAAGCCCAGTGTCCGCCAGGCTGGGTCCAGGGCCCGTCCCAGGTAGGCTGCAGCCCCGGCTTGGCCTGCCAGCCGGGGGATCAGTTCTCCGGCCGGGATGTCATGACTGATCAGTGCCGTGGGGCAGGCAAACATGCGTACGCCCATGGCCAGGGCTTCCTCCCTGAACTCGGCGACCGACTTGCCGCGGTTCCTGGCTGCTTCGAGGCTTTCGGCCGTGCCCTCGCGCAACAATTCCACCGACCGGGCGGTGAAATACATTTCCACGTTCACGTCCATCGCCGCAGCTGCTGCGGCAAAGTAGAAGGGTGTGGCACAGAGTTCCGGCCGACTGGGGTCGGCAGCCCAGACCAGGATGGCGAGCTGTTCGGTGGGGCGATCAGAACTCACGGTCGTCCTCATGGAAGAGGGGCGTCGTGAAGTCGGCCAGATCCCGGAAGGCATGCCGTTCCATGATCTTCAGGATCTCCCCCTCCGCTTCCGTCCAGGGGAGAAGCAGGCGGGGTATGGGAGGGGTGAGGGCCTGCAACTCTACCAGCCAGGCATCGAAGGGCTGGTGATTCATGGCCCGGGCGGAGGGGTCCAGGCCCTCGTTGGTTTTCAGCAGGCGCGCAGGAAAGGGGGTCTTGACCGGAAAGACCGTCTTGCCAGCCTCCAGCAGGCCGAAGCCTCGCCCGGCATCCAGTTCCACTCCCACGGGTTTGGGGGTGAACAGCAGGATTTCCCCGGATAGGGCGATACCGAACTGGCTCACGCCTACCCGGAAGCGCCCCTCGCCCAGCGGCGCAAACCACAGGTGGCTCTCCGCGTGGTAAAGAAGGTGTTCCGGAAATTCGCAGCCGCGCAACTGGGGCATCACGGGTACTCGCCGAAAAAGTGGCGGA
Organism: Zoogloea sp.; assembly: GCF_028693495.1. GTDB lineage: Bacteria > Pseudomonadota > Gammaproteobacteria > Burkholderiales > Rhodocyclaceae > Zoogloea. The sequence goes on along the minus strand of NZ_JAQUVG010000017.1, from coordinate 19,052 downwards.
AGGGAATGGGAGTCGAACCCACCAGGAGCCGCTTGACGGCTCCTCCTGGTTTTGAAGACCAGTCGCCCCACCGGGGGACGCATCCCTTCCATGGTTTACCGAATTTCATGATAAATCCGGATTTTTTATTTTATCGCAATTTATTGTCAATTTACCGGAAGATCGCCTCTTATTCGGTGATTTTCTTCGTGACCCCGCCCGACCTTCCGGGTGAACCCGATGCGGTCGAAGTATTCGAGAATCTGGATTGCCCGCTTGCGGCCCAGGCCGCTGCGATCCCGGAAGGCTGCTGCACGGATGCAGCCTTCCTCGGTCATCAGTCCGGAGGCGATCTGGCCCAGGTTGCGTATGGCAGCAGGGGCATAGAAAAGATCGCGGACCACCTGACAGACCTCCCCCTGTGCTGCAAGGCGCTTGAGCAGTTCCCGGGTCTGGGCTTCCTGTTCTCCAAGCCGGGCAGCGATGTCCCGTACCCAGGGAGGGTCGAAGGGGGCGTCCAGCAGCCAGGGTAGAAGCCGGTCGGCCCTCAGACGATCCCGACCTTCCAGTTCAACCCGATGGCCCGGGAGATGCCAGGCGCTGCCACTGCGCTCCAGGCGACCTTTGGCCAGCCATTCTTCCAGCCATTCCGCAAAGGCAGCAGGGGGGAGGGCCGGAGCGATCATACGGCGTAGGCGATCCCGTTCCAGACCACGTTCGTCCCCGTTGTTCTCGTGATGCTCGGTCAGACGTTTTTCTACCCGGACGGCCAGATCTTCCAGGCAAGCGGAAGAGATGATCCAGTCCGCCTGTGCATGGGAACGGCTGTCCGGCAGCAGGGCCAGGAGGTTGTTGCTGGCCAGGTTTTCGGCGGCGGCCAGCCGACTGAGTTCAAGTCCAAAAGGCGCCAGGGCCAACACCTTGGGGAGTCGTTCCGTCGCATCGGGGATGGCCTGGGCCGAGAGTTGGGCCAGCCGTTCCGGAGAGCGGCGGTGACGGGAGGGACCGAAAGGATCGAGGATATGACCGCCCCCCAGGGTGTGCTGGCCATGACCGTCCCGCAGCACCACCAGATCGCCCCGGCAGGCGTGCATGGGACTGTCCACAACGATCTGGGCGAGACCGCGCTGGCCGGGTGCCAGGCCGCTCTTCTCCAGCCTCGCATCGAGCAGGGCGACCCGGCCCAGCAGGTGGCGCGTGCCATGGTGAAGCTGGATGGCCGCCCCGTGAACGAGCGGACGGGAGGCATCGCCGGAGAGCGTCAGGTCCATGTCCAGGCGCTGGGTGGAGGGTAGCGCCGGTTCGCTGGTGAGCCAGTCGCCGCGCTTTGCCTCGTCCACGCCAAGGCCTGCCAGGTTGAGGGCGCAACGTTGTCCGGCATGGCCCTGCCCGGCCTTGCGGTTCTGGACATGGAGATTCCTGACCCGGGCGCCCTGACCACCGGGAGCGAGGTGAACCGTGTCCCCTACGCGCACCTGTCCGGTGTGGATGCTTCCGGCAACGATGGTTCCCACCCCCGGTAGGGTGAAGACCCGGTCCACCGCGAGTCGGAATGATTCGTGGGGGGCAGTGTGGCGAATCTGCTGGCAGGCGACGGCCTGCAGGTACTGGCGCAGATCTGCGACTCCCGTGCCGTTCAGGGCGCAGACGGGAAAGACGGGCGCGCCGGCAAGGCCGGTGGTGGCTAGCAGGGCATGGACTTGGGCCGTGACCTCGGAAAGTCGCTCTCCATCCACCCGGTCTACCTTGGTCAGGGCGACCGCGCCCCGGGTCAAGCCCAGCAACTGGAGGATCTGCAGGTGTTCCCGGGTCTGAGGCATGGGACCATCATCGGCTGCCACCACCAGCAGGGCAAAATCTACGCCGCTGGCGCCCGCCAGCATGGTGGGAATGAACTTCTCATGACCCGGTACATCCACGAAGCCGATCACCTCGTCCCCCCCGGTGGTGGGGCTTGAGACCGGGAGGTAGGCATAACCCAGTTCGATGGTGATCCCCCGGCGCTTTTCCTCAGGCAGGCGGTCGGTGTCCACGCCGGTGAGGGCGCGGACGAGGGTTGTCTTGCCATGGTCGATGTGGCCGGCAGTGCCAATCAACATGACTTGAACCCCTGGCGGAATTGGCTGAGGAAGGTGGCTTCATCCCGTTCGGGCAGGCAGCGCAGGTCCAGGTGCAGCGCGTTGTCCGCGATGCGCCCGATGACTGGCAGCGGCAGGCCGCGCAGGGCGGCTTCGAGGCGATGGAGCGCTCCGCCCTTGCGTCCTTGTGGATGGAATACCAGACCGGCCGATGGCAGGCGGTCCACCGGCAGGCTGCCGGAGCCGATCTGCGAGAGCATGGGTGCGATGCTCACCGTCAGCGGCCAGTGAGCCAGGGCTTGGGCGATGGTAGGTTGGAGGCGCTCGGCCTGGGCCAGGATTCCGTCCCGGGAACGGGTCAGGAGGCGCAGCGTGGTCAGTCGTTCGGCTAGCGTGTCCGGATCCCGGTAGAGGCGCAGCACCGCTTCCAGCCCAGCAAGGGTGATCTTGCCGACACGCAGTGCGCGTTTGAGGGGATTCTTCTTGATCTTGCCGATCAGGTCCTTGCGGCCGACCAGGATGCCGGCCTGAGGGCCGCCCAGGAGCTTGTCGCCAGAGAAGGTGACGAGGTCGGCGCCGTTGGCGATGGCCTCCCGTGGCGTCGGTTCGTGGGGCAGCCCCCAGCGTTCCAGCTCGGTCAGTGTGCCGCTGCCCAGGTCTTCGACAAAGGGCAGGCCCTGGGCGTGGGCGATGCGTGCCATGTCGGTCTGGCCGACACTGGCGGTGAACCCCTCGACGGCGTAGTTGCTGGTGTGGATCTTCATCAGCAGGCCCGTGCGGGGTCTGATGGCTTCCTCGAAATCCCGTGGGTGGGTGCGGTTGGTGCAGCCGACTTCGACCAGTTTGGCACCAGCCCGCTTCATGATGTCCGGAACGCGGAAGGCGCCACCGATCTCCACCAGTTCGCCGCGGGAGACGATGACCTCCTTGCGCTGGGCGAGGGTGTTGAGGAGGAGGAAGACCGCCGCTGCGTTGTTGTTCACCACGGTGGCTGCTTCGGCGCCGGTCAGCTCCTGGAGCAGTTCATTCACCACGTCGTCCCGGTCGCCCCGGCCCCCGGTGATCACGTCGTATTCCAGCGCGCAGGGGGAGCGTGCTGCATCCACGATGGCCGTGATGGCTTCTTCGGGGAGCACGGCGCGGCCCAGGTTGGTGTGCAGCACGGTACCCGTGAGATTGAACACCCGTTGCAGTCGGGGCCTGTTCCGGTCGGCCAGAAGGCTTTCTGCTGCCGCGAGCAAGGTGGGCGAATCCGGTGCAGGCTGACCCTGGGCGATCCGGGATCGGGCGTCGGCCAGCCCCTGGCGGAGGCCCCGGATGGTTTCGTCCCGTCCGTAGGTGCGGATGAGGCTGGCAGCGGCGGTGAGAAGTCGGTCGAGACTGGGCAGGGCGCGGTAAGCGATGCTGTCGTCGGACGAGGTGCCATGGACCATGGACGCCATCGTGGGGAATCTCCGGTAAAGGGGTATTGGGGGCGATTGTTTCTGGAGCAGGGTCAGGGCATGAACAGGAAGAGGTTGCGGCCGGCCCTGTGGAAGCCGGCCTCATCCACCAGCATGTCCAGGGCAAGCGTGGCCAGATCGTCGGCAAAGGCGTCCACCAGCGGATCCTTTTCCATGGAGATGATCTTGAGGCTGGCGTGGCACTCGGGACATGTTTCGGCCTTCACTCCCTTGTGCAGGTCACCGCTCTCGCCTTGCAGACCTTCGTAGGTGATGCCACGGGTGTTGTGGCAGGACACGCACTTGATGCGGGTCACGTGCCATTCACAGGCGCACAGACTGCAGGTGGCATAGCGGACGCCGTGGCCGGCATCTCCGATGCGCACGAAAGAGGCCATCGGGTGGGAGCCGCAGGCGGGGCACAGGCTGCCCTCGAAGCCGGTGGGGATGTCTTCCGCCTGAAGGGAGCTCAGCCGGTGGGTCCACAGCACCTGGAGGCTGGCTCCGATCAAGGGAGCAAGGGCCAGCTCCAGCGGGTCGGAGAGGTCCTCCTCTGCCCTCAGGATGGACCGTGCCAGGGTATCGAGGCGCTGGGCCGGAATGTCAGATAGTGTGGCAAGAGTGTCCTGCAGGCTGGCTGGTGCCAGACCGGACACCGTGGCGGCAAGGGTCCGCAGGGTGTCCTGCCAGGCGTCGGGGAGATCGCCACCCGGGGCATCCAGGGGAGGCATGCCGTGCTGGCGGCAGCGGGTCAGTAAGGCCAGGTCGGGACGCCTGGCCAGGGGAAGGCTGTCCAGGCGCTGCTGCTGGGCATGGCAGAGGCCGGCGGCAAAGCGGAGGAAATCACCCATGGCATGGCCTTCGGCCAGGGTGCCCAGGCGCTGGCCCCGGTGGGCGAAAAGGCGGCTCTCTGGCAGGCGGTTGGGACTGGTCTCGCCCCCGGCTTGGGTGGCGATTTCTTCGGGAGAGAGGAGGTTCTGCATGGCGTCTGGGAAATCGGGAGCGGGCTGTGGGAGGGGCCGGGGAACCCGGCCCCGGTGGGGCTTACTTGCCGGTCATCTGGCGGTACCAGGCCCGATGGTGCTGCTTGGCCCAGGCGCGGGTCACGGTACCGTAGAGCATGGCCCGGATGGTGCCCCGGACCCAGAGGGCAGCGTACACATGGACGATGATCGCAATGATCATCAGCGCACCGAAGGCCGCGTGGGCCAGGGCCCCGATGCGGATCACGCCGATGGGGAAGTACTGGGAGAAGTAGGCCCGCCAGATCACGATGCCGGATGCGAACAGGACCAGCATGGATAGGCCGAGGAACCAGAACAGCAGCTTCTGCCCTCCGTTGTACTTGCCCATCTCCGGCATGGTGTGGTCATCTCCGTTCACCATTTCCCGAGCCCGCCTGACCCATTCCCAGTCGGTTGGGCTCATGTGGTTGAGGCGCTGGAAACGGAAGAACATCACCACGAAGAACAGCATCATCACTACCCCAATGAAGGGGTGGAGGATCCGGGTCCACACACCGCCGCCAAACAGTTGGGTCAGCGGGAAGAGGGCCGGGTGGAACAGGGCCAGGCCGGAGAGTCCGAGCAGGATGAAGCAGATGCCCACGACCCAGTGGTTGGCCCTTTCGGACGCGGTGTAGCGTTGCAGGTCATTTGGATCGCGGATCATTTTTCAGCCTCCAGTTCTTTTTCGACTTCGGCCTCGATTTCCTTGGACACTTCGTTCGGACCCTTCATCACGTAGTGGAAGAGGCCGCCCAGGGCTGCAGCGGCAATGCCAGCCATGGCCAGGGGCTTGGTGAAGCCTTTCCACAGGGAGACGGTGGGGGCGATCGTCGGGTCGGCGGGCAGGCCGCTGTACAGGCTCGGTTTATCGGCGTGGTTGAGCACGTACATGACGTGGGTGCCGCCCACGCCGGCCGGGTCGTACAGGCCGGCATTTTTGAAACCCCGTTCCTTGAGCTCGGTGATGCGTTCGTCGGCCAGCGCCTGCATGTCCTCCTTCGAGCCGAAGGTGATGGAGCCGGTGGGGCAGACCTTGACGCAGGCCGGCTCCAGGCCGACCGCGACACGGTCTGAGCAGAGGGTGCATTTGTAGGCCTTGCTGTCCTTTTTGGAGATGCGCGGCACGTTGAAGGGACAACCAGTCACGCAGTAGCCGCAGCCGATGCAGTTTTCCTGATGGAAATCCACAATCCCGTTGGCGTACTTGATGATGGCGCCCGGCGATGGACAGGCCTTCAGGCAGCCCGGGTCCTCGCAATGCATGCAGCCGTCCTTGCGGATCAGCCACTCGAGGCCCCGTTCCTCCGATTCCACCTCAGCGTAGCGCATGACCGTCCAGGAGTTGGCGGTCATGTCGGTGGGGTTGTCGTAGGTGCCACCACAGTTCCCGACCTCTTCCTTCAGGTCGTTCCACTGGATGCACGCCACCTGGCAGGCCTTGCAGCCGATGCACTTGGAGACGTCGATGAGCTTGGCGACTTCCAGGGTCTGACGCGCCTGGGGCGGCTCGGTGGTCGTGGCCGAGCGCTTGGCGATATCTAGTGATTGCAGTGCCATGGTGATTTCCTCAGGCTTTCTCGACGTTGACCAGGAAGGACTTGAACTCCGGCGTCTGGGTGTTCCCGTCTCCGACAAAAGGCGTCAGGGTGTTGGTGATGAAGCCGTTCTTGGCCACCCCCTTGAAGCCCCAGTGGAGCGGGATCCCGACGTGGTGCACCGTCTTTCCGTCGACCTGCAGGGGTTTGATGCGCTTGGTCACCACGGCCACGGCCTTGATATAGCCCCGGTTGGAACTTACCTTGACCCTGTCGCCGGCCTGGATGCCCTTTTCTGCAGCCAGGGCCTCCCCGATCTCCACGAACTGTTCCGGCTGGATCACGGCATTGGACTGCACGTGCTTGGTCCAGTAGTGGAAGTGCTCGGTGAGCCGATACGTTGTGGCGGCGTAGGGGAACTCCTTGGCTGTGCCGAAGGCTTCCATGTCACCCTTGAACACCCGTGCGGCCGGGTTGGACGTGGCCTTGGGGTTGTTGCGGTGCATGGGGTTCACACCGATGGGTGTCTCGAAGGGCTCGTAGTGCTCTGGGAAGGGGCCTTCGTTCATCATGCCGCGGGCAAAGAAGCGTGCTACACCCTCGGGGGTCATGATGAAGGGACCCATACCCTCTTCGGGGGCCGAGTCGGCCTTGAAGTCGGGGATGTCCGAACCCACCCACTTGCTGCTGGCTGCGTCCCACCACACCTGCTTGCGCCGGGCGTCCCAGGGTTTGCCGGCTGGATCGGCCGAGGCCCGGTTGTACAGGATGCGCCGGTTGGCTGGCCAGGCGAAGGCCCAGCCCAGGGTCTGGCCATTGTGCCAGGGGTCGGCGTTGTCGCGCCGGGCCATCATGTTGCCCTTCTCGGTCCAGGCGCCCGAGAAAATCCAGCAGCCACAGGCGGTCGAACCATCGTCCCGGAGCTGGGCAAAGCCGTCGAGCAGTTCGCCGGCCTTCTTGATGACCTTGGTGGGATCCTTTGGATCCAGCAGATCCACCACGGCTTTCCCGTTGTACTCCTTGGCCAGTTCCTCCGACGAGGGTTCGTGGGGAAGCTTGTAGTTCCAGGCCAGGTTCAGGAGTGGGTCGGGGAAGGCGCCGCCGTCCTTCCTGTACAGCTCCCGCAGTTTCAGGAACAGGCCCGCCATGATTTCTGTGTCGGGCTTGGCTTCACCGGGGGGTTCGGCACCCTTCCAGTGCCATTGCAGCCAGCGGCCTGAGTTGACGATGGCTCCGTCCTCCTCGGCAAAGCAGGTGGTGGGCAGGCGGAACACGGTGGTCTGGATCTGGGCCGGATCCACATCGTTGAACTCGCCGTAGTTCTGCCAGAACTCGGATGTTTCGGTGGCCAGTGGGTCCATGATGACCAGGAACTTCAGCTTGGACAGGGCCGCGCTCACCTTCGCCTTGTTGGGGAAAGAGTTGAGGGGGTTGAAGCCCTGGGCCACATAGCCATTCATCTTGCCCTGGTGCATCAGCTCGAAGACCTGCAGGACGTCGTAGGTCTTGTCCAGCTTGGGCAGGTAGTCGAAGGCCCAGTTGTTCTCCTTCGTCGCAGCTGCGCCATACCAGGCCTTCATCAGGCTGACATGGAACTTGCCGTAGTTCTGCCAGTAGGACATCTGGCCCGGCCGCATGGGCTTGGGTGCCCGCTTGGCGATGTAGGTGTCGTAGTCGGTCTCCTTCTCGCCGGGCAGGCTCATGTAGCCGGGGAGCAGGTTGGAGAGGAGGCCCAGGTCGGTGAGGCCCTGGATGTTGGAATGGCCGCGCAGGGCGTTCACCCCGCCACCTGCCCGCCCGATGTTGCCCAGCAGGAGCTGCACCATCGCGGCGGTGCGGATGATCTGGGAGCCCGTGGAGTGCTGGGTCCAGCCGAGGGCATACAGGATGGTCATCACCCGGTCCGGCGTGTGGCTCGAGGCCAGCAGCTCGGCTACCTGCAGGAACGTTTTCTTTGGTGTCCCGCAGATGTTCTCCACGACCTCAGGTGTGTAGCGGCTGAAGTGGGCCTTCATCAGGTTCCACACGCAGCGCGGGTTTTCCAGGCTGGGATCGGTCCTGACGTAGCCGTCCTCGCCCATCTGGTATTCCCAGGTGGATTTGTCGTACTTGCGTTTCTCCACGTCGTAGCCCGAGAAGAAGCCGTCCACAAAGGCGAACTCCTCCTTCACGAGGAAGGTCATGTCGGTGTAGGACTTGATGTAGTCCATGTGCACCTTGTTGTTGGTGATCAGATAATGAATCACCCCGCCCAGGAAGGCGATGTCGGTGCCAGTGCGGATGGGCGCGTAGAGGTCGGCCATCGCGGCGGATCGCGTGAAGCGCGGATCCACGACCACGAGGCGGGCCTTGTTCTTCGCCTTCGCTTCGGTCACCCATTTGAACCCACAGGGGTGGGCTTCGGCGGCATTACCGCCCATGATCAGGATCACGTCCGCATTCTTGATGTCGGACCAGTGATTGGTCATCGCGCCGCGGCCATACGTCGGGGCAAGACTTGCCACCGTCGGGCCGTGTCAGACACGTGCCTGGTTGTCGAATGCGAGCATTCCCAGAGTGCGTACCACCTTGTGGGTGATGTAGCCGGCCTCGTTGCTGGAGGCCGAGGCTGCGAGGAAGCCGGTGGTCAGCCAGCGGTTCACCGTCACGCCGTCGGCGTTCCTTGCAATGAAGTTGGCGTCCCGGTCTTCCTTCATCAGCTTGGCGATCCGGCTGTAGGCCTCGTCCCAGCTGATGCGCTTCCATTCCTTGCTGCCGGGTTCCCGGATCTCGGGATACTTGAGGCGGTTCTTGCTATGCACGAAATCGAGCAGGCCAGCGCCCTTGGGGCACAGGCTGCCACGGTTCACCGGATGGTCCGGATCCCCTTCGATATGGATGATCTCGGCGTGGGCGTTCTTGGCCCTGTCGCCCAGGCTGTACAGGATGATGCCGCACCCGACCGAACAGTACGGGCAGGTGTTGCGCGTTTCCGTGGTGCGCGCGAGCTTGAAGGTCCGGACTTCGGCGAGGGCTGCGGTGGGCGAGAAGCCCATCGCAGCCAGGCTCGATCCGGTCAAGCCCCCGGCGGCCACCTTGAAGAACTGGCGCCGTGAGAGTTGCATGGTGACTCTTCCTCCTGGGTTTGTAATGGATAGGGAGCGTCTTGCTTTCATGCAATCCCCGCGCCAGGGAGCACGGCGAGTGAAATCAATGCCTTGGAGAGCCGGCTTGGGAGAGGGTGAGACATTTCGTCTGGTGGATGGACAAAATGTCTCCATTTCCAGAAGTCAGGGCCGACGGATGCTGCATTGCGGCACAATGACGCCCTTTTTTGTCTCTTCAAGCGATGAAGCCTTTTTTCCTGCTGATCATGACCGTGTTCCTGCTGTCCGCTGAGGACGCGGATGCCAAGGCACGGCCGCGGACCCTTGCCGGCCAGGTCGTTGCGGTGGCCGACGGTGATACCCTGACCCTGCTCGATCGCAGGTACAGCCAGTACAAGATCCGTCTCCTGGGCATCGATGCGCCGGAGCGGGCACAGGCGTTCGGTCGTGTCTCCCGGGAACATCTGGCCCGCCGGACGATGGGCAAGGAAGTCACTGCCCGCTGTCTCAAGCGGGATCGTTACCAGCGCTGGTTGTGCCGCATCGAGCTCGACGGGGTCGATGTGAACCAGGCTCAGGTGGCGGCGGGTCTGGCCTGGCATTACCGGGCCTACGGCCGGGATCAGACGCTGGTGGATTGGACTGTCTATGCCCTGGACGAACTGCGGGCCCGGCAGGCACGCCGGGGCTTGTGGTCCGATCCCCGTCCCGTGGCGCCGTGGGACTACCGCCGGAGCAAGCGGGTGTCAGCGGCGGGGTGAGGTCTTGTCTAACGCACGGTTTTTGAACGTGGCGCAGGGGCGTTAGGGCAGGGACGTGCGTCTTCCTCGCCCCGGTTCCAGCACATGCCGTCGCTGCCGGGGGCCGGATGGGGGACGCCCTGGTGGTCGATCCGGGCGGTGAAGCTGCGCCAGTGCCGCACCCCATCCCGGTCCATTTCCAGGCGGACAAGCCAGCCGGTAGTGCTGGCCTTGTCCGTGAAGCCGTCGAACAGGAAGTTGCCGAGGCTGTAGAGGATCGGCTTGCCCCGGTAGTGTTCTGTGTCCTGAACCACGTGGGGATGACCGCCGATCACCGCGTCGGCACCTGCATCGATCATCAGCCGGGCAAGCTGCCGTTGTCGGGGGCTGGCCACGGGTTCGTGTTCCCAGCCCCAGTGCATCACGGGGATCACCAGATCGGCGCGGTGGATGCTGCGTGCCTGGAGGATGTCGTGGCGGACCTGTTCGTCTTCGCTCCAGGCCACGCCTGGCTTGTCGAAGTCCGCTTCGAAGGCCCGCGGAAAGAACTCGTTGTAGCCCAGCAAGGCGATGCGCAGCCCCTTGCGCTCGATGATCCGGGGCCGATGGGCTTCTTCCAGGGTGCGTCCCCCGCCGAAATAGGCGATACCGGCCCGGTCGAGGCGGGTCAGCATTTCCGTGAAGGCGTCGGACCCGTAGTCACCGGAATGGTTGTTGGCCAGTCCTACCACGTCGAAGTGGCGTCCGAGGGATTGGAGGACCCGTGGATGTGCCCGGAAGGTGTAGGGTTTGCCCGGTTCCGGTGTACCCCGGGTAGCCACAACGCATTCCAGGTTGCCGATCCGTACGTCGGCGGCGTCCAACAGCCGTGCAAAGGGTGCGAAGGGGTCCCGCCCGGTCCGGACCAGCCGTCCTGGGGTCTCGGCCAGCAGGATATCCCCCACGAATACCAGGGAGACGTGTCCCTCGGGGAGGGGATGCCCGGCGTGGGCCGCTCCGCCGGCCCAGCACATCAGGCCGGTCGTCAGGGCAAGGAGGAGCTGCCTCATGGTTTTGCCTCCCGCAGGATGCAGGCATAGCGCAGCTCGCGGCCGAGTCCGGGGGCGTAGACGGCATGGATACCGCCGAGGGGAAGTGTTGAATCCGGCCCTTCCGGGAGAGGTGGGTGGGTGTAGCCTACCTGATGGAGAAGCACCGGACCCCTGGGGGTCTGGACGTAGGTCTGGATGCTGACGTATTCGATGGAGTTCGCATCGCCGACCACGACGGGTTTGAAGCGAAAGTGCCCCTGGATGTCGGTCGCAGGCACGCCATAGGGATTCCGGGTCGGCGTAGCGGAAAGGGTTCGCTCCGTACCGCTCTGGCTCACCGTGCAGAGCAGCTGCGGTGTTGCCAGGGCGGTGCCCGGCAGGACAAGGCCGACCGTCAGGCAAAGGGCCAGTGCAGGGAGGCCGGACAGTGCGTGCTGAAGAAGGGTCCGCATGACATGCTCTGTGAAGGGGAGGGATAGCGGTGCCGCTTCATCATAACGCCATGGTTCGCTCCGGTCATGTCCGGCTGGGGCCCTCGATCCAGCGTGCTGCGAAGCCCGGGGCGCTGGGGCTGGCCTGATAGCAGGCTTCGCTGCGCAGGTGGATGGTGAAGCAGGCGCCCTCGCCCGGCTGGCTGCGTACCGTGATCTTGCCTCCGTAACGTTCGATGATGGCATAGCTGATCGACAGCCCGAGCCCGGTGCCTGCCCCCTTCTTGGTGGTGAAGAAGGGGTCGAAGATCCGTGACAGGTCGTCCTCGGCAATCCCCTGGCCGGTATCGCATACCTCGATGATGGCGCCGATGGGCTGGCCACCCTCCTCCCAGTCGATGCTGTTCAGGCACAGGATGCCACCGTCGGGCATGGCCTGGATCCCATTGACGATCAGGTTGATCAGCACCTGCTGGAGTTCACTGGTGTTCACTTCGACCCGTTGCTGGGCCCGGTAGTCGGTCCGGACCTCGATGTTCCGCCGCTCCAGGTTATGGCGGGTGAGGACCAGGCAGTCGGCAATGGCTGCACTGGGATCGACGCCTTCCGTGTAGCCGGCAAACTCGCCGGGTCGGGCAAACTGCAGCAGCTTGGTGACGATCAGCCAGATCCGGTGGGTCTGTTCATGGATCAGCCGGATCTCTTCCTTCACTGGTTCGGCGTCGGGACCCAGGATTTCCTTCAGCACGTCCAGATTGCCCTGGATCACGGCCACCGGATTGTTGATCTCATGGGCCACGCCTGCCGTGAGCTCCCCGATGGCAGCCAGCTTCTCGGTCATGGCCAGATGCCGCTGGGCCTTTTCCAGGGTCGCGTGGGCATCTTCCAGCGCCAGAGTGCGTTCCGCCACCTTGTGATCCAGTTCATCTCCCCAGCGTTGCAGCTCCGCCCGGCGGGCGGCCAGGGTGTCGAGAAGCTTGTCGAAGGCGGCGGACAACTGGCCGATTTCATCCTGGCTCGCCACCGGGCCGACCCGGGCATCCGCTTCTCCGCTGGCGATCCTCCGAATCGTGGCATCCACCTGTTCCAGGGGTTTGAAGATGCTTCGGGCCCAGCGCAGGGACAGTACGCAGCCCGCCACACTGATCGCCACGAATACCGCGAACAGGACGAACATGGCTCCGTACAGGGCACCCCGGAACGGGGCTTCCAGAAAACCCACGTAGAGCATGCCGATCCGCTTGCCGAAACTGTCCACGACCGGTTCATAGCCCGACACGTAATGGTCATTCACCACGAAGGCGCTGTCCAGCCAGGTGTGGCCGGCGCCCAGCACATGGTCGCGGACGACCTGGGAGGCACGAGTCCCCAGGGCTCTCTCTCCACGGAACAGGCGGACATTGGTGGCGATCCGGGCATCGCCGAGAAAGAGGGTGGCGGTGCCCTGGCTGCCCAGGGGAAGGGTGCCCTCCCGGTAGAGGATGGCGTTGAGCTGGTCCACCAGCTGACTGTTGCCATTCAGGAGCACACCGCCTTCAAGAACGCCCAGCAGGCGCTTGTGCTCGTCCCGCACCGGAATGGCCGAGTGGATCAGCAGGCCGCGGGTTTCTTCCCGGTCGGGGGTGGGGGCGGCGTTGGGAGTCGGGACCAGGGGCAGGCGGCTACGCTGCCGCAGAACGGGATTGATGGCGGCCAGATGGTCAGCGTCGAATACGTCGATGGCGGTGCTCGCCTCGCCGGCAAGGGCGCTCACGACCACCGGCCAGTGGGTGCGCCGGGCGTGGGATGGGGAGATCCGGGGAGCCTGGAGCTCGCCCCGGGTGTCGAGCAGGAACAGGAAGTCCAGGCCCGTTTCCCTGCGGGCCTGTTCCAGGTAGTTCTGCAACTGTTCTGGATCACGGCTGTCCAGGGCCTGGGCGAGGGAGCGTGAGCCGGCCAGGGCCCCGATATCCACCGCCACGTTGTTGCGCATCCGGGCAAAGTATTCGTGGGCCGTGACCAGATCCGAGCCGACCTTGTAGCTCATCAGCCGGTGGTAGCCTTCGTTTCCCCATATCCACACCAGGCTGAGGAGGATCGGCACCCCCAGCAGCAGGGGGGCCAGCACCATGGCGAGCAGCTTGCTTCGGACCGAGCAGGCGATACGCTGGGGGAACGCGGGTATCAAGGCCACCGGTTCAACCCAGGCCCCATTCCACGGCCTTGCGCTCGAGGGTCTTGCGCGAGACGCCAAGGAGGGTTGCTGCCCGGGTCTTGTTGCCGCCACATTGTTCGAGCACGGTCAGGATGTGGCGTTTCTCCACTTCCGCGAGGGAGAGCGGCAGGGGGTCGGCCATGCCTTGAACCTGGTTGTTCACCGGAAGGCTGCCCAGGATCAGGGAGCGTTCTATCAGGTTGCGCAGTTCGCGTACGTTGCCCGGCCAGGCGTAGGCCGCCAGGCGGGCGAGATCTCCCTGGGTGATGGTTAGGGGAGGCAGCCCCAGACGGCTTGCCAGCTGCTCGTTGAAATGGAGGACCAGATCCGCCACGTCCTCGGGGCGCTGTCGCAGGGGGGGAATGGTCAGGGTGACGACTTCCAGCCGGTAAAAGAGATCCTGGCGGAATCGCCCGGCGGTCACTTCGGCCTTCAGATCCCGGTTGGTGGCGGCCACGACCCGGACGTCCACCGGCATTTCAGCTTCGCTGCCCACCGGCCGGATACGACGCTCCTCCAGCACCCGCAGAAGCTTGGTCTGCATGGGAAGCGGTAGTTCTCCCACTTCGTCCAGGAAGAGGGTTCCCCCGTTGGCGTAATGGAACAGGCCCCGACGGGCTTCCCGGGCGCCGGTGAAGGCGCCCCGGACATGGCCGAACAGCTCGCTCTCGATCAGTTCGGCCGAGACTGCCGCGCAGTTGAGGGCGACAAAGGAGCGCTCGGCCCGCGGGCTCTCCCGGTGCAGGGCGCGGGCGGTGACTTCCTTGCCCACGCCGGATTCCCCGAGGATCAGGACCGTGGCGGGTGTTGGTGCTACCCGCCGGATCAGGTCGGATAACTGGAGCATGGCCACGGAACGCCCGATCAGGCCCTCAACCTGTCCCCCCAGGCCGGCGAGCTGCCGCTGGAGCACGAAATTTTCCCGGTCCAGGCGGGCCCGTTCGAAGCAGCGCTGGAGCGAGTTGATGATCTGGTCCACCCGGAAGGGCTTGAGGATGAAGTCAGAGGCGCCTGCGCGCAGGGCATCGATGGCGGTTTCTATGTCCGCGAAGGCCGTGATCAGGATGACGTCGCCGCCGAAGCCCCCGTTCCGGAGATTCTTGAGCCATTCCATGCCCGAACGGCCCGGCAGCGCGATGTCGAGGACAATGGCGTCGAAGTGATGCTCCTGCAGGCGCAGGGCGCCTTCCTCGGCGGATCCGGCCACATCCACCCTACACCCGCGGGCGCGTAAGGCCCGTTCCAGGAAGTTGCGTACGCCGGTCTCGTCGTCCACCACCAGGACCGCGTACTCGGACCAGGGGGAGTGTCGTGGAGGAGAGGCGCTGACCGTGTCGGCAAGGGGAGTATTCATGGCTGTGACTTGATCCAGCAGAAGATCGTCGCCGGTCTGGAGGATGGCAAACGGCAGCCTGGAGGTGATGGCGGTCCTGGATCGGCTGGTGGACAAGCGCCTTGAGCAGGGCTGACCATCTATGGCCGGTCAGTCTCCGGGGCTGGGGGAGGGGCTTCGGTCCCCTTGTGATCCCGGCCGGTCGCACGACGGAACATGGCAGCCCGCATCAGCAGCATGGTGGTCACGGGGGAGGTGAGCACCAGAAACAGGGTGATCAATATTTCGTGGATCACCGGCCGTCCTGCGTTCACCGAGGAGATCAGCATGGATGCGAGCAGCACGCAACCCGCGCCCAGGGTATTGGCCAGGGTTGGTGCGTGAATGCGTGCATAAAAGTTGTTGAAGCGCAGCAGGCCGATGGAGCCGAGCAGGGCCAGCAGGCCACCGGTCACGAGCAACAGGGATGCGGGTAAGGCGGCCCAGAGGGGAAGCTCTGCTGGGGTCATGGTTCGATCACCTCGCCGCGCAGCAGGAACTTGGCCATGGCGGTCGAGCCGACGAAACCGAACAGGGCGATCAGTAGTGCAATGTCGAAGTAGATGGCTGCGCCGACCCCGATGCCCAGGCACAGGATGGACAGCATCCCGTTGATGTAGAGGGTGTCCAGGGCCAGTATGCGGTCCTGGGCGGAAGGCCCGCGCAGCAGGCGAAGTGCTGCGCAGACCATGCCTGTGGCAAAGCAGGCGAGGGCGAAGTGCATGGCCCAGTCCAGAATTCCGTTCATCCGAATATCTCCATCAGAGGGCGCTCATAACGTTCCTTGATCGTCCGTAGCCAGACCTCTTCGTCCTGCAGGTCGAGCACATGCAGGGTCAACTCGTTGCTGTCCTGATCATGGCCGGCCCAGACCGTGCCGGGCGTTGCCGTGATGATGATGCTGAGCACCGCCAGGCCATGGGGGGTCCGCATGTCGAGGGGAATCTTCAGGAAACCGACCTGCGGCTGCTGTCTCACGGTGCCGAGGATGATCCGCCCTACGGCGATGTTGGAACGGATTACGTCGAGCAGCACGTGCCAGACAAGTCCGATGGCCACCACCAGCCGCCGTGGGCGGGCCGGAAGTGGACGCAGGGTGTTGGCCAGTTTTGGGATGGCCAGGGCGAGGGCTGCGCCGATCAGCCACTGGTGCCATGCCAGCGAGTCGTTGAGGAGCAGCCACAGGCCGAGGAGCACCACAGGCAGCATGGGTTGGAAGTGCTGTTTCATGGCGTACTGGTCTGTGGAATCGGAAGGACTGTCCGGACGTAGGCATTGACGTCGTAAAGGGAGTCCGACGTGGAGGCCAGATAAGCCATGGCAGGCTCCGGATTGGCGGCCAGCCATACGCAGATCAGCAGCAGGGCCGCGACAGGGCCTGCCTCCAGCCACTGGAGATGGGGTGTCGGGCGGGCTACGTCCCAGAAAACGCGGATGCCCAGGCGCGAGAGGGCGACGATCCCGGCCAGGCCCGACAGGAGGAGTGCCCCGATGAACAGCCCCACATGCAGGACGGGCGCATTGGGCAGGGAGTCGAGGGAGGCACCGAGCAGCGCAAATTTTCCGACGAATCCCGAGAGGGGAGGCAGGCCGGTGAGGAGCAGCCCGCAGGAAACGAAGGACAGGCCCAGGAAGGCCATGGCCGCAGGAATGGCCACGCCGACCATGGCGTCCGGATGCTCGGAGTCATGGCGTGACTCCACGCCGAAGGCCTCAAAGCTGATCGCCAGCAGATCGGCTACCTGGGTGCGGTTGCGTTCCGCCATTTCCACCAGCATGAAGAAGGCGCCGCTGCCCAGCACCGAGCTGATCAGGTAATACAGGGCAGGGCCGGTGAGCAGGGTGCCGGTGAAGCCGAAGGCGGTCAGTAGGGTGCCGGATGACACGATCACCAGGAAGGCGGCCAGCTTGCTCAGCTTTTGGGCACTGAACAGGCCCAGGGTACCCACGCCGAGGGTGGCGAGTCCGCAATAAAAAAGCCAGTCTCCACCGAAGGGCGCCGGTGCCACGCCGCCATCCTGCAGGAGTACGCTGATGCGCAGGAGTGCATACACACCGACTTTGGTCAGGATGGCGAAGATGGCACCCACCGGGGGAACCGCGATCCCGTACGCCGCAGGAAGCCAGAAGTTGAGCGGCCAGGCTCCAGCCTTGGTGAGGAACACGATGCCCAGAAGGGCTGCCCCCAGGTCGAACAGCTGGCGATCGCCGGCCGTGAGGGATGCTACCCGTACCGGCAGCTCCGCCAGGTTGAGGGTGCCCGTCATGCCGTAGATCAGTGCGGCGGCGACGAGGAACAGCAGGGACGCCACCAGGTTGACCACGATGTAGTGCAGGCCCGCATTGACCCGGGGTCCTCCCGAACCGTGCAGGACCAGGCCATAGGAGGCCGCCAGCATCACCTCGAAGAAGACGAACAGGTTGAACAGGTCGCCGGTCAGGAAGGTGCCATTCAGGCCCATCAGCAGGAATTGGAACAAGGGCAGGAAATGCACGCCCGCCTTCTCCCAGCGAGCCAGCGAATACACCAGTGCGGCCAGGCCGAGGGTGGCCGTGAGGGTGAGCATCACTGCGGCGAGCCGGTCCACCACCAGCACGATGCCGAAGGGGGCCGCCCAGTTGCCCAGGGCGTACAAGCCCACCCCGCCAGGCCAGCCGTCCAGCTGGCCATCGGTCAGGGCGAGCAGCGCGAGGGCCACCACCAGCTGGGCCAGGGTGGCGAACAGGGCCAGGGCGGTTCGCGGTCCGTGGCGGCTGTCGCTGGACAGCAGCAGCACGGTCCCGGTGAGCATCGGCAGGAGTACCGGCAGGATCGGCAGGTGGTTCAGCCAGGGATTCATGGTCGTTCGGGTCGTTGTTACTCGTTGTCCGGCTCCACGCCATCCACATGGTCTGTTCCGCTGAGGCCGCGGGAGGCGAGCAGTACGACCAGGAACAGGGCCGTCGTCGCAAAGCCGATGACGATGGCGGTCAGCACCAGCGCCTGGGGAACCGGATCGGTGTAGAGGGCTGGATTGCTGCCCAGGACCGGATTGATGATGGGCGGCGCCCCGACCCGCAGGCGTCCCATCCCGAAGATGAACAGGTTGACCGCGTAGGAGAGCAGGGACAGGCCGATGATCACCTGGAAGGTGCGGGGGCGCAGGATCAGGTAGATGCCTGAGCCCGCCATGATTCCGATGGCGAGGGAGAGGATCAGTTCCATGCGCGTCCTCCGGTCGTGTTGCTCCTGCGGGTCTGGCTGCGCAGGGACTGGTGGGCAATCGCGACCAGCATGAGCACGGTGGCTCCGACCACCAGCATGTACACGCCGAGGTCAAAGAGCAGCACGGTGGAAAGATGGATCTCGCCGACCACCGGCAGGCTGGCGTGCACTGCCTGGCTGGACAGGAAGGGTTCTCCGTTGAAACTCCCCAGGATGCCGGCTCCGGCGGCCAGCAGCAGGCCCCCTGCCATCCAGTACACCGGATGGATGCGCAGTCGCGACTCGACCCACAGGGTGCCCCCCACGATGTACTGCAGGATGATTGCGGTGGCAAAAATCAGTCCGCCGACGAATCCACCACCGGGGGCGTTATGTCCGCGAAGCAGGAAGAACAGGGAGATGAGCATGGCCAGCGGAAGCAGCAGGCGTACCAGAACGGCGGGCAGCATGAGATAACCGGAGGGCAACGGGGCCTCGGTATCGGCGGCAGGGGATTCCTGTTCCTGTTGCTGGCTTGGAAGGGGAATACTCTCCGGGGCCGGGCGGAAACGGCGCAGCAGGGCGAATACGGTCAGGGCGACGATGGCGACCACGGTGATCTCGCCGAAGGTATCGAAGCCTCGGAAGTCCACAAGGATCACATTGACCACGTTCAGCCCTCCTCCCTGGGGCAGGGATTCCCGGATGAAGAAGGGTGAGATGCCGTCGATGTCGGGCCGGCTCAGCACGGCGTAGGTCAGTGCGGCGATGCCGGCCCCCCCTGTGATCGAAACCAGCAGATCGCGGAGGCGACGCAGATGGAAGCGCAGGGGTTCGGGCCTTCCTTCCCGGAACCGTTCGTCCCGCCGGGGTAGCCAGCGCAGGCCGAGCAGGATGAGGACTGCGGTGACCACCTCCACGGCAAGCTGGGTCAGCGCCAGGTCGGGAGCCGAAAACCACACGAAGGTCAGGC
>NZ_JAQUVG010000123.1 GCF_028693495.1 Zoogloea sp. | reverse complement strand
GGTCAGCATCATCGCCAGCGAGGACAGCAGCGCCTTTCGTGAGGCAATAGAGGCGCTGGGTGCCGAACTACGGGGTAGCGGACACCGGGTTCAGACCCTGGGCCTCCCCCTGCGCCCCGAAGATGCCCCCAGCCTGGCTGCCAGCAATCTCGTGATCACCCTGGGCGCACGTGCTGCCCAGCTCACCAGCGGCCTTGCTCCCCGCAGCCTGATCCTGCACACCCTGCTCCCCCGCAGCGCCTACGATCGCCTGCCCCTCCGCCACGAGGATAACCGTCGGATCTCGGCCGTCTTCATTGACCAGCCACCGGCACGTCAGATCGAACTGCTGCGCATCGCCCTCCCCGAGTGGAACCGGGTCGCCCTGATTACCGGACGAGATAGCGCGGAGCTGGCTGCCAGGCTCCAGGCCAGCGCGCGGGACAAGCGCATGCGCACCATCCTCGAACAGATCAGCGAGGAGAACGAACTCTACCCCACCCTGCAAAGGGCCCTGCGGGAACCGGGCATTCTCCTGGCAGTGCCGGACTCCATGCTGTTCAACAACCGGACCATATCCAACATCCTGCTGACGGCCTACCATCATCACTCGCCGGTCGTCGGCTTTTCGCCAGCCTATGCCAAGGCGGGTGCCCTGATCGCCCTTTACAGCACGCCTGCCCAGGTCGGACAGCAGGCTGGCGAAGCCGCCCGTCAGGGTCTCAATACAGGCAGCCTGCCCTCCCCGGCCCACCCGCGCCAGTTCCGGGTCAGCACCAACCCTTATGTAGCCCGCTCCCTGGGGATCGTGCTCGAAGACGCACAGACCCTCCGTGAGCGCCTGGAACGTAGCGAGGGCGCGCCATGATCGCGCCCATCAACGAGTGGGATATCCGCCCACGGGCCGTCCTGATCGCGATCCTGCCCACCATGGTCATGGCCCTGGTGCTGATGGCCTATTTTCTCGGCTCCCGCCTGTCCGACCTGGAAGAAGCCCATACCCAGCGAGGCAAGGCCCTCGCCCGGCAGCTCGCAGCAGCCAGTGAGTACGGGGTGTTCTCCGGCAATCTGGAAAGCCTGCGCAAACTGGCCACCTCCATCCTCCAGGAACAGGACGTGGTCCGGGTCGCCGTGTTCAGCCCTCAGCAGGAAGTCCTGGCCGACAGCAGCAAGCCTCCGCCCCCTCCGTCGCCTGGCGCGGTGCGGCTGAGCGGCAGCCAGGGCCGGACGCCCCTGCGCTTCCAGGAACCTGTCAGCGGTCCGCAGATCAATGTCGAGGACGCCTTCCTCGAACCCGGCAGCAGCATCCTCCCACCTCCCGACACTGCCCACGGCGAAGTGCTGGTGGAAATGAGCCAGGACTCCCTGCGGGCCGAACAGCTGCGTCTGCTCCAGAATGGTCTGCTGATGGCCCTGGTGGTACTGACAGCCAGCGCAGCGCTGGCGATCCGGATGAGCCGGGGCATATCCGGCCCCATCCTGCGCATCGCCTCGGCGGTCTCCCGGTTTGGCCAGGGGGACATGAAGATCCGGGTACAGGTGGAGGGCGGCAAGAGCCTGCAGATCCTGGCGGCGGGCGTGAACGATATGGCTGACAAGCTGAGCGCCTCCCGGGAAGAGCTGGAACGGCGGGTGGACGCGGCAACCCGGGAGCTCAAGGAGAAGAAGGAAGAAGC
Organism: Zoogloea sp.; assembly: GCF_028693495.1. Taxonomy (GTDB): domain Bacteria; phylum Pseudomonadota; class Gammaproteobacteria; order Burkholderiales; family Rhodocyclaceae; genus Zoogloea. The sequence goes on along the minus strand of NZ_JAQUVG010000123.1, from coordinate 7,333 downwards.
CGAACGCGCCAACCAGGCCAAGACCCGCTTCCTGGCTGCGGCCAGCCACGACCTGCGGCAGCCCATGCATGCCCTCGGCCTGTTCGTCGCCGAGCTGGTCCAGAAGAGCCATGCCTCCGACACCCGGAAGCTGGTGGAGCAGATAGCCATCTCCGCCGAGACAATGGAAAACCTGCTGGATAGCCTGCTCGACATTTCCCGCCTGGATGCCGGCGTCCTGGACCGCCAGATCAAGCCCTTTGCGCTTCAACCCCTCCTCGACCGCATCGAGGAGGACCACCGGCGGGACGCAGAGCTGCGGGGACTGCGCCTGCGCATGCGCCCAAGCAGCCTGTGGGCCGACAGCGACCCCCTGCTGCTCGAACGCATCCTGAACAACCTGATCACCAATGCGCTCCGCTACGCCCCCGGGGGGACGGTGCTCGTGGCCTGCCGAAAACGCGGCCGCAAGGTCCGTATCGAAGTCCGCGACAATGGCCCCGGGATTGCCCCGGAAGCCCAGAAGGCCATCTTCCAGGAGTTCGTCCAGCTGGACAACCCGGAGCGCAACCGGGCCAAGGGCCTGGGTCTCGGGCTGGCCATCGTGCGCCGCCTGACCACCTTGCTGCAGCACGACCTGACCCTGTGTTCGGCACCGGGGCAAGGCGCGCTGTTTGCCGTCGAGCTGCCCGCCGCTGCTGCCGGGGTGCTTCTGGAGGGGAGCCCGCCCCCTGCCAGCCACGCCCTTCACGGACTGCAGGTCCTGCTGGTGGACGACGATGCCCTGGCCGTGGCCAGTACCACCAGCCTGCTGGAATCCTGGGGATGCCAGGTCACCAGCACAAGCAATGCGGACGTCGCGCTGGATGTCTTACCCGCCGGCTGGCTACCCGACATCATGATCTGTGATCACCGCATGGACCTCTCCGGTGCAGGGCACCTCGTGGTGATCCGCCTTCGCCAGCATTTCAACCGCCCGATCCCGGCCATCATCCTGTCCGGGGACACCTCCCCCGAAATCACCCGGGGAGCCCAGCAGGCCGGAATTCCCCTGCTGCACAAACCGGTCCGTCCAGCCAGGCTGCGGGCACTGCTGCAGCGCAAAACCCAAGCCTGATGCAGCCGGATCGCCCTTCGGTTACCATGCAATGGTCAACAACACATCCAGAACAGGGGGAGCAGCATGAGCAACGAAAACAAGACTCAGGATCCGATGGAATTCATGCGTAGCATGTGGAGCAAGATGGGCTTCAACCTGCCCGGCATGGTGACCCCGACCCTGGATGTGGACGAACTGGACAAGCGGATAACCGACATGAAGGCGGTGGAAAGCTGGCTGAAGATGAACCTCAGTTCCCTGCAGATGGCCATTCAGGGCCTCGAGATGCAGCGTGCGACGATTGCCGCCATGCAGGCCATGAGCAAGGTGGCATCGGAAGGCGGCACCCCCGAACAGGCCGGTCAGCCCAATCCCTTTGCCAGCAGCATGTGGCCCTGGAACCTGATGCAGAACGCCGCCGAGCAGGCCAGGTCGGCCACCCCTGCGGCACCTCAGAGCCCCCCTGCGCCGGCCAAGACCGGAGCCTCCAAATAAGACCCGCGGGTGGGCTTCATTCCACCCGCGAACCGGTCATGCCATCTGACGCAGCACGCTCAACCATGCGGTGAGCGTGATTGCCGACAGTACCGTGGTGGCTGAAATCAGCCATGCCACCCCGGGGCCATCCCCTCCCATCCGCATGGCCAGAATATAAGCAGAGGAGGCCGTCGGCAAGGCAGCGAAGAGCACGGCCGTTGCCAAGGCGCCCCCCGACAGCCCGAACAGGGTACCCAGCCCCCAGGCAATCGCCGGCAGCACCAGCAACTTGACGGCACACAGATACAGCGCTCCCGCCCTGCCCCCCTCACGACCTCCCCCCCTCAGGGCCGCGCCCACCGCCAGCAGCCCCAGGGTCACCGCAGCATCAGCCAGCCGCTGCAGAAAAAGCATCAACGGTGCGGGCAAAGCGGTCCCCGTCATGCTGAGGACCATCCCGGCCAGGGTTGCGATGATCAGCGGGTTGCGGGACAGCTCATGCCAGGGACGGCCCTGGCCATGGTGGGCCAGCAGGCCCACTGCAGCCATGTTGGCAAAGGGAACCATCGCGCCACAAAGGGCCCCCATCGCGGCCACACCCGCCGCACCACCGAACTTGCCAGCCACGGCAATCCCGATATATGTGTTGAACCGGTAGGCACACTGCACCCGGGAGGCGAAGGCCATCGGGCCCAGTCCCATCCAGGGTCGCCCGGCAAAAGCCAGGATGAAACCACTGGTCATGGTCAGCAGGCCCACGACGAACAGGGGCGCGAAACTCCCTGGATCAATATGGGCCCGGGCCAGGGCGTTCAACAGCAAGGCCGGAAAAAGGACGAAATACACCAGCTTTTCCACCCCGACCCAGAAGCCCTCGCCCAATCCACCATGACGCCGCAGCAAGGCGCCCAATGCGATCAAGGCAAAATCGGGAAGCAGCAGCAGGAAACTCTGCATGATTCAGGACGCGTCAGGTAAACAGAGGGGCGGAGTGTGCCAGAAGCCGGCAGGAAAGGCGCAGACCCCGGGACGCCTCCGGGAGTCAGCACTTACAGCACCTGGACCGCACGACCGATGAAGCGAACCGGACCAGTGGGCCGGCCGGTGGGTGAGCCCGTCCGGGGCTCCAGGGTCAGCTCGAACAGCTGATTGGGCTGCAGGGCAGGCAGGCCCGAGACGGGCACCTTGGCACTCTGCCCAGGGGTGACCAGCCCCAGGGATACAGGCGCACTCCAGCTGTCCGCCTTGGTCCAGAACTGGAGCGCCTTGTCGGCGGGTACCTCGACGACACCCAGGGGGACGAGCTCGATCTGACCGGAGGTCCGGGTCTGAACGACCCAACCGGGCGCCCGATCCTCCGGCGCCACCAGTACGACCATGAAACGGGTCGCAGGCAAAGGCTCCGCCAGACGTCCGACCAGCACCGCCGCCAGGACCGCCGCCGCCGCAAACCCCGATGCTGCCAGGCCACGCCAGAGGGTCAGGCTGTTCCAATCCCGCCACCACGGCCGGCGGGACAGGGGCATCGCAGCAGGGAAGCCAGCCAGTGCGCCCAGGCTGCGTTCGACCCGTTGCCACAGACGATCCGGAGGAGATACCGGCTCGGCCAGGGCTGTCAGGGGCAACAGGCGCTCCTCCCACGCCCGTACCGCTGCGGCCAGCTCGGGATCTGTGGGCAGGCGTGCCTCAACCCTGCGGCGCTCAGCAGCACCGAGGGTCCCCAGCACGTACTCTCCGGCCAGGGCCTGCAGCTCCCGGGCTTCGGGGGATCCACGATTCATTCCATGCACTCCCGTAATGCGCCCAGGCTACGCCGGATCCACGCCTTCACCGTCCCCAGCGGCGCCTCCAGGCGCCGGGCAATCTCCCCATGGCTCAGCCCGTCCACATAGGCATGCAGGATGCAATTACGCCTGACGGGCTCCAGTTGCTCGAGACAGCCTTCCATGCGCCCGGCACTGGCCCGCCAGTCGAAGGCATCCGTCGTGTCATGCCAGGCTTCGAGCGCCTCCCGGACATCCAGCGCCTGGACCATTTCGTCATCCATACCCACCTCACGGCGACCATCCCGGACAGCATTGAGGGCCAGGTTCCGGGTCACGCTGTAGATCCAGCCCCGGGCCGAGCCTCGGAACGGATCGAAGCTGCCAGCGCGGGTCCAGATATTCAGACAGGCGTCATGGAGCACATCCTCCGCCAGCGCCCTGTCCCGGACAATCCGCTGCACGACCCCCAGCAGGCGGGCGCCCTCCTGCTCATAGAGGGCGCGCAGGGCCGCCTGCTTGCCGGCTGCACAGGCAAGCAGAGCCGCTTCATAGTCGAAATCACTGACGGGAACGGACAAGATCGAAGAGCCGGGACTCGGGGCCCCAGCGCAGGATGGAAGTTCAGTTCCTTACGGCTACGGGAGGCACGGCTTTAGAGAGGCTTCCAGAAAATGTAGTCGGCCTGGTAGGTCACCTGCTCCCGGCGTCCCTGAGTGCTGATGGAACACTCGCTGCCAGGCGCCACACCCCCCTTCAGGGCAACCCGCTGAATGTAGCTCACCCCCATCAGGGCACCCGGACCAATGGCCGGATTGGCCTTGACCAGTTGGTAAGGCAGATTGCCTGCGCCGGCGGGCGCCACGGCCACTTGCGTACCCGTCAGACGGGAGCCGTCCTGCGCTTCCCAGGTGGCAGGAGGTCCGTAATAACGACCTACGGACTGACCGCTCCGGTCCTTCAGGACCGCCCTCGGCCCGACGAATACCCATTCGGCCTGACCGGGCATGGCGGCCTTCTCCCTGCATTCATAGGTGATTTCTCCACTGCCGGCCGTCTCCCAGGCAACCCGGTGGCCTGCGGGGACCTGAACGCTTTCCGGCAGGCTGGCCTGGCTATGGGCGGCCCCTCCGCCCATCATGGAAGCACAGGCTCCCAGCAGGGTTGCAGCAGAGGCCAGGGTGATCAGGTTCAGGGTTGGGTGCAGTTTCATGGGTTCTCTCCGTGGAGTCGATGGTTTGTCGGCCTGCACAACGCAGGTGTCGCCCTGTCCACTACCCACGGGAGAGCCCTTTGGATGCAGCACCGGAAAAATATTTTTCGGGCGCAAAAAAAGCGCCGGGGGAGAGGCCGGCGCGGCAAGACACATCCAACTGAAGAGCAAGGATTTACCGGTAGGTCCGGATGTCGTCGATAACCTTGCCGTCATTGGCCAGGGTGCCCGGGGCACAGAACGCCACCTGTCCCCGCAACTTGGTCAGCTCACGGATCGAATCGGCCACCGCCGCAGCCAATCCTTCCGGCGGGACATCCAGTTCACAGTGCAGAGTCATCCGGTCGGAGTGATCCGGATTGTCCACCACCAGCCGCCCCCGCCCGATCTCCGGGTGACGCCTGAGGATGGCAGCCACCTGACCCGGGTGGACGAACATGCCCTTCACCTTGGTGGTCTGATCTGCCCGGCCGAGCCAGCCCCTGATCCGGGTGTTCGTGCGACCACAGGGAGAAATGCCCGGCAGCACGGCGGACAGGTCTCCGGTGCCGAAACGGATCAAGGGATAATCCGGATTGAAGCTGGTCACCACCACCTCACCCACTTCTCCGGGGGCCACCGGGTCAGCGGTACCGGGGCGGACGATCTCGACGATCACATCCTCGTCCACGACCAGCCCTTCCCGGGCCGGCGTCTCAAAGGCAATCAGCCCCAGGTCGGCGGTGGCATAGGCCTGGTAAGCCTGGATCCCGCGGAGCGCCAGGGCTTCCCGCTGGCTGGGCGGAAACGCCTCGCCGGACACGAAGGCTTTCTTCAGGCTGTCGACCCTGACGCCAAGCTCATCAGCCTTGTCGAGGAGGATGCGCAGGAAAGAAGGGGTGCCCGTGTAGGCATCCGGGCGCAGGTCGGCCATGACAGCCACCTGCTGCTCCGTCTGCCCGACGCCCGCGGGGAAGACGGTGCACCCCAGGGCATGGGCGGCGCTCTCCATCATCGATCCGGCTGGCGTGAAGTGATAGGAAAACGTGTTATGGACCAGATCCCCCGCCCGGAAACCTGCGGCGTAGAACGCCCGGGCCAGCCGCCAGTAATCCTTGCGCGCGCCCTCCGGTTCATAGATCGGGCCAGGAGAGGCGAACACCCGGGCACATCCGGCACCCCACTTGAGCGCCACCAGCCCGCCAAAGGGGCGGGCCGCCTGCTGGAGACCGGAGAGCTCGGATTTGCGGATCACCGGCAAAGCGGCCAGAGCTCCCCGGCTGGTCACTGTTTCCGGGACCACCTCCTTCAGTAGTTCGGCAAATGCCGGCGCATGGGTCCGGGCATGGGCCACCTGGACCGGCAACCGAGCCATCAGCTCATGCTCCCGCTCGGCGGGATCACGGGTTTCACGGGCGTCGTAATAGTTCATTTTTTCTCCGCGGGCGGATGTTGTGCGCATGCCTGGGCCGGTCAGGACAACCAGCGCTTGCGCCGGCGGTAATGCTTCACCTCCCTGAAACTCTTCCGCCCTTCTGACGAAAGCCCCAGATAAAACTCCTTCACATCCTCGTTGGTGCGCAGGTCAGCAGCCTCCCCCTCCATCACCACCCGTCCGTTCTCCAGGATGTAACCAAAGTCCGCATAACGCAGCGCCACCATGGTGTTCTGCTCGGCCAGCAAAAAGCTCACGCTCTCCTTGCTGTTGAGGTCCTTGACGATCTCGAAAATCTCCTCGACGATCTGCGGGGCGAGGCCCATCGACGGCTCATCCAGCAGGATCATCTCGGGCTTGGCCATCAGGGCCCGGCCGATGGCACACATCTGCTGCTCGCCGCCCGATGTGTAGCCGGCCTGGGAGGTCCGCCGGGTCTTGAGGCGGGGGAAATAGGCATAGACCTTGTCCAGGCTGTCCTTGAGCTCGGCCCGGGACTGGCTGCGGGTGTAGGCGCCAGTGAGAAGGTTCTCCTCGATGGACAGGTGGGCAAAGCAGTGGCGCCCCTCCATCACCTGGATGACCCCACGGCGGACCAGATCGGCGGGGGTCAGCTGGTCGATGCGTGCCCCCTTGAACTCCACGCTGCCCTTGGTCACATCACCGCGCTCCGCGCGCAGCAGGTTGGAGATCGACTTGAGCGTGGTGCTCTTGCCTGCCCCGTTGGCACCCAGCAGAGCCACGATCTTGCCCTGGGGTACCTGCAGGGAGACCCCCTTGAGCACGAGGATCACGTGGTCGTAGATGACCTCGATGTTATTGATGCTGAGGTATGACATGGCGGCTATCCGAATGAGGGGGCGAATGCCTTCGCCCACGGAGGCGGCGACGGGTGAAGGCATTCGCCGCGACAGGTTTGACGGGGCAGGCCGGGAGCAAAACCGACCCGCCGCCCGATCAGCTCTCTTTGCTGCAGTCGCGGAGCTTGATGCCCTTTTCCTTGGCGTAGGCAGCAGCAGACTCTTCGATCATGCCGCGCACCAGCGGACGATCGGAGTCCACCCAGTCGCTGATGACCTTCCACTGAGTGCCGTCCCACTGCTGGAACTTCACCTTGCCCGGGCCTTCGTGGTCGGCACAGGTGATCTTGAGGGGCGGCATGAAGCCGGTGGCGCCCAGGGCCTTCAGGCGGGCATCGTCGAGGTTGAGGTTCTCGAAGCCCCAGCGCATCTGCTCGCCGGTGAGGGCTTTGCCCTTGCCATATTTCTCCTGGGCCTTGCGGATCGCCTCGACGGTGATGATGCCGTGCACCACGCCGCGGTTGTAATACACCGAGCCGACGCGGGCCTTGTCTTCCATGTTGCCCTTGTTCTTGCCGTACACATGCT
>NZ_JAQUVG010000122.1 GCF_028693495.1 Zoogloea sp. | reverse complement strand
GTGCTGTCCACCGGGCGCCGTGAAGGCATTGAGGCCAAGGGCGGCAGCTGGAGCAAGGACGAGGAAGGGGCCTTCAAGTCGCCCATCCGCCAGCAGTACGAAGACCAGGGTCATCCCTATTACGCCACCGCCCGCCTGTGGGACGACGGCGTGGTGGAGCCGGCCCAGACCCGCCGGACCCTGGGCCTGTCCCTGTCGGCCAGCCTTAATGCGCCGATCCAGCCGACGAAGTTCGGCCTGTTCCGGATGTAAGGGGACACCATCATGTACGAGACCCTTGAAATCCTCCGGGAGGGCGGCGTGGCGACCCTGTGGATGAATCGTCCGGAGGTGCACAACGCCTTCAACGAGCAGCTCATCGCCGAGCTCACCCAGGCCTGCAAGGCCCTGGATGCTGACGACCATGTGCGGGTGGTGGTGCTCGCTGGCCGCGGCAAGAGCTTCTCCGCGGGCGCCGACCTCCACTGGATGAAGCGTGCCGCGGGCGCCTCGGTGGAAGAGAACCTGGAAGATGCCCGCAAGCTGGCCGCCATGCTGCGGACCCTGGCCGAGATGCGCAAACCCACCATTGCCCGAGTCCACGGCGCCGCCCTGGGGGGCGGTATGGGGCTGGCATCGGCCTGCGACATCTGCATTGCGGGTGAGGGGGCGGTCTTCGCCACCTCCGAGGTCAAGTTCGGGATCATCCCGTCGGCCATCAGCCCCTATGTGATCCGTGCCATCGGTGCCCGTCAGGCCCACCGTTATTTCCAGACGGCCGAGCGGATCCCCGCCCGGCGCGCCTTTGACCTCGGTCTGGCCCACGAGGCGGTGGCGGCCGATGCGCTCGATGGGACGGTGGCGGAGGTGGTCGCTGCGCTGCTGCAGGGAGGGCCCCGTGCCCAGGCGGCGGCCAAGGATCTGATCCGTGCCGTGGCCGACCGGCCGGTAAGCGATGGGGTGGTGGAAGATACGGCCCGCCGCATTGCCACCCTGCGCGCCACGCCCGAGGCGAAGGAGGGCCTGGCGGCCTTCCTCGAGAAGCGCCCGGCCGCCTGGGTGTCGACACAATCATAAGGGAAGGGGAGACACAGCATGTTCAACAAGATTCTGATCGCCAACCGGGGCGAGATTGCCTGCCGGGTGATCAAGACTGCACGCCGACTCGGCATCAAGACCGTGGCCGTGTATTCCGAGGCCGACGCCGGTGCCCGCCATGTGCGCCTGGCGGATGAGGCGGTGTTCATCGGTCCTGCGGCGGCCCGCGAAAGCTATCTGGTGGTCGACAAGATCATCGCCGCAGCGAAGCAGACCGGTGCCCAGGCCATCCACCCCGGCTACGGCTTTCTCTCCGAGAACGAGGCGTTTTGCGATGCCTGCGATGCGGCGGGGATCGTCTTCATCGGGCCGCCGGTCTCGGCGATCCGTGCCATGGGCTCCAAGTCCGAGGCCAAGAAGCTGATGGAAAAGGCCCAGGTCCCGCTGACACCGGGCTATCACGGGGACAATCAGGAGCCGGGGTTCCTCAACGTGCAGGCCGACGCCATCGGCTACCCGGTGCTGATCAAGGCGGCAGCGGGGGGCGGTGGCAAGGGCATGCGCCTGGTGGAAAGGAGCACCGACTTCCTGGAGGCCCTGGCGTCCTGCAAGCGGGAGGCAGCCTCCAGCTTTGGCAGCGACCACGTGCTGGTCGAGAAATACCTGACCCGCCCGCGCCACATCGAGATCCAGGTGTTTGGTGATACCCACGGCAACTATGTGCACCTCTTCGAGCGGGATTGCTCGGTGCAGCGCCGCCACCAGAAGGTTCTGGAAGAGGCGCCGGCACCGGGCATGACCCTGGAGCGCCGTGCCGCCATGGGCAAGGCTGCCGTGGATGCAGCGCGGGCTGTGGGCTATGTGGGGGCGGGAACCGTGGAGTTCATCGCCAACCAGGACGGCACGTTCTACTTCATGGAGATGAACACCCGTCTGCAGGTGGAGCACCCGGTGACCGAGATGATCACCGGCCTCGACCTGGTGGAGTGGCAGCTCCGCGTGGCCTCCGGCGAACCCCTGCCTCTGGCTCAGGAGCAGCTGGCCATCAACGGCCATGCCCTGGAGGCCCGCATCTACGCGGAAGACCCGGGCAAGGGCTTCCTGCCGTCCACAGGCCGACTGGTGCATCTGGCTCCGCCCGAAGAGGGCGTGCATGTGCGGGTGGACACCGGCGTGGAGGAGGGCGATGAGATCTCCCCGTTCTACGATCCGATGATCGCCAAGCTCATCGTCTGGGACGTGAATCGTGACCGGGCCCTGGCGCGCATGCTTCAGGCCCTGGCCGAGTACCGGGTGGTGGGGGTGGCCAACAACATCGAGTTCCTGTCCCGCCTGACGGCCTGCCCCGCCTTTGCCGGTGCCGACCTGGACACCGGGCTGATCGAGCGGGAGAAGGGTTACCTCTTCCCTACGGAGCAGGGGGCGCCGCGGGAGGCCTGGCTGGTGGCGGGTCTGGCGGAGCTGCTGCGGGAAAAGGCACGGGCGGTAACGCAGGCTGCCCGTCATTCAGAGCCGGACTCTCCGTGGCACCAGCGGGATGGCTGGCGCCTGAACGCGGCGGCAAAGCGCACCCTGATTTTCCGTCTGGGCGAGGAGGAGAAATCGCTCTTCGTCAGTAACCGGGGAGAGGCCTTGGCGATCACTCTGGACGGTACGACCAGTGTCGTCAGTGGCCAGCTCAACCTCCGCGGTCTGCTGCGGGCCGAGCTGGATGGCTTACGCACCACGGCGACGGTGGTGGTGGCCGGAGAGCGTCGCCATGTCTTCGGGCATGGCAAGGCCTGGCAGTTTGCCGCAGTGGATCCGCTGCACCACAGTGGCGGAGGCGGGGGGGCCGAAGGGGGGCTGCTGGCGCCGATGCCCGGCAAGGTGATCGCCCTGATCGCGGCGGAGGGGGCGAAGGTGGAAAAAGGGGCACCGCTGCTGATCCTCGAGGCCATGAAGATGGAACATACGATCACTGCTCCGGCGGCGGGTACGGTCAAGGCCTTCCGTTTCATCGTGGGAGATCAGGTGGGCGACGGTGCCCAGTTGGTGGACTTTGCGGTCGATCCAGCCTGAACCCTGGAGCGCATCCTGCGGGGCGGATCATCCGCCCCGCGCTTTTTTCTTAGTTGAATTCATCCGGTAGCCCACGCAGAGGGGGCCGGTTCCAGCACATCCCGAAACCGAGTGTGAGGAGACATCCATGACCTGCCAACCGAGCTATGTCCACGGCTCATCCAAACAGCATCTCATCGGCGAGACCATCGGCCGGTATTTTGACAAGGCCTGTCGCCTTCATGGCCATCGTGAAGCCCTGGTGGTGCGCCATCAGAACGTCCGCCTGACCTATGCCGAGCTGCGCCAGAAGGTGGATGCCCTGGCCTGTGGCTTGCGCCGCCTGGGGCTGGCGCCGGGAGAAAGGGTCGGCATCTGGTCCCAGAACAATCTGGAATGGACGCTGACCCAGTTTGCAACGGCCAAGGCGGGCCTTGTCCTGGTCAATATCAACCCGGCCTACCGTCGCAGCGAGTTGGAGTACGCCCTCAACAAGGTGGGCTGCAAGGCGCTGATCCTCTCACCCGCCTTCAAGGCCAGCGACTACCTGACCATGCTCGCGGATCTGGCGCCGGAGCTGGGGCATTGCGAGCCGGGCTTGCTGCGCGCCCACACCTTGCCCGCGCTGGAGATCGTCATTCGTCTGGGCGAGGGCCGTACGCCAGGGATGCTGAATTTCCATGAATTGCTGTTGCCCCCGAGCCGGGATGAGCTGGGCGAGCTGGAACTGCTCGGGGAGGGCCTGCAGTTCGATGACCCCATCAACATCCAGTTCACTTCCGGTACTACTGGAAACCCGAAGGGCGCTACGCTCTCCCATCACAACATTCTCAACAACGGCTTCTTCGTCGGTGAGGCGATCCGCCTTGTTCCAGGGGACCGGGTCTGCATTCCGGTGCCGCTTTACCACTGCTTCGGCATGGTGATGGGGAATCTGGGGTGCCTGACCCACGGTGCCACCATGGTCTACCCCGCCGAGGCGTTTGAGCCGCTGGCCGTTCTGCAGGCCGTGGCCGAAGAAAAATGCACCGCCAGCTATGGGGTGCCCACGATGTTCATCGCTCAGCTGGACCACCCCGAGTTTGCCCGTTTCGATCTTTCCAGCCTGCGCACCGGCATCATGGCCGGAAGCCCCTGCCCGATCGAGGTCATGAGGCGGGTCATCGACAAGATGCACATGGCAGAGGTGACGATCGCCTATGGCATGACCGAAACCTCGCCGGTGAGCTTCCAGAGTGGGACCGATGACGCTATCGAGCGCAGGGTTTCCACGGTGGGGCGGGTGCAGCCCCACTGCGAGGTGAAGATCGTGGATGCGGAGGGTCGGATCGTACCCAGGGGAACGCCGGGCGAGCTGTGCACCCGGGGCTACTCGGTGATGCTGGGGTACTGGGGAGATGATGCCAAGACCTCCGAGGCGATCGACCGGGGAGGCTGGATGCATACAGGTGACATCGCGGTGATTGATGATGAAGGGTTCTGCAACATCGTTGGCCGGATCAAGGACATGGTGATCCGCGGTGGTGAGAACATCTATCCCCGGGAAATCGAGGAGTTCCTCTACCGTCATCCCAAGGTGCTGGATGTGCAGGTGGTAGGCGTGCCCGACAAGAAATATGGTGAGGAGCTTTGTGCCTGGATTATCGTCCGTGAAGGTGAGCGCCTGTCCGAAGAGGATGTGCGTGCCTTCTGCCAGGGGCAGATCGCCCATTACAAGATCCCCCGCTACATCTGCTTCGTCGACAGCTTCCCCATGACGGTCACGGGGAAGATCCAGAAATTCCAGATCCGTGAAAAAATGAAGCAGACCCTCGGCCTTGAAGCCGAGGTCACCGCCTGATCGAGAGGATAGACGCATGGAACTGCCAAAACGCGTACGCATCGTTGAAGTGGGGCCCCGGGATGGCCTGCAGAATGAAAGGCAGGTGGTCAGCACGGAGACCAAGGTGGAACTCATCGCCCGTCTTGGGGCTGCGGGTGTCCCCTCCATCGAGGCCACCTCCTTCGTGTCGCCCAAGTGGGTTCCCCAGATGGGCGACAATACCGAGGTGATGGTCCGGATCCAGCGTCTGCCCGGGGTCGCGTACCCCGTCCTGACGCCGAACCTCAAGGGGTTCGAGGCTGCTCTGGCGGCGGGGGCGGAAGAGGTGGCCGTGTTTGCGGCGGCTTCCGAAGCCTTCAGCCAGAAGAACATCAATTGCTCCATCGCAGAATCCCTCCGCCGCTTTGAGCCGGTGATGGCGGCTGCCCGCGATGCGGGCGTGCAGGTGAGGGGCTACGTCTCCTGTGTGCTGGGATGTCCTTACGAGGGGGAGGTCGCGCCCTCCGCCGTTGCCGACGTGGCGGCCACGCTGTTCGGGATGGGGTGTTATGAGGTGAGTCTGGGCGACACCATCGGGGTCGGAACCCCGGGCAAGACCCAGCGCATGCTGGAGACGGTCGCACGACGGGTACCCATGGAAAGGCTGGCAGGCCACTACCACGACACCTACGGGCAGGCCCTGGTCAATATTTATGCTTCCCTGCAGGTGGGGGTGGGTACTTTTGATTCCAGCATTGCGGGCCTGGGGGGGTGCCCTTACGCCGCAGGCGCTTCTGGTAATGTCGCGACGGAGGATGTGGTGTACATGCTTGACGGCTTGGGTATCGAGACGGGTATCGATCTCGAAGCCCTGGTGTCCACATCCCTGTGGATTTGCGGGCAGATCGGCCGTGTCTGCGGATCCCGGGTCGGTCTCGCCAAGGGTGCGGCGTGCCTCACCGCGGTTTGAAGTCTTGATTTAACTCCGGGGATGTGGGATTATTTTCGGCTGACCCTTTTGCGTGTGCGGAAGGGTTCCCGGATTTTTACCTTGCCCTACCGTTTCGCATGACGGGGGGCTTTGATCCAGAAGGAGATTCCATGCGGCATTATGAAGTCGTATTTATTGTTCACCCCGATCAGAGCGAGCAAGTGCCCGCCATGATCGAGCGCTACCGCACCCTCGTGACCACCCAGGGTGGTCAGATTCACCGTCTGGAAGACTGGGGCCGTCGCCAGCTGGCTTATCCGATCCAGAAGATCCACAAGGCTCACTATGTTCTGATGAACATCGAGTGCGATCAGCCCACCATCGCCGAACTGGAGCATGGCTTCAAGTTCAACGATGCCGTGCTGCGTCACCTGTCCATTCGCATGAAGAAGGCCGTTACCACCCCATCACCGATGATGAAGGAAGAGAAGGCGCGTTCCCTGACTTCCGCCGCTGGTGAAGAAGGCAAGCCGGCCGAGCAGCTGCCCGCAGCCTGATTTGCAGGAACAGGGTCTTAACTGTTTTCAGATTGAGGGTGTCCTGAGCGAGCTCGGGGCTCTGCGCTACTCCCCCGGCGGTGTGCCGGTGCAGGTGGGGCGCATAGAGCACGGCTCGAAGCAGTTTGAAGCCGGTGTCCTGCGGGATGTCGGGCTTGAGATGCCGGTAGTGGCCGTCGGTGATAAGGCCCGGATGCTTGGTGCAGCCCGCCTGGGTTCCCCCGTGCGGATCTCCGGTTTTGTTGCAGCACGCAGCCTGCGCTCCAGGACCCCTGTATTGCATATCGATACGATCGAATTTTTGGAAGGAATACATCATGGCATTCAAGCCGGCAACGAAGCGTAAGGACGACCGTGGTGGTCGCAGCCTCTTCAAGCGTCGCAAATTCTGCCGCTTCAGCGCAGAGAAAATTGAAGAAATCGACTACAAGGATGTGGATATCCTGAAAGATTTCATTACCGAAAACGCAAAGATCATGCCGGCTCGCATCACCGGCACCAAGTCGGGCTACCAGCGTCAGCTGTCCACCGCGATCAAGCGGGCCCGCTTCCTCGCCCTGATGCCCTACACTGATCTGCATCAGTAATCCCGGAGAGACAACATGCAAATCATTCTTTTGGACAAGGTTGTTAATCTGGGTGGCCTGGGTGATGTGGTCAAGGTCAAGGATGGTTACGCCCGTAACTTCCTGATCCCGCAGGGTAAGGCCAAGCGTGCGACTCCGGCCAGTCTTGCGGAGTTTGAAAGCCGTCGTGCCGAGCTCGAGCGCATTGCTGCCGAGCAGCTCGCCGCTGCTCAGGCTGAAAGCGCCAGGATGGAAGGCGTTACCGTTACCGTCGCCCGCAAGGCAGGCGTTGATGGCCGTCTGTTCGGTTCTGTGACCAATGCCGATGTGGCTGAAGCGCTGAATGCGCAGGGCTTCAAGGTGGAGAAGTCTGCTGTTCGCATGCCTGAAGGTCCCCTGAAGACCGTCAGCGAAACCCAGCTCGTGGTTTCCCTGCATACGGATGTCACTGCTAACATTACCGTCAAGGTGGTTGGCGAGAACTGATCGCCAGGAAAGCGTCCGCTTTCCCTCGCAAAAGGGCTGCCTGGTGCAGCCCTTTTTGTTTTTTCAGCCGTTTCTGCTTCGATACTTCTTCTGATGTCCCATGCGCAACAAATCGAATCATCCTGAAGATCCCGTCATGTCGGCCCTTCGCTTGCCTCCTCATTCGATTGAGGCGGAGCAATCCCTGTTGGGTGGGCTGCTGATTGACAACTCCGTTTGGGAGAGGGTTGGCGATATCGTCAATGATGCCGATTTCTATCGGGACGATCACCGGAGAATTTTTAGGCATATTGCCAAGCTGATCGAGCACGGCAAGCCTGCTGACGTGGTGACCGTTTATGAAGCCCTCGAAAAGAATGGAGAGGCTGAGCACGTTGGAGGTCTCGCCTACCTGGGGGAGATCGCCAACAGCACCCCGTCGGCTGCAAACGTTCGCAGGTATGGAGAGATTATTCGAGAGCGCGCCATCCTCCGCAAGTTGGTTTCGGTGGGAGATGACATCGCAGCCAGTGCGCTGACTCCCTCTGGTAAGGATGCCAAGACCTTGCTCGACGAGGCTGAGGCCAAGGTCTTCGAGATTGCGGAGGCGGGTGCGCGCACGGTGAGTGGTTTTCAGGCAATCCAGCCGATTCTTGGGCAGGTGGTGGATCGCATACAGGAACTGTATGACAGGGACTCCCCTGCAGGGATTACCGGGGTTCCGACCGGTCTGACAGACCTGGATGAAAAAACCTCGGGTTTGCAGCCGTCCGATATGATTGTGCTTGCTGCTCGTCCGGGTATGGGTAAAACCTCGTTGGCGCTTAACATCGCCGAAACGGTGGCTGTGGAAGCGGGCTTGCCAGTGGCCATTTTCTCGATGGAAATGCCGGGAACTCAGCTGGCAACCCGTTTCCTTTCATCGGTAGGTCGTATTGATCAGCACAAGATCCGTACCGGCAAGCTCAATGATGAGGAGTGGCAGCGTCTTACCTATGCGCTGGGTAAGCTCCATGAGGCACCCATCTTCATTGATGAGACGCCGGGTCTTAATCCGACTGATTTGCGTGCCCGTTGCCGCCGTCTTCATCGCCAATGCGGGCGTCTTGGTTTGATCGTCATTGATTACCTGCAGCTCATGACATCTCTCAAGGAGAGTGACAACCGTGCTGCTGAGTTGTCAGAGATTTCCCGCTCGGTTAAATCCCTGGCAAAGGAACTGCATGTGCCGATCATTGCGCTCTCGCAGCTGAATCGCAGCCTGGAGCAGCGTCCCAACAAGCGCCCTGTGGCATCCGACCTCCGGGAGTCTGGGGCCATCGAGCAGGATGCCGACATCATCATGTTCATTTATCGGGATGAAATCTACAATCCAGATTCTCCTGACAAGGGCATGGCTGAGTTGATTATCTCCAAGCACCGCAACGGCTCTACAGGGACGGTGCGGATGACATTTATCGGGGAGTTTACCCGTTTTGAAAATTTCGCGGGTTCTTACATGGGAAATGCCCCGCCCGAGTATTGAGCGCTGTTCAGCGGTTTGCGTGTTTCTGTTTTCTCTGTGCGTGGGCTGTGTTGGTTGCGCAGGCGTTGATGTGTGTTTCTGGGCTGAGGTGTTTGCCGTGTAGTTGTATTCGTTTCAGGTATTCATTGTGAGGCGGACG
>NZ_JAQUVG010000121.1 GCF_028693495.1 Zoogloea sp. | reverse complement strand
AGAACGCCGTAGTAGCCTTCCTCGGTCAGGATCAGCGCATCCATCTTGGTCGGCCGAGCAATCCACAGACGGGTCGGGATGTCGGACTTGCCTTCCAGGACCTTGCCGGCAGCACGGAAGTGGCCGATGTTGGTCATGCAGGAGCCGATGAACACTTCGTCGATCTTGTCGCCGGCGACTTCGGACAGCACCTTCACATCATCCGGGTCGTTCGGGCAGGCCAAGATCGGCTCGGTGACTTCGGCCAGGTCGATCTCGATCACGGCGGCGTACTGGGCGTTGGCGTCACCCTTCAGCAGGGTGCCGTTGGCGATCCAGTCTTCCATGGCCTTGATGCGACGCTTGAGGGTGCGGGCATCCTCGTAGCCTTCGGCGATCATCCACTTCATCAGGGTGATGTTGGAGCGCATGTACTCGACGATCGGCTCCTTGTTCAGGGCAATCGCGCAGGCAGCAGCGGAGCGCTCGGCGGCGGCATCGGAGAGCTCGAACGCTTGCTCGACCTTCAGGTCGGGCAGACCTTCGATTTCCAGGATGCGGCCGGAGAAGACGTTCTTCTTGCCCTTCTTCTCGACGGTCAGCAGGCCGGCCTTGATGGCGTACAGGGGGATGGCATTGACCAGGTCACGCAGGGTGATACCGGGTTGCATCTGGCCCTTGAAGCGCACCAGCACGGATTCCGGCATGTCCAGGGGCATCACGCCGGTGGCAGCGGCAAAGGCCACCAGGCCGGAACCGGCCGGGAAGGAGATGCCGATCGGGAAGCGGGTGTGGGAGTCACCACCGGTGCCGACGGTGTCAGGCAGCAGCAGACGGTTCAACCAGGAGTGGATCACGCCGTCGCCCGGGCGCAGGGACACGCCGCCGCGGGTGGAGATGAAGGACGGCAGCTCGCGGTGCATGCGCACGTCCACCAGCTTGGGGTAAGCCGCGGTGTGGCAGAAGGACTGCATCACCAGATCGGCGGAGAAGCCGAGGCAGGCCAGATCCTTCAGCTCGTCACGGGTCATCGGGCCGGTGGTGTCCTGGGAGCCGACGGTGGTCATCTTGGGCTCGCAGTAGGTGCCGGGCAGCACGCCCTTGCCTTCGGGCAGGCCACAGGCGCGGCCAACCATTTTCTGGGCCAGCGAGTAGCCGGTGCCGGCATCGACCGGGTTCTGCGGCAGGCGGAACAGGGTGGACGGGGCCAGACCCAGGGCTTCACGCGCCTTGGTGGTCAGGCCGCGACCGATGATCAGGGGGATACGGCCGCCAGCACGGACTTCGTCGAGGATGACGAGGGTCTTGAGCTGGGACTCGGCGATCACGGTGCCGTTCTTGAGGGCAGTGACCTTGCCGGAGGCTTCATCCACCTTCAGCTCGATCTCGTCACCCATGTCCATCTGACCGGCATCGATTTCGATCGGCAGGGCGCCGGCATCTTCCATGGTGTTGAAGAAGATCGGGGCGATCTTGGAGCCCAGGCACACGCCGCCGAAACGCTTGTTCGGGACGAAGGGGATGTCTTCGCCGGTGAACCACAGCACGGAGTTGGTGGCGGACTTGCGGGAAGAGCCGGTACCGACCACGTCACCGACGTAGGCGATCAGGTTGCCCTTGGCAGCCAGCGCTTCAAGTTGTTTCAGGGGGCCGCGGGCACCCGGCTCGTCAGGCTCGATCCCCGGACGCGGATTCTTGAGCATGGCCAAGGCATGCAGCGGGATGTCGGGGCGGGACCAGGCGTCCGGCGCCGGGGACAGATCGTCGGTATTGGTTTCGCCGGTGACCTTGAAGACGGTCAGCTTCTGGGAAGCGGGAACCGCCGGGCGGGAGGTAAACCATTCGCCGTCGGCCCAGGACTGCAGCACGGCCTTGGCGTTGGCGTTGCCCTTGTCGGCAAGTTCCTTGACATCGTGGAAGAAGTCGAACACCAGCAGGGTCTTCTTTAGGCCTTCGGCCGCAGCGGCACCGGTTTCACCGTCGGCGAGCAGGTCGATCAGGGGCTTGACGTTGTAGCCGCCGAGCATGGTGCCCAGCAGCTCGGTCGCCTTGACCTTGGAAACCAGAGCACAGGCCACTTCACCCTTGGCAACCCTGGCCAGGAACTCGGCCTTGACCTTGGCAGCATCATCGACACCGGCAGGAACACGGTAGGTCAGCAGCTCAACCAGAAAGGCTTCGTCACCGGCCGGCGGATTCTGCAGCAGTTCAACCAGGGCTTGGGTTTGCTGCTTCGACAGGGGCAGCGGCGGGATGCCGAGGGCAGCGCGCTCGGCAACATGCTGACGATAGGCTTCAAGCATGGGTAGATCCTTCCTAGACGGTGGTTACATGACGTTTGTGCTGACTGGAGCGACCGGTCTTATCGGATCCGGAGCGCCTCTCCCGAATGGACTGGCACCTTGTTCTGATGG
Source organism: Zoogloea sp. (assembly GCF_028693495.1). Classification (GTDB taxonomy): domain Bacteria; phylum Pseudomonadota; class Gammaproteobacteria; order Burkholderiales; family Rhodocyclaceae; genus Zoogloea. The sequence continues at coordinate 6,712 of NZ_JAQUVG010000121.1, read as the reverse complement.
GTGGGCCAAGTCTTATATATATTATATTTTATTTCTGTATCGATTGTGCGCCTGCACATTCCATATTTGCCCGCGGGTGGGCCAAACCGGAAGCCTCAGCCACGAAGATAGTCGGCCAGCACGGCCTCGACTGCCTTGAGATTGATAGGCTTGATCAGCAGATCGTCAAAGCCGGCCTCCACCAGGCTCTGTTTCTCTTCAGGCAGGGCATGGGCAGTATAGGCAATCACGCGCAGCCCGCTGAACCGGCTGTCGGCTCTGAGCCGGGCCAGGACCTCCTCCCCCGACATGACCGGCATGCTGATGTCGAGAAGAACCACATCAAAGGGTTCGACTTCCAGCATCGCAAGACCTGTCGGGCCGTCCGCAGCCTCGGCCGAATCCATGCCGAGGCGGGTGACGAAGGCAATCGCCAGACGGCGGTTGATGGCGTTGTCGTCGACGATCAGGACACGCTTGCGGGGACAGGAGGAATCGCTCATGGCGGACATGGATCAGGAAACCGTTTGAGAAAACGGAAGGTACAAAGTGAAGGTGGAACCCTCTCCCGGACGGGAATCAAGACGCAACTCTCCTTTCATCAACACCGCCAGCTCCCTGGCCAGAGCCAGACCGAGCCCCGTTCCCCCGTGTTCTCGGGTCAGGAACTGATCCAGCTGTCGGAATTTCTCGAAAATGATCTGCTGCGCTTCAAGAGGAATGCCCGGCCCTGTATCCCTCACCGAGAAGGCCAACCGCCCTTCCTCAATGCCAACCCCCAAGGCCACACTTCCATTGTCAGTGAACTTGATCGCGTTGTTCAAGAGGTTGTTCAGAATCTGACGAACCCTCTGGGCATCAAGCTCCGTCTCGGAGGGCAACCCCGCAGCAACGCACACCTCCAGCTCCAGCCCCTTCGACTGGGCATGGGCTCGGTGGCCACCAGCCAGTTCGGCCACCAGCCGGGCCGGATCCTGAGGTGCCAGGCGGACCGTCATCCGGCCTGCCTCGATTTTCGCCAGATCCAGCAGATCATTCACGATATCCAGGAGATGTTGCCCGGAGCTGTGGATGGTCGCTGCGAACTCCTGCTGGGCCGGATCGGTCAGTTCCAGCTGGAGCAGCTCCGAGTAACCCAGGATCCCGTTCAACGGGGTCCGCAACTCGTGAGACATGCTGGCCAGGAAGACCGACTTGAGTTTATTGGCCTCCTCGGCCCGGGTGCGCGCATCTTCGGAACGCTTGAAGGACTCCTGAACCTCATCGGCCATGGCGTTGAAGGAGCGGGCGAGTTGCCCCATCTCGTCGGAAGAGCGCACTTCCAGCCGGTGGGACAGCTCCCCCGCCTGAAAGCGGCCCATCCCTTCTATCATGCGGGTAATGCGACGGGTCATGAACTGGGCCATCCAGATGGCCACGATGATCACCAGCACCACCATCAGCAGCGTCGAAATGCTCAGGGCCGCAGCAGTCTGAGCGAGATTCTTCTCGATGGCATCCAGGAGGCCTTGACGCTGCGTCTGGAAGCTCTTGTCCTGTTCCGCAATGGTCTGACCGATCCGTGCCGCGGAGTCGGTCGCCGCCCGATGAAAATCATCCACGTTGGCACCGATGGTCACAAAGCCGAAGCCTCTGAGTGTGGCGCCGTACTGCCCCGTGTAGTACGGAATGGCCGCCGCCGTCGTCAGTTTCCACAAGCCCGAGAAGAAGATCACGAAGGAGCCGGATCCGCCCCGCTCCGTGAGCTGGTTCCAGCCCGCACACTGGGGCGAGAAATTCAGGTAGCGGCAATCCAGCCCCACAGTCCCAGCCTTGACGAGCGCGCCTGCGGGCTTTTTCTTGAGGGATTGCCCGTCAAACGGAAGCACGCCCCGGGAGAACTCGTTCCAGCGCCTGCCCGATGCCTGCCAGGCCTCATAGAGGGTTTGATCCATCCAGGGCACAACCCGCTCGCCGGTGGCCGGGTCAAACCCGGGGATGAAATAATCCCGGGGGTGGGAGATGGCCCGGCTCTTGTGGTCCCACATGAAGGCATAGTTGCCGACGATGGCGTCGTTAATGACCGTATAACGGGCATCCGTGGGCGTGATCCGGTCGGTGAACTGGCGGATGTGATCATGATCGAGAGCGAGGGTCACATAACCCACGATGCGCCCCCCCCGCTCCACCGGCGTAGCCCAGCGGACAATCCCCCTGAAGGGGCGCCCTACCGGATTCTCGGTGCCGGCATAGGCCGAGTCCTCCGGCTTGAATTCGACCCCGGCCTTGACCGCTGCGGCGGGCAGGTAAGGACCGATCACCCGGCTTCCCACATACGCCCCGATCACCTCTGAAACAAAAATCTCACCGGACTTGAGGCGACGCAACGCCGGCCAGTACGTCTCGGCCCGCAGGAAAGTACCTGCCGGCGTACTCACATCCTCAAGCGTCTTGCGGGTCAGGGTACCGGTGGTGACCTTGACCCGCTCGCGCCCCCGAAGATCCACGAAGCTCATCTCCACAAAAAGCGGGCGCTTCTCCTCGGACCCCAGATATTCGGGCGGACGGGCGCTGAAGGCCTTGGCATTGTCAGAAAGCGTCTGGGCGGGATCCGCAGCCAGGGATTCGTCCCAGGTTTCGGGACCGGCCGGCTCCCAACGACTGCGGTCCGCAGACAGCTGCCAGGGACCATGCCTGTGGAGCGTACGCAACCGATACCTCAGAAAGGCCTGATAGGCCGCCTCGCCAGGCTCGATCTGGGCGGCCTGCAACACGTCCGCATCCCGATCGTAGAGGAACGAGGCGACCGCCCGGGCCGTATCGGTGGTCAGGCGCTCGATATCCTCACGAGCCCGGTCGTCCAGCGCCTTGATGGCATCTCCGGTGGCCTCATCCCCCACCTGGCGAATGGCAGAGAGCATCGACTCAGCCAACACCCCGGCCTGCCTGCTCACCGTCTCCCCCAGTGTCTGAGCCATGCCCCAGGCCAGAACCGCGAGCAACAGCAACGGCACCACCTTGATCACGACGAAGATCGCTATCAGTTTGCCGCGGATCCCCCTGGCCCAATGCTTCAGTTCCATGATGAGCTCATCCGTCCCCCAAGACGCTCAGCCTGAACCCTTCAGGCCCACGCCAATTTTTCTCTGTTACCCGAACCCGGGGAAAATATGGACCATTTATCGGCATGCCAACGGAAATCTCAAGGGAATACGTACTTGCAGGCACGCCGCAGTGCCGCGAGAATCGGATCTCTGCCATCCTTCTGCCTGCTCATGACATGACGCAACCCTGCCCCTGTGGCGCCTCTGCCAGTTACGCCCTCTGCTGCGGCCGTTACCTCGACGGACACCTCCCTGCGCCCTCTGCGGAGGCCCTGATGCGCTCACGTTACACGGCGTTTACCCTGGGCCGGGAAGACTATCTGCTCGCCACCTGGCATCCGGATTTCCGTCCGGCAGGACTGGATCTCCAGGAAGACCCCCCTGCCCGGTGGCTGGGACTGCAGGTCAGGCAGCACCTCCCCATCGACGAAGACCACGCTTCCGTGGAGTTCGTGGCGCGCTACAAAATTGGTGGACGCGCCCACCGGCTGCACGAAACAAGCCGTTTCACACGACGGGATGGGCAATGGCTATACATGGACGGAGACATCCACCCCAAGTAAGCGCCCACGCCCTTGCCGGTGGGGGCACACCTCACCGGGAGCCGCAGCAGTGACATGGGGCCTCCCTGGATCAAACCGCCACCAGTTCTATGGTTTCGCCTGCAAATTCGATGCGCTGACCGGGACGTAACTTGGCGCGCTTGCGGTTCTCGATCTCGCCATCCACCTGTACGGCGCCGTCTGCCACCCGCTGCTTGGCCTCCCCCCCCGATCCGCACAGGCCGACGGCCTTGAGGAGCTGATCAAGCTGGATGAATTCGCCTTCGACAGGGAAGCGGATGGTCATGGTGTCAGTCTCCGTAGGAATGCAGTATTACTGCAGGAACAGCGGATTGTGTCAGAGCCATCGCGTTACGCCAATCGCCCAGCGCCTCCTAAGCTCCGAGCGGTGGAAATCCGTGCCGCTGCCGAGCCCGGGCGCATCCCTCATCGCCAATGCCCAGGGAGGCGTAGGGGGCGAAGTCCCGACAGGGCCCAGGGCGGCGGTCGTAAATGGTGCAGCACACGGCCTGACCCACCTCCCCTTCAAGCGCGATGCAGCGGGGGGGACCCGCGTCGGTCCCCTTCATGCGTACCAGGGTCGCCGTCACCGGCACGGTCAGGGCTAGCGGGACACTGCCGCCCGGGCAGGTTTCCAGATCGGAGATATGAAAATCCACCCGGAAGCTGGCGCAGCAGGCCCCGCAGTCAAGACAGGGATCGGCCATGGTTCAGACGCTGGCACCACAGCATTTCTTGTACTTCTTGCCGCTGCCACAGGGGCAAGGCTCATTGCGTCCCGGACCACTCGTGGCTGCCACTGCGCCGCTCACCACCACGGGGTCGGGGGCGGGCAAGCCCAACGCACGCCAGTTCTGATAGAGGTGCTGCACAGCAATGCCCTTCTGCTCCAACTCGGCCAGCTGGGCTTCGGCATCGGCCGGACTGGCCACCTCCTCCTCTTCACCGAGGATGGTTTCAAGCAGGGACTCGGCAATGGCTGTCTCGGGCACGCTGTCCGACCATTCGGCCGGCCACAGTTCAAAACCCTGCTGAAAGCCCGCGGTCCACTCCTCCCCGATGGCAGGATCGTCATCACCTCCCTGGGCGTAGCAGAAAGGTTGCCACCCCTCGGCTTCACCCTCCTCATCCCCTTCCTGGTCTGCGATCATTTGAACCAGCTCGTTGTAATAACGCAGCACCAGCTCGATGGCCTTCTGGAGGGAAGCACCGGAGCCGAACCCTACTTCGCCCTCATCAGCCGTCCAGACGGCAGGCAGCCACTGCTCCATCGGAATGGGCAGCGGGGAGCTGACGATCGCAGCCAGGTAGCCGTCGAGCATTTCAAGATTCATGCAATCGGCAGGGACCTCGTCGGAGACCAGCAGGTCTTCGAGCTGCTCCAGCTCTTCTTCGGTCATCGGAATGGATTGGGGCGCGTTCATGGCTGATTTTTCTCCAGGGTCGTTGGGCGATCGAGCTCCACCACACACCGATAAAGGGTCTGGCCGGAATCCCGGTACTTGCGTTCAAAAGGGGTCAGCGGAGAGGGGGCCTCCAAGGGCTCCCAGGCCGGGACCGTGCCGGTCATCACCCCCACCGCGAGGGCGAACTCTTCCACATAAATGTTCCAGTTGCTGCGACACTCCAGCCGGCCACCCAGACGCAGGATGAACGGGAAGACTGGATGGGCATGCCAGCGACGGGCCAGATGACCAATCTTGGGCCAGGGATTCGGATAGAGGATGTAGTGCCGCGCAAGGCGGACGCCGGCCTCACTCATCAGGCGCCAGTAATCCACCAGGTCCGCACGGATGAAGATCATGTTTTTGGGCAACAGGGCATCCGGATAGGGTTTTTTTCGGCTGAGCCGGTCCTCCGACTGGTCCACGCCAATCACCCAGTGGTCAGGAAAGGTCCTGGCCAGCTGGATCGTGCTGTGTCCCACGCCGCAACCGGCGTCCAGAATCAGCGGAGCCTGCCCGTTCCAGCCCGCGAGGCTGGCGGCAAAGGCAGCCTTGTTGTAATCGGTGCAGGGTTTGCGAAACTCGTTGCGCAGGTGTTTCTCGACCCGCTCAAGGAGATTTTCGTGCACACCCTGCTGGGCGCTTTCGGGAATCCTGGAATTGGCGTACATCGCATCAATTCTACGCTCAAGCGGCCACCCGCAAGAGCGGCACCCCTTGATCAGCCAGTATCTGGGCCACCCGATGGGCCTCCCGATGGGGACGTACTGCCGCGTAGAGCACTTCGGCCTGAGGAAAATTGCGACGCAGCAGGTTCAGCCACTGCTTGAGCCGGCCGGGGGCGTGGCGTGCCTCCACCTTACCCAGGACACGCAGCCAGAACTCCCCGATCAAGGGCAGCAACTCGGACCATTCGGCTCCTCGGTCTGGCTTAGGGTCTCCCCCTGCACGAATCCGCCGGGCGAGGAAAGGATCGGCCACCGCGCCCCGGCCAAGCATCACGTCAGCAGCCCCACTCACCGAACGGCAGCGCATCCAGTCGGCCTCGCTCCACACCTCTCCGTTAGCCACCACGGGGACCCGAACCACGTCCGCAATGCGCCCGACCCATTCCCAATGAGCAGGAGGACGGTAACCGTCCGATTTGGTGCGCGCATGCACCACCAGACCCTCCACCCCCCCCTCTGCCAGCGCGCGGGCACAGTCGAGGGCCTTTTCCGTGTCATTTACGCCCAGGCGCATCTTGGCGGTAAACGGGATGTGGGCCGGCACCCGGGGACGGATGGCGCGGGCGATGGCATGCAACACCTCGGGCTCGTCGAGCAGCGCAGCCCCGCCCCCATGACGGTTGACCGTTGGTGCGGGGCAACCGAAATTCAAATCGATGCCAGCAGGGTCCAGGCCTGACAGACGGGCAGCGTTCTCCGCCATGGACAGGGGATCGGAACCCAGCAACTGAACCCTGACCGGCGTACCAGACGAGGTGAGGCTCCCGGTACGCAGTTCCGGCGAGAGTCGGAAAAAGGCCCGGGGGGGCAAACGCACACCACACACCCGCACAAACTCCGTCACCGCAAAATCGTAGCCGCCCACGCGGGTCAGGACCTCCCGGAGGATGTCGTCGGCAAGACCTTCCATCGGG
>NZ_JAQUVG010000120.1 GCF_028693495.1 Zoogloea sp. | reverse complement strand
TTCGGCATAGAGCGCATCGAAATGCGCAGACATCGAACGCAAAACCAGATCGGCGAGCACCTTCACGCGACGCAGCGGATGGTCTCGGGGAATTCGATCCTCGAGATTGACGTAGCTGAACAGGGGGGGCTCTGTTTATGGTCGGTGCCGCGCATCGGAACAATTAAAGTGGTAATGCAGATCGTATTGTAACGTCCGGGAAAGCCTTGCCAGTGCTCGGATCTGGCTAAATCAACAACCTGTTAGGGCGCTCTGCAGTTGAGTTTGTCAGGCCCTGTTCTCGTGGCTTCCAGTTCATCATATGAGCGGTTAAGGCGTCTACGACGCCTGTCCAGTAATCCATCCACCAGGTTAGAGGGACGGGAGCCATGATCATATTCTCCTTGTAGTTTTTGCGTTCCGATCCATCTTCTGGAGACAACTCAGCCTGTATGGACTCACGAGGCTCTCTTGAATGATGGTGCTCGACCATTTCACCATAGTCATGACCTGAAGTTAGTAGCTGTGACGTTTTTGACAAAATCGCACAAAATGCATCTTTTATGCTGACTTGTTGTTTTTTTAACAACACTTTTTCACCTAATCATCAAATCTGATCCTAATCTTTATTCAATTTATAATTTGAAGACGCTTAATTGCATATCTTTTGTTTCTTTCAGATTTTTCCCAACGGGATCAACGCCAACCAGCTGCGGCGCTGGATGCGCGAGCGCGGCATCAAGCCGCCCGAGCTGTCCTGCCTGCCGTTACGCCTGGTGGCCAAGCACCAAGATCATCTGCCACTCTATCGCCAGGAAAAGATCTTCAGCCGGGCGGGGCTCGCGATTCCCCAATCCACGCTCGCCCAATGGGTCGAGCAGTTGCAGCCTCTGGTCGACGCCCTGAAGGAAGAACTCCTCGCCTTCCCGGTGCTGCACGCCGACGAGACGCCGGTGGCGATGCTCGACCCGGGGGCCGGCAAGACCCATCGGGCCTACCTGTGGTCCTACAGCATCGGCGCCCACGATCCGGTCCGGGCGGTGATCTACGACTTTGCCGAGAGCCGCGCCGGCCAGCACGCCCGGGACTTCCTGGGCGAGTGGCGCGGCACCCTCGTCTGCGACGACTACTCGGGCTACAAGGCCTTGATCGCCAAAGGTGTCACGGAAGCGGGCTGCATGGCCCACGCCCGGCGCAAGTTCTTCGAGCTTCAGGAACACGGGCAGAGCCAGATCGCGGGTGAGGCGCTGGAGCGGATCGCCGCTCTTTATACCATCGAGCAGGCAGCGCGTGAGCTCGATGCCAAGGATCGCCAAGCGCTGCGCCAAACCCAGGCGCAGCCACTGCTGGAAGACTTGAAAGCCTGGCTGCTGGCATGCCGGGGACAGATTCCCAACGGATCATCCAGCGCCAAGGCGATCGACTACACCCTCAAGCGTTGGGCGGCGCTGACCCATTACCTGACCGATGGGAACGTGCCGATCGGTGGAGTCAAGATGTGGCGCGGTGGCCGTAGGTTTCGCTTGTCCGTTTCCACCCCTTTCGTCCGGTGGTGCCCAAGTAGCGTTGCCTTAGCTCCGTTTCCACATCCCGCTCATCGAACCGGACGTGCGGATTTCCCGCATCCGGCTCTCTTTCAGCACATCAAACCTTCGCGTTCGCACGGTCGGTGCTCGTCGGCAGCAGGCGGATCAATCCCAAGGTTTCATAAAGGAATTGGTCGGCGTATTGGCGGTACCCCGTTCCCCGCTTGCCGCGTCTGCGCATCAACCAGATCCGCAGACGACGCGCCGCGTAGCGATCGATCAGCCGGTAGATTCGGCTTACCGGCCCCTGGCTGAAGTAGCCCGCCCATCCCCGGATCATCGGGTTCAGATGATCGATGCGGCTCTGGATATCGAGCGCATTCCAGCGCGACGTCGTGGCGTCGTGGATGTCCTGGATCAGGCGCTTGATCGACTTTCTGGAGGGACGGGTACCCCAGTAAGGGCGACCATCCCGGCCGTAAAAGCGGCCCACTGTGTAGCCAAGGAAGTCAAAGCGTTCGTCCGGCAGTTTCACCAGCCGCGTCTTCTTCTCGTTGACCGTCAGCCCCAGTCTGTCCATCAGGCCCCGCATGGCGCCCATCGCGTGTTCGCCCTGGCCAGGTCGGCACAGAATCACGAAGTCATCGGCGTAATTGACCACTTCCGCCTGAAACCGCTTCGCGTATCCGTGTTGGTACCACGCCAGCATGAAGCGGCGGAAGTACAGGTTGGCCAGCAGCGGCGAGATGATGCCGCCTTGAGGCGTGCCACGATGGAGATCCTTCGCTTCGGTGGAGCGGCGCTCCCCTTGCGCAGAGCGTTCGACCACCGGTGCGTTCAGCCATTCGCGGATCACTGACAGCACCGTGCCATCGGCGATTCGCCGGGCGACACAGCGCATCAGGTCTCCGTGGGGAATGGTGTTGAAGTAATCGGACAGGTCCGCATCGACCACCTCGCGCGCACCCCGGTCGGCAATGCCGAAGTGAATGCGGCGCAGGGCCATCTTTGCGTCGAGCCCGGTGCGAAAGCCGTATTGCCACGGTAACAGGTCCGCTTCGAAGATCGGACCCATCACCAGCAACACCGCCATCTGCACCACCCGGTCCCGGATGCACGGGATACCGAGCGGTCGTTCTCCACCACTGGCTTTGGGAATCCACACGCGCAGCAGGGGCCGCGGGTGATAAGTCTTCCCGGTAAGCTCCTGCCGCAATCTTTCCAGCCACGCGCTTCGCCCGTATTCCTCAATGTGCTCGAAGCGTTCTCCATCGACGCCCGGCGCACCGCGATTGGCGCGGCAGCGTCGGTAGGCTTCATGGAGGACGTCCTCGCGGCACACCTTGTCCCACAGACTGTAGAAGCGTGCAGCCGGTTCGTTCTTGGCTTTCGTTTGTAATGCGGTCTGTAGCGTCCGAACCGAATCCAGCAAGGTGGGTAGACTCACGTCAATCCTTGGGCTCTTGCCACTTTCCGTCATACGTCCTGAAACAGGGGGCCTTCGCTCTACCAGCGTTACCCGGCTTCGTCACTACTACACCCCCATCCGCCATCCATGGGGCCGACTCCATCCCTCGCGGGATCGTCGTTGCCGGGCTGCCCGCCCCGCACCACCATGGACTTCCCTTGTTGCACGGTCGATCTCTCCCCTGCGTGCTGCCACCACTACCCCGGTGGAACCGTCGGATGCCCTTCACGCTCGCTTCTCCGACGACATCGGCCTTCCTCGTTATTGTGGCGAGTCGGCTTCCACAACTGACATTTCGAGGCCTGCTCAGTGTTTACTCGCGTTGCGGCCCGCAGGGCCCGCTGACCTCCTTCGAGGCCGTTTCAAGAAGTGCTTCAGCCCATTTGTTACCTCCTGGACCGCTCCCTGTGCTTCCGGCCGGAGCGAGAGTTGGCCGGGTCGGATTTGCACCGACGAATCAACCGTGCCTTCGCAAGGCACACACAATAACTGGATCGAGAACCAGATCCGGCCGATTGCCCCACTTCGGAATCGGTTTCCGATATGAACGAAAAATCGAGGCGCCTACGGCGCGAGAATGGAGACTGCTACTCACCAGGGACGGCGGAGGGCAGACAGCGCACACGTATGCAGCCCATAGGCTTGGCAGTGATCAGCGAGCGTAGCGCGCTGCTGGCGTGACAGGCCGGCACGATACCGAGAGCGGCCGGCCACGCCGCCAGCTTTTGAATTTGTGGGGGAAAATTTCAAGTACAGACGCTGAAAAGCACTTAGGCCACTCCGAAGAGTGGCCTAAGTGCTGGTTTCTTTTGGTCGGGGCGGCGGGATTCGAACTCGCGACCCCTTGCACCCCATGCAAGTGCGCTACCAGGCTGCGCTACGCCCCGACAAGCCAAAAATTATAGACATGCTTCTTTTTTATTGCAAGGATTTTCACCAGAAAAGCGTGAATAAATGACCAAAACACCTGCTCAAGCTGATATCGGAATCAGAAAATCGTCCGAGACCCTGCACCCCAGATCAAAGATCCGTTCGCGAAAATCCTCAAGGTAGCTGCGTAAGCCCCCTTCGAAGATACTTTCTATGTCACCAAGACGCAAATGAGCCTCCAGCTCACCCGCCATACGCTCCGTTTCAGCCGAGCGAGCATTCGATACCCAGGTCAGGTTTGAGTAAACCTCTTTCATGCTGCGTGCCAAGGATCGAGGCATGTCAGCACGCAGGATCAGCAACTCGGCAACCCTCAGGGGCGTCATCTGATCCCGGTACACCTTGCGGTATACCTCAAAGGCGGAAACCGACTGCAACAGGGCACTCCACTGGTAGTAATCTGCCATGTGAGCATCACCGTGAGAGCCTGGCAGCAGGTTCAGATACTTGACTTCCAGAATGCGGGCGGTATTGTCAGCCCGCTCCAGGAAGGTACCCAGACGGATGAAGCGTAAGGCTTCGTCCTGCAACATGGTGCCAATCGTGACACCACGAGAGAGATGCGACCGGTATTTGACCCACTCAAAGAAATCTCCAGGACCATTCTCCATGATCTTGGTCATCGTGAAACCACGTATCTTGAGCCAGGTTGCATTGGAGGTCTCCCAGAGTTCGGAAGTCAGGGTTCCTCGAACCGCGTGGGCATTTTCCCGGGTGGCACGCAAGCAGCGCAGAATGCTTCCCGGGTTGTCCCGATCAAGAATCATGAACTCCAGAACGGCTTCGGTCGTGAAGGCCGGGTGCTTGATCAGAAAGGCGTCCTGGAGCTCCATGATCTTGAGCATGCCCGCCCACATGGACTCGGTTTCTTCCCCATTCTGGGGAAGCAAGGATAGACGGTAAGTGACGTCCAGGATCCGTGCAGTATTTTCGGCCCGCTCCATGTAACGGGCCATCCAGAAAAGGTGATCAGCAGTACGACTCAACATGTTCAGGCCTCCAGTACCCAGGTGTCCTTGGTGCCTCCGCCCTGGGACGAGTTCACCACCAGCGAACCTTCGCGCAGGGCGACGCGGGTCAACCCTCCCGGGACCATCTGCACTTCCGTCCCCGAGAGGACGAAGGGACGCAGATCCAGGTGACGTGGCGCAATTCCACTCTCCACGAAGGTCGGACAATTGGAGAGCGCCAACGTGGGTTGAGCGATGTACTTCTCGGGATTGGCAATCAGGTATTTGCGGAAGGTTTCGATCTGCTCCATGGTGGAGGCCGGGCCCACCAGCATCCCGTACCCCCCTGCCCCATGCACTTCCTTGACGACCAGTTCCGGGAGATGAGCCAGGGTATAGGCCAGATCCTCCGGTTTGCGGCACATGTAGGTAGGTACATTATTGAGGATCGGCGCCTCACCCAGGTAGAAACGGATCATCTCCGGAACATAGGGGTAGATCGACTTGTCGTCAGCCACGCCGGTCCCGATCGCATTGGAGACAGTGACCCGCCCGGCCCTGTAAGCGTCCAGCAATCCGGGGACGCCCAGCATCGAATCCTTGCGGAAATACTTGGGATCGAGAAAGTCGTCATCTACCCGACGGTAGATCACATCCACCCGCCTCGGCCCCTGGGTCGTACGCATGAAGACCTGATCCTCCCGCACGAAGAGATCCTGCCCCTCGACCAGCTCCACCCCCATCTGCTGGGCGAGGAAGGCGTGCTCGAAGTAGGCGCTGTTATAAGCGCCCGGTGTCAGCACAACCACCGTCGGATCGGTGACCCCAAGGGGTGCGAGACTGCGCAGCGTATGCAGGAGCATGTCGGGGTAATGATCCACCGGAGCTACCCGATGCCTGGCAAAGAGCTCTGGAAACAGACGCATCATCATGCGGCGGTCCTCCAGCATGTAGGACACCCCGGACGGGACCCGAAGGTTGTCTTCCAGCACGTAGAATTCACCCTCCCCCGCACGGACGACATCCACACCCGCGATGGCGGCATAGATATCGCAAGGTACGTTGACACCCTGCATCTCAGGTCGATATTGGGCGTTGTTGAGGACCTGCTGTGCTGGAATGCATCCCGCCTTCAGGATCTCCTGATTGTGGTAGATGTCATGAATGAACGCATTGAGCGCCTTGACCCGCTGGCGCAAGCCTGTTTCGAGGCTCTTCCACTCGTGGGCAGGAATGATCCGAGGGATGACGTCAAAGGGAATCAGACGCTCGGTTCCAGACTCCTCGCCATACACGGCGAAGGTGATTCCATAGCGATGAAACAGGGCATCTGCCTCGGCGCGCTTGCGCTCGATGCGATCCAGCGGCGTCTCCCTGAGCCACGCCGCGTATCCCGCGTAATGCCCACGAACACTCCCGTCGTCCGCAGTCATTTCATTGAAGAATTTTGTGATGGCCATTCGCATTCGCCTGTTATGAGTGTAATGCCGAGACAACAGTTTTGATTTAGCGAAAATCGTGCCACCAATTAAGATACTGTTTTAAAGGATATTTTTTCTATGTAATAAAATCTGCGCACCATATTCGTGCGTTTGCACTGGATTGGTGTGGTGGCCGTGCCTTGATTCGGTGCAGATGGCACAGACTCATCTGAAAATGACTTCCAGCCCCCGTCAATGCATGAAGGAGGTCGGCCGGCAACCCTGCTCCATCAGACGGAAAGGCATGGCATCATTCGCGCCTTTTAGTGATCCCTCTTCCCATGAGCCAGGCACTCCCAACGATCACATATCGACCACCGATGGAGCCGTTGCGGGTGCTTTACGAAGACCCCCATCTTCTGGTCCTGGACAAGCCCTCCGGCCTGCTGTCCGTACCCGGCCGGGGGCCAGGGCACGAGGACTGTCTGGCCAGCCGGGTACAAGCCTGTTACCCGGACGCCCGGGTCGTTCATCGACTGGACATGGCGACATCCGGCCTGATCGTCATGGCACGTGGGCGAGAAATGGAGCGGACGCTCAGCATCAGCTTCCAACAGCGGCGTGTGCAAAAACGTTACGTTGCCGTGGTGGCAGGACGTCTGGATGCCCCCACAGGAGAGGTGGCTTTGGCATTGAGCACCGACTGGCCCAACCGGCCCCGGCAAAAGGTCGACGCTGAGGCAGGCAAAGCCTCTCTTACCAGCTACTGCCTGCTGGCCCATGATCCGCTGAGTGACACCAGCCGGGTGGAGCTTACGCCCCACACCGGCCGTTCCCATCAGTTACGGGTACATATGCAGGCAATCGGCCACCCGATCCTGGGGGACGAACTCTATGCACCGCCGGAACACAGGGCCGCAGCATCAAGACTGCTACTCCACGCTACCCGGCTCGAACTGCCCCACCCGGGCTGCGGCCGAACCTTGCGCATGGAAAGTTCGCCGCCGTTTTAAGCCAGGATCAGGGCTGGGGAAAGGCGATGACGTGGTCGGCTTCGAGACGCACACCGATGCGCTCACCCAAGGCGTGGTTATGATGAGAAGGAACCAGGGAAAGCACTTCAACACCACTGGCAAGACGCAGGGTATACAGGATGTCCGCACCCCGGAAAGCCTTGTGCAGGACTTCAGCCTGCGTCGGGCTGCCATCGTCATGCACCACATCGTCAGGGCGCAGCAGTACATCGACGGCACACCCCTTGCCACACGTATCACAGCCCTGGGTACACTCCATGGGTACCCCGGAGTTCAGGACGCCCAGTTCGATCTGAACATGGTTGCCATCCAGCACCTTACCGGGAATGAACACCCCTTTGCCGACAAAATCCGCCACAAACCGGTTGGCCGGCCGGTGATACAGGTTGTAAGGGGTGTCCCACTGCTGGATCCGCCCATCCGCCATCACCCCAATCTCATCGGCCATCGCAAAGGCTTCGTGCTGATCGTGGGTAACCAGCACCGCGGTCATCCCTTCCTTTTTGAGGATTTCCCGCACCTCCACCGACAGACGCTCCCGTAGATCCACATCCAGGTTGGAGAATGGCTCGTCCAAAAGGACCAGTTCCGGTCGGGGGGCCAGGGCCCTGGCCAGGGCAACCCGCTGCTGCTGACCGCCGGACAACTCATGCGGAAAGCGGCGTCCCTGACCAGCCAGCCCCACGGTTCCAAGCAACTCGGCCACCCTGGCGGCCTTTTCCGAGGCACTACCCCTGACCAGACCAAACCCCACGTTCTGTTCGACCGTGAGATGGGGAAACAGGGCGTAATCCTGGAAAACCATGCCCACCTGGCGCTGTTCGGGCGGTACCCGCCACCCGGGCTTACTCACGGTCTGGTCATGAATGCGGATCTCTCCCCCCGCAACCTCTTCAAAACCCGCAATGCAGCGCAAGAGCGTGGTCTTGCCACAGCCGGAAGGGCCCAGCAGGCAGGCGATGGAGCCCGCCTGAAGACTGAAATCAACGCCACTGACGATGGTCTGCCGTCCATAACGCTGAACGACAGCCTTAAGTTCAAGTTTAGCCATGCAGTCGATTATAATTTGCATTAACGCGAATTTGCCCATGATTGAACAACACCTCCGCCGCCGCTCAGGACAGTTCTCCCCCCTCGTCCTCACCGCCCTTATCGTTGCACTGCTCGCCGGCCTTCCGGTCGCCAGTGTTGCCTACAATCTTTTTCTGGGCGGAACCAGCGCCACCTGGTCCCATCTGGCCAGCACCGTCCTTCCAGATTACATCTTCAATTCCCTGGCCCTGTGCGCCGGCGTAGGCGCCGGTGTGGCCATCATCGGGGTGTCCACTGCCTGGCTGACGGCCATGCACGACTTTCCGGGTCGGCGGATGTTCGAATGGGCACTGGTCCTGCCCCTGGCCGTACCAGCCTATGTGATGGCCTATGTCTATACCGATTTCCTGCAATTCGTAGGACCGGTACAGACCGCCTTGAGAGATCTCTTTGGCTGGCGCTACGGCGATTATCACTTCCCGGATATCCGCACCCTGCCCGGCGCCATGCTGATGTTCGTCTTCGTGCTCTACCCCTACGTCTATCTACTGGCTCGAACTGCGTTTCTCGAGCGAGGTGGCGGCGTACTGGAAGCCGCCCGTACCCTGGGTATCGGCCCCTGGAAGGCCTTCTTCACGGTTTCCCTGCCCCTGGCCCGACCGGCGGTTGCGGCAGGCGTCGCCCTGGCCCTGATGGAAACCCTTGCGGACTACGGCACCGTGGCCTACTTCGCAGTCGACACCTTCACCACGGGCATCTACCGGGCCTGGTTCTCCCTGGGGGACCGGGTAGCATCCGCCCAGCTGGCAGCCATCCTGCTCGGTTTCGTGCTGCTGCTGGTGATTCTGGAACGCTTTACCCGCGGCCGGGCCCGTTACCACAACACCTCCGGCCGGCGGCGCCCGCCACCAGCCCTTCTGAAGGGCCTGGCCGGCTGGCTGGCGACCCTGACCTGCCTGCTTCCCCTTGTGGTGGGTTTTTTGCTGCCTGCCGGGTTGCTCCTTCGCATGGCCCTCGGTGAGGGTGACGCCCAGTTCGGAGAGCGTTTTATCCTGCTGGCCCGCAACAGCTTCACCCTGGCCGGGCTCACGGCGCTGATCGCCGTGATGCTGGCAGTACTGATGGCCTACAGTGTGCGTCTCTCCGGCA
>NZ_JAQUVG010000016.1 GCF_028693495.1 Zoogloea sp. | reverse complement strand
AAAAACTGCGAGCGCTGGATCAACACCAGCTTGCAGTTCACCCACTTGGCATTTTTGGTGCTGCTCCTCAAAAGATTGTGAACACGTTCTGAGCAAGTCCGAAGCGGGTTTCTTCGATGGGCAAACCGTTGCCTTGCTGGAGGAAATGAGCGCGGATATTGCCTTTGCCCTGCGCAACTACCGGCGGGAAGAGCGGCTGCACTTGACGGCGCGGGTGTTCGAGAACAACTCGGAAGGCATCGTGGTGATAGATCGGGGACGGCGGGTTGTGATGATCAACCGGGCTTTCACCCAGCTGACGGGCTACCCGGAGGGCGACGTCAAGGGGCGGCCCCTGTCCCTCATCGACCCGGACCGGAACCCCAGGGGGTTTGCGGGGGAAATGCGGGCGGTGGTGGCTCAAGGCCGGGCCTGGAAGGGGGAAGTGTGGGTCCGGCGGGTCGATGGGTCCGCGTTTCCGGCGGACTTTTCGGTCAATGGGGTACCTGGCCCCGATGGGCAGCTGGCCCATTCCGTACTCGTTTTTTCCGATGTCAGCCAGCGCAAGGAAGACGAGGCCCGGATCCGTTTTCTGACCAATCATGATTTTCTGACCGGATTGCCTTCGCGGGTCAGCCTGGAGGACAAGTTCGCTGCGGCCCGCGACCGGGTCCGTCATGAAGGAGGACGGCTGGCCCTGTGTTTCCTGGATTTAGACCGGTTCAAGAACGTCAATGACACCCTGGGGCATCCCAGTGGCGACCAGCTGCTGGTGGAGGTCGCCCATCGCCTGGAGGCGGTGCTGGCGGAGGGTGACGCAGCCCTGCGGCATGGGGGAGATGAATTCGTCGTACTGATGCCAGTGCCGGAAGGCCGGTCGGAGCAGGTGTCCCGCATCGGACGCCTGCTCCGGGCCCTGGATGAGCCGTTCCACCTGTCCGGGTGCGAGTTCAGCCTGTCATCCAGCATCGGGGTGGCGGTCTGGCCCGATGACGGGGGCAGCGCCGAAGCGCTGCTGAATCGGGCCGATATGGCCATGTACCGGGCCAAGGAAGAAGGGCGCAACACGATGGCTTTCTTTGCCGACGGGATGCTCGCGCCTCCCAGCGAGCGGCTTTCCCTGGAGCACGCCCTGCGGCGGGCGGTGGAGCGGGATGAGCTGCGCCTCCACTACCAGCCCCTGGTGTCCGCGGCGGATGGCAGGCTGGTGGGTGCGGAAGCCTTGCTCCGCTGGTCCCATCCGGAACTGGGACCGGTATCCCCCGGACGTTTCATTCCCCTGGCGGAAGAGAGCGGCCTGATCCTTCCCATCAGCGACCGGGTGCTGGAGATGGCCTGTGCCCAGATCGCTGACTGGGTCCGGGACGGACATCAGCCCGTGCCCGTCGCCATCAACCTGTCCGCACTCCAGTTCCGCCGCAGCGACTTTGTCGATTCGGTGGCCGCGGCCCTGGAGCGCCATGGCGTGCCGGCCCGTCTCCTCGTGCTGGAGGTGACCGAGAGCATGGTGATGCGCGATGTGGAGCAGGCCGCCCGGCAACTGGCCGAGCTGAAGGCGCTGGGTCTGTCCCTGGCCGTGGATGATTTCGGGACGGGATACTCCAGCCTGGCCTATCTCAAGCGCTTCTCCCTGGACAAGCTGAAGATCGACCAGTCCTTCGTGCGGGAGATCAATGCGGGGCCGGAGGACCGGGCCATCGTGACCGCCATCGTTGGCCTGGGCCGGAATCTGGGTATGGAACTGGTGGCTGAGGGGGTCGAAACCGAGCTCGTGGCCAGCACCCTGCGCGGTCTCGGCTGCGATCATCTCCAGGGCTGGCTCTACGGCAAGGCCGTGCCACCCGACGAGTTTGCCGCCGGTTGGCTGGCAGCACGGCAGCCGGCCTGAAAAAGCCGGCCGCGGAGCCGCTTCCGGGCCCTATAATCCGCGGATTCTTCAACGCTTTTCCCGCCTTCGATGCTGTTCTGGTTCGTCATCGCCTACTGGCTGATCTCGGTGGCTGTCGGCCTGATGGCCGCCACCCGCGTCCACAACGCGAGGGATTTCGCGGTTGCCGGCCGCCATCTGCCCTTTTACATGGTCACGGCCACCGTGTTTGCCACCTGGTTTGGCGCGGAGGCGGTGCTGGGAGTGCCTGCCACCTTCCTCAATGAGGGCTTGCGCGGGGTGGTGGCTGACCCCTTCGGCTCGTCCATGTGCCTGATCCTGGTGGGCCTGTTCTTTGCAGCACCCCTGTACCGGATGAATCTGCTGACCATCGGCGATTTTTACAAGCGGCGCTACGGGCGGGGCGTGGAGGTGGCCACCACCCTCGCCATCGTCGTCTCCTATCTGGGCTGGGTCGGGGCCCAGATCACGGCGCTGGGGCTGGTCTTCAACGTGGTGTCGGGGGGTGAGGTCAGCCAGACGGCGGGCATGTGGATCGGCTCCATGACCATCCTGATCTACACCTTGTTTGGCGGGATGTGGGCGGTGGCGGTCACCGATTTCCTGCAGATGATCATCATCGTGATCGGCATGCTGTGGATTGGTGGTGAAGTCAGCGAGATGGCTGGCGGCGTGAGCGTGGTGGTCAGCCATGCGATCAGCGAAGGCAAGACTGCCTTCTTTCCGGAGGCCGACGCGAAGGAAATTCTCGCTTTCATTGCCGCGGCGGTGACCATGATGCTCGGTTCCATCCCCCAGCAGGACGTCTTCCAGAGGGTCCAGTCAGCCAGGTCCGAGAAGGTTGCCGTGTGGGGTTCGGTGGTGGGCGGCACCCTGTATCTGGCGTTCGCCTTTGTGCCCATGTTCCTGGCCTATTCGGCCACCCTGATCGATCCGGCGATGGTCCAGCGTCTGATGCAGACCGACTCCCAGATGATCCTCCCCGAGCTGGTCCTCTCGAAGGCGCCTCTCGTGGCCCAGATCCTTTTCTTCGGCGCGCTGCTCTCTGCCATCAAGAGCTGCGCTTCGGCCACCTTGCTGGCTCCGTCGGTCACCTTTACCGAGAACATCCTGCGCCCGGCCATGCCCCACATGACCGACAAACAGCTCCTGTTCTGGATGCGGGCCGTCACCTTCATATTCACGGTGCTGGTCACCCTGTATGCGATGGTGTCCGATGCCAGCATTTTCAAGATGGTGGAGAACGCCTATCAGGTCACCCTGGTGGCCGCGTTCATTCCCCTCCTGTGCGGCCTGTTCTGGCGCCGGGCCACCAATCAGGGGGCACTGGCCTCCATCTTCTGCGGTGTGTCCGTGTGGATCGGCATTCATCTGGCCGGAGGCGAGGATCCCCTTGTGCCTGCCCAGCTTGCCGGTTTGCTGGCCAGCACCATCGGAATGGTGGTGGGCTCCCTGATGAAGCAGTTCATCCCTCACGAACATGGAATCCATGAGCGCCTCCGCCATGGCCATCACGCGGCGGCCCAGCACGGGGTTGCCCACGAGGGCATCGGGGTGGTGCACCGCCACTGAGCGCAGGGGTCCGGGGCTTCCCGCCAGCGCCCCATGGGCCCGCGGGCGGGGCTCCGGGGGGCTTTCTGCGCCGGGCCCGGGAACCTTGGAGGCCATGGCCCGTCTCTTTCTTCGTGCTGTTTTTCCCCTTTCCCCTGGTTCCTTGATGATGCACCTGGACAACCCGAAAACCGTGGCTGTCGCCCTGACCGGCGCCTCTGGAATGCCTTACGGCCTGCGCTTGGTGGAGTGCCTGCTGGCTGCCGGCTGCCGGGTCTGGCTGCTTTACTCCCAGGTGGCCCAGGTCGTGGCCCGCCAGGAAATGGATCTGAGCCTGCCGGCCCGCCCCGCCGAGGTGGAGTCCCTGCTCGCCGGGCGTTTCAGTGCTCGGGAAGGCCAGTTACGGGTGTTCGGGCGGGAGGAGTGGTTCGCCCCTCCCGCCTCTGGCTCCAATCCCCCGGATGCCATGGTGGTCTGCCCCTGCTCCATGGGCTCCCTGGCCTCCATTGCGGCGGGCTTGGCCAGCAACCTGATCGAACGGGCCGCCGACGTGGCCATCAAGGAGGGGCGCAAGCTGATCATCGTGCCCCGGGAGACACCCTTCTCGGTCCTCCATCTGGAGAACATGCTGCGTCTGGCGCGGATGGGCGTGGTGATCCTCCCTGCCAACCCCGGCTTCTACCACCACCCGCGGCGGGTGGAGGATCTGGTGGATTTCGTCGTGGCACGCATCCTTGATCAGCTGGCGGTCCCCCATGAGCTGATGCCCCGCTGGGGCGAAGGTACGGAGGGTGAGTCATGAGCACCCGGGCCCCGGAAGTTCTCGAAATCCCCCTGTTTCCCCTGGGCACGATCCTGTTTCCTGACGGGGTCCTGCCCCTCAAGCTGTTCGAGGCGCGTTACCTGGACATGGCAGCCCGTTGCATGCGGACGGAGAGTCCCTTCGGCGTCTGTCTGATCCAGGAGGGGGGTGAGGTGGGGCAGCCAGCCACGCCCCATGCCCTGGGGACCCTGGCCAACATCGTGCACTGGGACATGAACCAGCCGGGTCTGTTGTTTCTGACCACCCGCGGGGGCGCGCGCTTCCGGGTGCTGGAGCGCCGGATCGAGGCCGACCGCCTCCAGACGGCCCGGGTGGAGCTGCTGCCGGAGCCGCCGGTGGTGCCCATTCCCCCCGCGCTGGCAGGGCTCCCGGCCCTGGCCCGGGCGATCGTGGAGGACGCGGGCGAGGAGCTCTTCCCTCCGCCCCACCGTTTTGAGGATCCCACGTGGGTGGGTTACCGACTGGCCGAGGTGCTGCCCATTCCCAACCGGGCCCGCCAGCGCCTGCTGGAACTGGACGATACCCTGTCGCGGCTGGAGATCATCCTGCAGTACCTGCGCCAGCACCGCCTGCTGGACTGAACAGGTCATCCCGGAGCAGCGCGTCGAGCAGCTTGCGGATGGGTGCCGGAAGGGCGGCTTGGTCCAGCTGGGTGAGGGGCTGCCACAGGATGCCAGGTTCGCCGCAGGCGTCGGTCCGGCTCACCTCCACGGCTTCCGGTTTCAGGTTCAGGGTGAAATGGGTGAACACATGGCGAAATCCTGCCAGGGGACTGATCCGATCCACCCTCAGGCCGTAGCGGGCAGACACCCACTCCTCCGTGGAGGCATCTTCCGGCAGTTCCGGCAGACTCAGCAGCCCGCCCCAGATCCCGGTGGGGGGGCGGCGCTCCAGCAGGACCGCGTCTCCCGCCAGGATCACCGCAAAGCGGCCACTGCGTTCCGGCTTGATTTTCCTGGGCCGCGGGGTGGGCAGGCTGGAGACCTTGCCTTCCCGCAGGGCCACGCAGCATCCGGCAAGCGGGCAGAGAGTGCAGGCCGGTTGGCTGCGGGTGCATACCGTGGCCCCCAGGTCCATCTGGGCCTGGGTGTAGATGTCCACGTCCCGTTCCGGGAGCAGCTGCTCCGCCAGGCGCCAGAGGGCGTCCTCCACCTCCTTGCGACCGGGAAAGCCTTCGATGCCGAAGGCCCGGGTCAGCACCCGCTTCACGTTTCCGTCCAGGATGGCTGCCCGGGTGCCGTAGGAAAAGGCACTGATGGCGGCAGCCGTGGAGCGACCGATGCCGGGTAATGCCACCAGTTGGGCGGGGTCTGCGGGAAAGACCCCGCCGTGCCGCGCCATCACCTCCCGGGCGCATTTGTGCAGGTTGCGGGCCCGGGCGTAGTAGCCCAGACCACTCCACAGGGTCAGCACGTCCTCCACCCCGGCCAGGGCCAGGCTGGGCAGGTCGGGGAAGCGCTCCAGGAAGCGCTGGTAGTAGGGAATCACCGTGTCCACCTGGGTCTGCTGGAGCATGATTTCCGAAAGCCATACCCGATAGGCATCCCGCACCTGCCAGGGCAGATCGTGGCGGCCATGGGCCTTCTGCCAGGTGATCAGGGTTTCTGCAAATGTATTCAATCTCTTAACCCCTCGACGCTGGGCCCCGGGGGCGGCGATAATGCAGCCCCCCAACCGGTCCCGGGCTGGCTCCTGCCGTGCAGGCTGGCCCCCATGATGCCACTATGACTGTGACTAAAAATGATCCGGCGGTCCGCGCCTTTCGCGACACGCTGGGCATGTTCCCTACCGGAGTGACGGTGATCACCGCCCGGGCGCCCGGCGGCGCGCCCATCGGTCTTACCGTGAGTTCCTTCAACTCCGTCTCCCTGACCCCGCCGCTGGTGGTCTGGAGCCTGTCCAGCCACTTGCCCAGCGTACCCATCTTTGAAAGTGCGGCAGTGTACGCGATCAATGTGCTGGCAGAGGGCCAGCAGGACCTCTCCCAGCGCTTCGCCAGCCGGGCGGACGACAAGTTTGCCGGTGTGGCGTATTCCGAAGGAGAAGGCGGAGTGCCCATCCTGACCGGCTGTGCGGCCAGCTTTCAGTGCCGCCAGTTTGCCCGCCATCCCGGCGGTGATCATGTCATCTTCATCGGCGAGGTGGTTGCGTTTGATCGCGACGTGGCCCGCAGGCCCCTGGTCTTCCAGGGGGGGGCGTACCGTCACCTGGCCTGAGCCATGACTGCATCGACCCCGCGCTGGATCGAGACCGGCCACGGACAGCGGGGCCTGCTCTTCCTCCATGGCGTCAGTGGCGGGGCTGCAGGCGCCCTCGACCTGCTGCCCGCCCTGACGCCCCCGGGGTGGCGAGGCCTGGCCTGGGACATGCCGGGGTATGGCACCAGTGCTCCGATCCGGTCGCTGGATTTCAATCTTCTGGCGGACGCCCTGATCGCCCTGCTCGATGCAGCGGGCCTTGATCAGGCCGTTCTGGTGGGGCACAGCATGGGTGGCATGGTTGCCCTGCAGGTGGCTGCGCGTTTCCCCAACCGGGTTTCGGGCCTGGTCCTCGCCTGCTGCACGCCGGCCTTCGGGGCGGCTTCCGGTCCCTTGCAGCAGGCCTTTCTCGAGCGGAGGCTGGGCCCTCTGGATGAGGGAGCAAGCATGCGCGAACTGGCCATCGAGTTGATTCCGGGCATGGTGGGTCCCGGAGGGGATCCACAGGTGGTGGCGGATGCCGTGGACCTGATGGCGGAGATCCCCCCGGACAGTTACCGGACGGCCATGGAGGCGCTGGTGGCTTTTGATCAGCGCGCAGCCCTGCCCGGGCTGACCATGCCCACCCTGGTGCTGGCCGGAGTCCATGACCGGGTATCCGTACCGCAGGTGGTGCGCCGGATGGCCGAACGGATTCCGGCGGCCACCTACCGGGAACTGGAAGCGGGCCATCTGGCGCCCTTCGAGGAGCCGGAAGCCTTCGCTGCAGAAGTGCGTCGTTTCCTGCAGGGGCTCGATCATGCCCCGGTCACTTTCCTGCTCTAGGCTGACTGCTTTTTATTCCCGATGGACGAGAGCCCCTTCAAAGGCAAGACCGGTGTGCGCCGGGTCTGGAACGCCTTTCACTATTCCATGGCAGGCCTCGGTGCGGCCTATCGCAACGAGGATGCCTTCCGCCAGGAAGCCTGGCTGGCTGGCCTGCTGGTACCCTTGGCCCTGTTCCTGCCGGCCACGCCGGTGGGAAAGGCGCTGATGGTGGCCAGCGTGCTGCTGGTGCTGATCGTCGAGCTGATCAACTCAGGCCTTGAGGCTGCGGTGGATCGGATTTCCCTGGAACATCATCACCTGGCCAAGCGGGCCAAGGACATCGGCAGTGCGGCAGTGTTCGTCGCGCTGGTCAATGTGGCCGCCGTCTGGGGCCTGGTGCTCTTTGCCTGAGTCTTTACCCATGAATCTTCCGACTGGACGCAAGCCTTGCGTCAATTGCACCTGCGCGACCACGGGCTTCTGCCCGCGGGGCGTGGGCGCGAACATTCCTCCCGAGCTGGCTGTCCGGGAGGCTGCTGTGGCCCGACCTGCGAGCTCTGGCCAGCAACGCCGGGAGGCGCTCCGCCAATTGCCAGGAAACCGGCGCACCATGCGCTTCTGAAATGACTGACACTACTTCCCACGCGCTCTCCCATCTCGTCATCCACCAGCTGATCCGGGAGGCCGCAGGGCCATCCCGGGTCGAACTCCGGGAAGTGGCCAACCCCCTGGATGAGGCTGCCAGCCGCCTGATGGAGCGCCTGTGCCGCCACTTTGCCGAGCGGCCGGGCAAGGGCTACGGCCACTTCGAGCAGGATGAGCGGAGCTTTCCGATGGTGCGCTGGGTCCGGGAGCACGCGGTGGAGGGCAGCATGGACTTCGCCCGGCTGTCCCGGGAGATGGTAGCCCACCTGCAGCAGCGTATCGACGAGGACAAGGTGGAGGAAGGCGGCTACGTGCTGGTGGCCCGGGCCACGGTGTTCGGCGCCGATTGCCTCTATGTTGCGCTCCTGAAAGAGACCCTGGGAACGGTGATCGGGGAGGGGCTCAGTCTCCATGACCGCTCTCACCTGGATTTCTCTGCCCTGCAGGTGGCCGGGCGCATCGACATCAGCGCCTGGCAGGCGGGTGCCGAACGCTACATCAGCTTCCTCAAGGGGCGTGGGGACCTGGCCAGCTGGTTCAAGCGTTTCCTGGGGTGCACCGATGTGGTGATTGCCTTGAAGGAGACGAAGAAGCTGGTGGACAGTCTGGGGCATTTCGCCGAGACCCAGCAGCTCGAGGCTCCGCTGCGGGATGAGCTGCTGGAGCGGGCCCATGCGGTGCTGGAGGAAATGGGAGAAACCGGTGCGCCGGTGGACATGGCGGCGGTGGCCGAGCGGATCTTTCCGGCAGCGCCGCAACGCCTCGTGCAAACCCTGCAGGATGAAACCCTCGATCTGGCCAGCGGCTTTGTGCCTGACAAGCGGGCCCTCAAGCCCCTGATCCGTTTCCGGGCTGCAGCCCAGGACTGGAAGCTGGAGTTCGAGCGCAGCGGCCTGCGGGCCGGGACGATCCAGTATGACGGGGAGAGCAATACCCTGGTGTTGACCAATGTGCCGGAGAGTCTGCGCAAGCTCCTGCTGGAGGCGTGAACGCCTTCGGGAGGCGGGTATGGTTCGTGTCAAAAATTTTGTTTATGCTGTTTCCGTGGCTTTCGCTGGGAAAGGCCGCGCCACCGCAGTCTGGTAGTCAAATCAGCCGTTTTCAACCCTCAACAGGTCCCTGACATGCAACTCGTTCTGATCAGTGGTTTGTCCGGCTCGGGCAAGAGTGTGGCGCTCAACGTGATGGAGGATTGCGGCCATTACGTCGTGGACAACCTGCCCTCGGCCCTGCTGCCCCAGCTGGTGAGCCATCTGCGGGGAGCAGGCTACCAGCGCATCGCGGTGGCGGTGGATGTCCGTTCGGGTGCGAGCATTTCGGCGCTGCCCAGGCAGGTGGAAACCCTCAAGGCCATGGTGGCCGACGTGCGCTTCCTGTTTCTCGACGCCCGGGACGAGACCCTGATCGCCCGCTTCTCCGAAACCCGCCGCAAGCATCCCCTGGGGGACGGCTGTGCCACCCTGGCCGAGGCCATTGCCCGGGAACGGGAGGCACTGGCCCTCATCTCCGAACTGGGGCAGCGCCTTGATACCAGCGAGCTGTCCGCCAACACCCTGCGCAACTGGGTCAAGGCCTTCATGGGCCTGGAGGCAGGCAGCCAGATCGCGGTCCTGTTCCAGTCCTTCGGCTTCAAGCATGGCATCCCCCTGGATGCCGACCTCGTCTTTGACGTGCGGTGTCTGCCGAACCCCTACTACGATGCCGCCCTGCGCCCGCTCACCGGTCGCGACCAGCCGGTGATTGATTTCCTGAACCGGGTGCCGGAGGTGGGGCAGATGATCGACGACATCTACCGGTTCGTGGCGTCCTGGCTGCCGGCCTATGTGAATGACAACCGCAGTTACCTGACCATCGCCATTGGCTGTACCGGGGGGCAGCATCGTTCCGTCTTCATCGCCGAGCAGCTGGCCGAGCGCTTCAAGGACAATGCCCGGGTTCAGGTGCGTCACCGCTCCTTCAAGTGATGGCCGGTCCGGCCTTGCGCCCCTGGTTCGCAGCCTGGGCGCGCCATCTCAGGCCGGGAGATCTGCTCGTGCTGTTCCTGGCCCTGGGGGCCAGCGTCGGGTCGGCCCTGTTCCTGTGGCAGGGGGGGCGCCCGGACAAGGCCGTCGTCAAGGCTGGAGGCCGGATCTTTGCCGAAGTGGATCTGAAGACTCCGCGGACCTTCGAGGTGCCCGGGCCCCTGGGCATCACCCGCATCGAGATCCAGCCCGGCCGGGCCCGGGTGGCCAGCGACCCGGGGCCCCGCCAGTACTGCGTCCGGCAGGGCTGGCTGAGTACCTCGGGGGCGGTGGCCATCTGCGCCCCCAATCAGGTGAGTCTGGCCCTGTCCGGAAGCCGCGCTGACTATGACTCCCTCAACTACTGAGCGGATCCTGACGCCCACTCCGGACGATCAGCGGGTGGCCCGCCATGCCGCTGCGGCCATCGTGCTGACGGTGGCAGAGGCCGCCATCCCCCTGCCCCTGCCGGGGGTCAAGCCGGGTCTGGCCAACATCATCACCCTGGTGGTGCTGGTCCGCTGGGGCTGGCGGGAGGCGGCCTGGGTTGCCCTTTTGAGGGTGCTGGTGGGGAGCCTGGTGCTGGGCCAGTTCCTGGCGCCGGGTTTCTTCCTGAGCCTGGCCGGGGGGGTAGCCAGCCTGGTGGTCCTGGCCTTGAGCAGATATCTGCCTCCTCGCCTGTTCGGGCCGGTGAGCCAGAGCATCCTGGCGGCTTTCGCCCATATCGGCGGGCAGCTGGTGGTGGCCCGTGCGTGGCTGGTACCCCACGATGGGGTCTTTTATCTGGTCCCGGTATTTGCGCTGGCGGCGGCGCTGTTCGGCCTGATCAATGGCCTGATGGCAGCCCGCCTGCTGGCAGAGCATTCAGCGCCGGCGACGGGCGACGGGACGCGGAGCGGGCTTGTGCGGTAAGCCGAGGGCCGCCCGGGACAGGCGGTCGGCATCCGGATTGCGGTGTCGGGGAATCCACTCCAGGCGGGCATGCTCGAAGGCCGCGAGACTGTCCTGGACACGGGCGATCAGGGTCTTCAGGTGCGGGAGCCGGGTGATGTGTTCGCCCCGCACATGACGCACCGCAAAATCGCTGTCCCCGCGGATGTGCAACTGCCGGGCTCCTGCTGTCCGGGCCATCTCGAGGGCCCGGGCCAGCGCCAGCATTTCCGCTTCGTTGTTGCAGCCGCTGCCGCCCAGCGTCGAGGATTCGAGTCGCTCACCCGCCGGGCCGATCAGTACGACGCCCAGGCCGAGCCGGCCCGGATTGGGGTGGGCGCAGCCGTCGAACCAGATTTGCCAGGGGGGAGGGGGCTGCTCGGCGCTCATGGAGAGGCTCAGCAGCCGACCTGTCGCCCCAGGCGGTAGAGGGCTACGCTGGCCATGAAGTTGGGTTCATCCACAATGATCCTGTCCTCGTCGAAAGCCAGCCGTTCGTGGATGGCGATGCCCTCCTGAACGCACAGATCGTCGAAGTCGGCGATCGTGAAGAAGCGGACGTTGGGGGTGTTGTACCACTGGTGGGGCAGGTTCTTCGAGACGGGCATGTGGCCGTTGAGGATGGACTGCCGGTGGCGCCAGTAGGCAAAGTTGGGAAAGCTGACCACGGCCTCCCGGCCGACCCGCAGCATCTCCTTCAGGATCCCCTGGGTGTTGTGCATGGCCTGCAGGGACAGGCTCATGATCACGTGATCGAAGAAACCGTCGTCAAAGCCCGCCAGCCCCTGATCCAGGTTGATCTGGATCACGTTGATCCCGTTGCGGACACAGGCGACGATCCGTTCCGGATCGTTTTCCACCCCGTAACCGCGCACCTGCCGCACTTCAGTCAGGTGGCGCAGCAGGCTGCCGTCACCGCAGCCCAGGTCAAGGACCCGTTCCCCCGGCTCGATCCAGTTGGCGATCACATCGTAGTCGTAGCGCTGGAAGCTCATCACACGTTCCTCACAGCCGGATGTTGTCGATGTAGGCCCGCAGTACTGCGTGGTACTGGGGGTCGTCGAGGAGGAAGGAGTCGTGGCCGGCCGGGCAGTCGATCTCGGCGTAGCTGACCCGCCGGTCGCTGTGCATCAGGGCATAGACGATCTCCCGGCTGCGGGAAGGGGCAAAGCGCCAGTCGGTACTGAAGGACACCACCAGGTAGTCGGCCTTGGCCCGGCCCAAGGCCGCCACCAGATCACCGTTGTAGTCGAAGGCCGGATCGTAGTAGTCCAGGGCCTTGGTGGTCAGCAGGTAGGTGTTGGCGTCGAAGAAGCCGGCGAACCTGTCGCCCTGATAACGCAGGTAGGACTCGATCTCGAACTCCACGTCGTAGCTGAATACAGGTTTTTCGTGGCGCAGGCTGCGGCCGAATTTCTGGTCCATCGAGTCATCGGACAGATAGGTGATGTGGCCGATCATCCGGGCCAGGGCCAGGCCGCGGGCAGGTACCACGCCCTGTTCGTAATAGTGGCCGCCGTGGAACTCCGGATCCTTGAGGATGGCCTGGCGGGCAACTTCATTGAAGGCGATGTTCTGGGCGGTCAGCTTGGGCGCGGAGGCAATCACCAGGGCGTGACCGACCCGGTCGGGGTACTGCAGGGTCCACGACAGGGCCTGCATGCCGCCGAGGCTGCCGCCGACCACGGCAGCAAAGCGCTCGATGCCGAGCAGGTCGGCCAGCCGGGCCTGGGTAACTACCCAGTCCTCGACGGTGACGAAGGGGAAGTCGGCGCCCCAGGGCTTGCCGGTGGCGGGGTGGATGCTGTTGGGCCCGGTGCTGCCGTAACAGCCTCCCAGATTGTTCACCCCGATCACGAAGAAGCGCTCGGTATCGAGGGGTTTGCCGGGCCCCACCAGGTTGTCCCACCAGCCTACGGCACCACTATCTGCATGAACCCCCGCCACGTGGTGGGAGCCTGACAGGGCGTGACAGACCAGCACGGCGTTGTTGCGGCTGGCGTTGAGACGGCCATAGGTCTCGTAGACCAGATCATAGGCGGGGAGCGTGCCGCCGCTCTTCAAGGGCAGCGGCTCACTGAAGTGGGCCCGTTGGGGCGCCACGATACCAACGGAGTTGTGAGTCATCTTTTCTTTCGTTCCTGAAACGAAAAACCCAGTCGGCGAACGGTCGCGGGCTGGGCTGCCGTCGCTTTAGCCGTATTTTTATAGCGCCCGCAAGCTGAAGGGTTCAAATCGGCGCTGATGGCAAAGATTAACGCGAGCTCCGGCAGCAAGTCAAATTCGCGCTCACAGCCTGTCGACCGCCTCCCGTACCTTGTCCGGATCGTCCAGTTTGAGGAGCTTCTGGACTTTGGCGGTCAGGTCACTGGCATCCGCCCGCAGAATCGCTTGCTTGACCTCCAGGATCTGGGCCGGGTGCATGGAGAACTGGCGCAGCCCCATGCCGATCAGGAGGCGGGCGCAGTCCGGGTCACCGGCCATCTCACCGCATACGGATACCGGGATGCCGGCCTTGGCACCGGCCTGGATGGTCTGATGAATCAGCCGCAGCACGGCTGGATGGAGCGGGTTGTAGAGGTGGGCGACAGCCTCGTTGCCCCGGTCAATGGCCAGGGCGTACTGGATCAGGTCATTGGTGCCGATGGACAGGAAGTCCAGGCGCCGGGTAAAAGCGCCCAGGCACAGGGCCGCGGCCGGGACCTCGATCATGCCGCCGACGGGGACGTTCTCATCGAACTTGATCCGGCGTTCCCGCAACTGGTTCCTGGCCTTGTCCAGCAGGATCAGGGTCTGGTCGATCTCGTTGCTGCTGGACAGCATCGGAATCAGGATCTTCAGTTTGCCGAAGTGGCTGGCCCGCAGCAGGGCGCGCAGCTGGGTCAGGAACATCTTGGGCTCGGCCAGGCAGTAGCGGATGGCCCGCAGGCCCAGTGCCGGGTTGTCTTCCTGGCGGCTGGCGCCTTCCAGTTCCTTGTCGGCACCCACGTCCAGGGTGCGCACCGTGACGGGCTTGCCCGCCATGGTCTTGAGAACGGTCTTGTAGGCCTCGAACTGTTCATCTTCGTCGGGCCAGCTGTCCCGGCTCATGAACAGGAACTCGGTGCGGAACAGGCCCACGCCATCTGCCTCGACGGCCTTGGCCTGGGTTGCGTCGGGCGGCAGCTCGATGTTGGCGAGGATCTGGACCTCTTCTCCATCGAGGGTGGCAGCCCGGGTGGATTTGAGGCGCTTCAGCTTCGAACGCTCCAGCTCCAGTTCGGCCTTGCGCAGGCGGAATTCTTCCAGGATCCGCTCGTCCGGGGCGACGATGACGATCCCCCGGGTGCCGTCGATGATGATCAGCTCGTCATCCTTGACCACGTGACGGATGTGGCGCAGGGCCACCACTGCGGGGATGGACAGGCTGCGCGCCACGATGGCCGTGTGTCCGGTGGGGCCACCGACGTCGGTGATGAAACCGGCCACCGCATGTTCCTTGAAGCCGATGGTGTCGGTGGGGGAAAGGTCGTGGGCCACGACAATGGTGCCCAGCCCATCCTTGCGTTTGGGGGGCAGATGACCGGGGTGTCCCAGCAGCACCTTGACGATGCGCTCGACCACCTGCACCACGTCGGCCTTGCGCTCGCGCAGGTAAGCATCCTCAATGGCTTCGAACTGGTCCACCAGCTGTTCCATCTGCTGGACCAGAGCCCATTCCGCATTGGCCCGGCGGGTGCGGATCAGGTTCTCTGCCGCACCCACCAGCATGGGGTCTTCGAGGAACATGATGTGCATGCCCACGAAGGCGTCCACTTCGGAGGGCGCCGTGCCGCTGGAGGTGGATACCTTCAGCCCGGTCAGTTCGGCCTTCACCTCGGCCACCGCACCCTGCAGGCGCAGGACCTCTGCCTCCATGTGCTTTGGGGCGATGGTGTAATGGGCCACCTCAAGCAGGGCGTGGGAGACCAGGTGGGCATGACCGATGGCAATGCCCTGGGAAACGCCGAGTCCGTGGACCGTGAAGCTCATGTCAACCTCTGGTGGGGTGCGTCGGGAGGGCTTACTCGCCTTCGCCAAAGTAGTCGTTGATCAGCGCGAGGATCGCCGTCATGGCTTCATCGGCATCGCTGCCGGTGGTGTCGATGGTGATCCTGGTGCCCTTGGCGGCGGCCAGCATCATTACCCCCATGATGCTCTTGGCGTTGACCCGCTTGCCATTGCGTTCCAGCCACACTTCGCACTGGAAGGCACTGGCGGTCTGGGTGAGCTTGGCAGAGGCACGGGCGTGCAGGCCCAGCTTGTTGATGATTTCAGCTTCCTGGCGCGGCATGGGTCGGTTCTTCCTGTGAAGGGGTGGATGGGGCGAGGGGCGGGTGTGGCGGCCTCAGGCCGTCGGCTTCATGTGAACGACGCCTTCGCAGGCGCCGGCCACGGCCTTCTTGACCAGGAGCTCCATGCCCCGCTCCCGGTAGGTGATCGTTCGCAGCAGCATGGGCAGATTGACCCCGGCCACACCCTCGACCCGGCCGGGCGCCAGCAGTTTGGCGGCCAGATTGGCGGGTGTGGCGCCGAGGATGTCGGTGAGCACCAGCACGCCCTCACCGGAGTCCACCATCTGAAGCAGCTGGTGGGCCAGGGGCAGGATGTCGAGGGGATCGTCCTGGGAGCTGACGCCCAGTTGCAGCATCTGAACGGGGCGTCGGTTCATCACGTGGCAGGCGCACTGAATCAGCGCTTCGCCGAGGGTTCCGTGGGTGATGAGGAGGACACCGATCATGGGTGCCATTCTATCCCAAGGGGCTGGTCGGACAACGGGGCTTCAATCCACGACCCGGGTGGGGATGATGTCCTTGCCAAACTGCAGGCGGTCTTTCAGGGCCCGGGTGACTTCGACACGGCCTGCCCCATCCACCCGCAAAGCATGGGCTATGCCGAAACGCCGGGCGTAGTCGCGCCAGGCTTCTCCCCCGAGATAGACGGGCTTGCTGGCAGCGTCGGACAGGGTGCCGGCCCTCGGGCGTGGGGTGACCAGGACGGTGACCGCCTGGGTGCCTTGTGCCGGCTGGCCGCTGCGGGGATCCAGGAGGTGGCAGTAGCGCTCACCCTCCATCTCGAAGAAGCGCTGGTAATCCCCCGAGGTGCCGATGGCCTCCCCGTCCCGCAGGGGCAGGGTGGCCAGGGGCCGGGGTTCCCTGGGGTGCTGGATGCCCACCCGCCAGGGTTGGTCGCCCTTGCTGCCCAGGGCCAGCAGGTTGCCGCCGATGTTGATCAGGGCGTTGGAGATGCCCTTGTCCTGCAGGATGGCGGCAGCCCGGTCGAGGGCATAGCCCTTGGCATACCCTCCCAGATCCAGCTGGACGGCCGGATTGGGGCTGGTGACCGTATTGTGGGCGATGCTCAGGTCGGCGATCCGGGGCCGGGCCCGGAGCAGGGCATTGAGGTCGGCAGGGTCGGGACGAACGGGCTGGAAGGTATCCGTATGGAAGCCCCACAGCTGGATCAGCCTGCCCAGGGCCGGGTCGAAGAGCCCGTCGCCGGTGGCGGAGATGCGCTGGGCGTCGGCGAGCATGGCAGCCAGCTCATCCGATACCGGGATGTCCGGGCGTCCGGCGGCAATGGCGTCGTTGAGGGCGGTCAGCTCTGAGGGCTCCCAGGCATGGTAAGCCCGGTGCAGCCGGTCGAATTCCCGCAATACCTCGGCCATGGCTGTCCGGGCCTTGTCCTCGGATGAGTCCCAGGTGAGCACTTCCACCCGGGTGCCGAAGACATAGGCCTCCTGCTGGTGGAGACGTTCTCTGCTGCAGCCTGAAAGGAGCAGCAGACAGGCGCTGGCCAGCCAGGCGAGAGCCCGGAGCGTCAGGAGCAGGCCTCCTCAAGGGCGTCGATGACTGCGCCAGGAACGTCGAAGCCCATCTGGGCCGTGATTTCGACCATGCAGGTGGGACTGGTGACGTTGATCTCGGTGAGGCAGTCGCCGATGACATCCAGGCCGACGATGAGGAGCCCGCGGGCCCACAGGATCGGGGCGAGGTATTCGGCGATGGCACGCTCACCGTCGGTGAGGGGCATGGCCACTCCGCGGCCGCCGGCAGCCAGGTTGCCACGGGTCTCGCCGGCCATTGGAATGCGGGCGAGGGCGTAGGGGATGACCTTCCCGCCGATGATCAGCACCCGCTTGTCGCCGCCGGAGATGGCCGGCAGGAAACCCTGGGCCATGATGGTGCGCTGGCCGTTGTCGGTGAGGGTCTCGATGATCACGTTGCGGTTGGGGTCGTCGGCCTTCACCCGGAAGATCTGGCTGCCGCCCATGCCGTCCAGGGGCTTGAGGATGGTGTCCCCGTGGGCATCGATGAAGGCGTTGAGATCCGCTGCTGCACGGGCCACCCGGGTCGGTGGCGTGAACTGGGGAAACTCGGTGATGGCCAGTTTTTCGGAGTGATCGCGGATGGCGCAGGGGTGGTTGAAGACCCGGGCGCCGGCCTGGGTGGCCCGCTCGAGCAGCCAGGTGGCGGTGACGTATTCGAAGTCGAAGGGCGGATCCTGGCGCATCAGCACCGCATCGAAGGCAGTCAGGGGCAGGTGGGTTTCGTCGCCAGGCCGGTACCAGTCGTCATCGTTGTCGCTCACCGTGAGGGCGAGGGCCCGCGCCGACACCGTGCCGGCTTCCCAGATCAGATCCGGCCGTTGGATGGCGAAGACCTGATGGCCACGACGGGCCGCTGCCCGCAGCATGGCGATGCTGGAGTCCTTGTAGGCCTTGAGCTGATGAAGAGGGTCGAGGATGAAGGCGAATTTCATCGGGTGCTCCGGACTCAGGCGGCCACGGCCACGGAAGTGGGCTCGGTGGCCTCGATCTCGAGGGCTGCGGCCAGCAGGGCCAGACGGGCCACCACGCCGTAGGCGTAGAAGCGGTTGGGCGGCGCATCAGGGCCCTGGTTGCTGTCGGGCAGGCTGCAGGAGGTGTCGAAGGCCAGCGGTTCGAAGTGCATGCCCGGGGCGTTGAGGTTCTCGTCGCGGCCGCGCTGGGTGTGGACCCGGTAGAAACCGCCCACCACGTAGTGATCCATCATGTAGACCACCGGTTCGGCGACCGCGCCGTTGAGGGTCTCGAAGGTATGCACGCCTTCCTGGATGATCACGTCGTGCACCTCCAGGCCCTCCTTGACCACGCTCATCTTGTTGCGCTGCTTGCGGTTGAGGCCGATCAGCTCGGCGGCGTCCTTGACCGTCATGACGCCCATGCCGTAGGTGCCGGCGTCGGCCTTGACCACCACGAAGGGCTCGTCGCTCACCCCGTACTCCTTGTACTTGGCGCGGATGTGGTCGAGCATCGCTGCGACCTTGTCGGCCAGTTCCTGCTCTCCGGTGCGGGCATGGAAATCCAGGCCCGAACAGGTATCCCAGGCCGGGTTGATGCGCCAGGGGTCGATGCCGATGGCAGCACAGAAATCCTGGGTGACCTTGTCGTAGGCGGCCGCGTGGTTGGATTTGCGGCGGGAATGCCATCCGGCATGGACCGGGGGAATGACCCACTGGTCGGAGAGCCCTTCGAGCATGGCCGGAATGCCGGCAGACAGGTCGTTGTTGAGCAGCACGGCGCACGGCTTGAAGTCCTTCAGGCCGAGGCGGTTGTCATGGTGGACCAGGGGCTCGAGGGTGAGGCTGCTGCCATTGGCCAGCTCGACCACGGTCGGCTCGGTGATCTCGGGCAGCAGGCTGCCCAGCCGGACTTCCAGGCCGGTGAGGCGCAGGATGGACACCAGCTTGGCCACGTTCTGCAGGTAGAACTGGTTGCGGGTGTGGTTCTCCGGAATCAGCAGGATCGAGCCGGCCCCCACGCAGATGCGCTCGATGGCGGCCTGGGCTGCCTGGACGCACAGGGGCATGAAGGCGTCGTTGAGGTTGTTGAAACCACCCGGGAAGAGGTTGAGATCCACCGGCGCCAGCTTGAAGCCGGAGTTGCGCAGGTCGGTGGAGCCGTAGAAGGGGGGCATGTGTTCCTGCCACTGGGTACGCATCCAGCGCTCGATGGCGCAGGCCTTGTCGAGGAAATGGCGTTCCAGCTCCAGCAGGGGGCCGGTGAGTGCGGTGGTGAGATGGGGGACCATGGTGCCTCGCAGACTGTTCTCGGGTGGGCGGTGCGTCGGTGGCCCGACGCCTGGAAGGAGCGTCATGGACCCGCGCGGCCCGTTATCGTTCACTCGATGTTACACCATCCCTCCGGTTCGCCCTTTTCCGGCGCACCCGCTTCAGGCCGGTTCGGGCAGGAAGGCGGCGAATTCGCCAGGCAGGGGTGCGTTCTCGAGGCTGCGCTGGGTGAACAGGTAACGTCCGTCACAGACGAAGCCCAGATCGGCCCAGTCGACCCCATTGAGGACATCCCGGAAAGCGTCGATATTCACGTCCTGGCGGTGGGGAAAGAGGGCCATGACGGCCCCGTCGAAGTGGCAGCAGGGGTGGGTGAAGAAGGGGTGAGGGTGACGGGTCTTGGTATTGACATAGACGCGCGGAGCATCGCTCTGGGGGTAGCCCCGGCCCCATTGCCACCAGTTGCTCTCGTCGAAGGGGCGGATGCGCCGGGCCATCAGACGGGTTTTGTGGGGGAGCAGGGCCGCCGGTGGGGCTTCGCCAGGTTCGCTCCAGATCATCCGGCGGGTGCGGCCACTGCGGGCGGTCCCCGAGTGGACGAAGTCCCGGGTACCGGCTTCATCGTTTACGAAGAGGAGGTCGGCGCCGGATACGGCCCCCACCCGTACGCTGGCGATCCGGCTCAGGCTGAGGGGATATGTCCCCTTGCAGAACAGCAGATGGCCGGCGCTTTCGGCGAAGTGGCGGAATTGCCAGTGGGGGTGGTCCAGCCCATGGCTGAGGTCATCCCCCTGGCCCAGATGCGCCCAGGCGGTCTGATGACACAGGTTGTCCAGCTCGTAGCGCCAGATCAGGCAGTTGGGGACGGCGTTGGGAAATACCCGGGCATCTCCCAGTTCGATGGCGTGGGTAATGGTGCCCCGCTGGTGCAGGGAGCGGTTGAGGCTGCGCGCGCTGGTGGCCTTGAGGAAGTCCCGGGGAGTGATGAAGATCAGCTCACCCCCCGGCTTCAGGTGCCGGATGCACTTTTCGATGAAGAACAGGTAAAGGTTGCTGCGTTCATCGAAGCCGTCCAGGCGGAGCAGGGCACGGGTGCTGGCGGGCATGTCCTGGTAGCGCACATAGGGCGGGTTGCCGATCACCGTGTCGAATTTCTCCTCTTCCGGATAGGCGAAGAAGTCGATGTTGAGGGCATCCGGTGGGCACTGGCGGGGGTCCAGCTCGATTCCCACCGCGTTGTTGAGCTGACGCAGAAAGGCTCCGTCACCACAGGACGGCTCCAGGACCCGGCCAGGGTTGTGGCGCAGGCGCAGCATCGCCCGTACTACCCGGTCGGGGGTGAACACCTGACCGAGCTGGGTCGGGTCGGGGAGGGGGGGGGTGTTGGCGGAGGGCATCAGGCTCAGTTTTCCCCTGCCAGGAAGAGCACCAGCAGTTCGTTGAGGAAATGCCGTCCCTGGCGGGTCGGGCGGATCATGTCGCCATCCACCTCCACCAGGCCCTGCTGCCGTGCCTTCAGCAGGCCGGCCTCCAGCGCTTCGAAGGGCAGGCCGGTGCGCTCGGCGAACAGCCGGCGGGGAAAGCCGTTGTTGAGCCGCAGGGCATTCATCATGAATTCGAAGGGCAGCTCGCTGGCGCCGATGGTGCGGCGCTCCTGCACGAAGCTGCCCGTCCCGCTGGCCGTCAGGTAGGCGGAGGGGTGCCTGGGCCGGGTTTCCCGGATGATGCCTGCGTGGGAGGAGAGTTTGCCGTGGGCGCCTGCGCCAATCCCCAGGTAGTCACCGAAGGTCCAGTAGTTCAGGTTGTGGCGACATTCCTGGTGGGGTTTGGCGAAGGCCGAGGTCTCGTAGTGGATATAGCCGGCTTCCGCCAGGCGTTCCTCGATGTGGTCCTGCATGTCGGCGGCCGAGTCCGGATCGGGGATGGGGGGCGGTGCCGAGGCGAAGGCCGTGTTCGGCTCCAGGGTCAGGTGGTAGCAGGACAGGTGGGGCGGGGCCAGGGCAAGGGCGGTTTCCAGATCCGCCCGGGCTTCGGCGAGGCTTTGTTCCGGCAGGGCGTACATCAGGTCCAGGTTGACCGCATCGAAGTGGGTCAGCGCGGCTTCGGCGGCGGCGATGGCCTCCGCCCGGCCATGGATGCGTCCCAGAGCCTGCAGGTGGCGCTCATTGAAGCTCTGGATGCCCACGGACAGGCGATTGACACCGGTTTCCCGGAAGGCCTTGAAACGACCCGCATCCACAGTGCCCGGGTTGGCTTCCAGGGTGATTTCGGCCATCGGGTCGAGGAGGGTGCGCATCCGGATGCCGGTGAGGAGCTGGTCCAGCCCGTCCGGACTCAGCAGGCTGGGGGTGCCGCCGCCGATGAAGATGCTGTGCACCCGTCGTCCCCAGATCTGAGGCAGTGCGCCTTCCAGATCGGCGATCAGGGCCTGGATGTAAGCCGCTTCGGGAATGCCTTCGTCGCGTACTCCGTGGGAGTTGAAGTCGCAGTAAGGGCACTTCTTCACGCACCAGGGGAAATGCACATAGAGCGCCAGGGGAGGCGATGCGCTGAGGCGGGATTCGAAGCCGCCCTGGTCGCTGCGGGGAGCTGGAGAGCGAGGCGTAATGGGGATGGTGCGGTGGTTGGACATCGGCATGTGCAGCGAGGCCGGCCCAGGGCCGGCAAAAGGTCAGGCCAGTTCGGCCTGCAGCTTGTCGAGGAGCTGGCGGAAGGCCTTGCCCCGGTGGGACAGGACATTCTTGAGTTCGGCGGGGATTTCGGCGGCAGTCTGCTCCAGGTCGGGCACCAGGAACAGGGGGTCGTAGCCAAAGCCGGCACTGCCCCGGGGGGCATCGAGGATTTCCCCGTGCCATTCGCCGGTAGCCATCAGGGGCTGGGGGTCGTCCGCGTGACGGACCAGGGCGAGGGCGCAGTAGAAGCGTGCCCGGCGATCTGTCTGGCCGGCAAGTCGGGTCAGAAGCAGTTCGTTGTTGCGCTGGTCGGACTTGGGTTCGCCGGCGAAGCGCGCTGACAGGACGCCGGGGGATCCTCCCAGGATGTGCACGCACAGCCCCGAGTCGTCAGCCAGGGCCGGCAGGCCGGTGACATGGGCGGCGTGGCGGGCTTTGGCGATGGCGTTTTCGATGAAGCTTGGGTGAGGCTCTTCGGCTTCCGGGACTTGGAAGGCCGACTGAGGCAGCACCTCGATGCCGAGGGGGGCGAGCAGGGCGGAGAGTTCCTTGAGCTTGCCGGCGTTGCCGCTGGCCAGGACGAGCTGTTTCATGGGGGGCCTCGCTTTCGTGGCGCTCAGGCTGGAATGCCGAGGGCCTTTTTCTGTTCCACAACGAGTTCGGCAATGCCGGTGCCGGCCAGTTCCAGCAGGCTGTCCAGTTCAGCGCGGGAAAAGGGCGCGCCTTCGGCGGTGCCCTGGACTTCGACAAAGCCGCCGCTGCCCGTCATGACCACGTTCATGTCGGTTTCACAGCCGGAGTCTTCCGGGTAATCGAGGTCGAGCACGGGAACCCCCTTGTAGATGCCCACCGAGATGGCGGCGACGAAGTCGCGCATCGGGTTGGCAGGCAGCTTGCCGGCCTTGACCAGCCCCTCCAGGGCTTCATGGACAGCAATGCAGGCGCCTGTGATGGATGCGGTGCGGGTGCCTCCGTCAGCCTGAAGCACGTCGCAATCGATGGTGATCTGGCGCTCGCCCAGGGCGGTCATGTCCACCACGGCGCGCAGGCTGCGCCCGATCAGGCGCTGGATCTCCTGGGTCCGGCCGCTCTGCTTGCCCTTGGCCGCTTCGCGGGCGCTGCGGGTGTGGGTGGAGCGGGGCAGCATGCCGTATTCGGCGGTCAGCCAGCCCTGGCCCTTGCCGCGCAGGAAGGGGGGGACGCTCTCTTCGACACTGGCCGTGCACAGCACCCGGGTGTCGCCGAATTCGATGAGCAC
The DNA here is from genome assembly GCF_028693495.1 of Zoogloea sp. Lineage (GTDB taxonomy): Bacteria > Pseudomonadota > Gammaproteobacteria > Burkholderiales > Rhodocyclaceae > Zoogloea. The sequence continues at coordinate 22,686 of NZ_JAQUVG010000016.1, read as the reverse complement.
CGAGCCTTCTGCGTGGCGGGTAAAGCCGCGGGTGATGCGGATGGGGCGGAGCTGGGCGGGCGTGCGGCCACTGGGGCGGGCGAAGGAGGTGTCGGTCATTTGAACTTGGGATGGGTTCTTCTGCTTGTGGTTGAAAGCCTTGTGTGGTAGGGGTTTGGCTGCCTCTAGCTACACGGATGCTTTAGGCGTCCCCTGATTGTGCCAGCTTCACAGCCGGCATTGGTCACGCCTTGCACTTACCTTCGAGCAAGCCCGCTTCACACTCGCCACCTAAATGCCGAAGTGCTCCGCCGGCGCCAACGGCGGCATCGTCAAGGCTCTTGGACCGCCCCAGGGGCTTGCCGGCGGGGGGCACCAGGTCGAAGCCTTCCCGCATCGAAACCACCGACACGCCCTTGGCCTTCAGGGCTTCAACGGTGCAGAGCACGTCAATGGTGTTGCGCCCGAGCCGGTCGATTGCGGCAACGATTACCACGTCCCCCTCCCGCACATAGGCCAGCAGGGCCGCCATCGATGGGCGCTCGGTCGCAGCGATCGCACCCGATACCCCGTCATCGGTGAACCACTTCGCTACGGCGTAGCGGGCCGAAATGGTGCGGCGCTGGTTCTCGCAGGTTTGGTCATCGGTCGAGACGCGGGCATAGGCGACGATGGCGGACATGGCGGGCTTCTTTCTGGCTCAAAACCTATACCTTTTGAGCTATCGACCGAAACGCCAAAATCGAGAAACGCAGGGGAAACGGCCGGGCACGGCTTCGAGGGGGCGAAGGGCCGGCGGCGCCCGTCTGCCAGAAAGCACAACGCCGGGACGTGCCCGGCGCTGGTCTTGGATTAGGGGACTCGCCCCCCGATTTGAAAACATTCCTACAGAAGCCCCGTCAAGCAGCGTGTCCGTGCGCAACCTCTACCGGCAACGCCCCGCTTGCACGGGCATCCAGAACAACCACTTCCACGGCGGTTCCATCGGCGGCGTAACTGACATGGGTGTTCCAGTCCTGCGACACCTCGCGAGCAATAGGCTTGTCACTCAGGCGAATCACAAGAATGTCGTCATCGTCGTAATACGTGGTTCTCATGGCGAGGCCTCCAAACTGAAGTGATGCATCACGGTCTTGACCACTACCGAATCTTCGAGCACCAGCACCGCGCAAACAAGATTGTCGGCACGCTCTGAAATGTGCTTGAACGCCCACAGGTGGGAGTCGTCCTTGTATCGTGTTTCTCCGGTATCGATTACCGCCAGCAATTCCGCTTGGCTGATATTGCGCTCATCCATGCGCAAGCGGGCATGACGGGTCAGAATGATCGGGCGGTCAAATCGGCGTGAGTGCATGGCTTGAACCATAACATAGCAGCGACGCCAGGCAATGCCCCGAAATTTCCCCCATACACCCCCCGCGGGGTCACTGACAAAACTGACAAAAGCCCCTTCTGTCAGTTTTGTCAGTTCGCTTCCTGGTGCATGTGGGGGAAAATCGGCTCCGCTCAGTGCTTCGCCACAGCAGTCTGTGAAGACTTCGGATTCACGATGTACAGCGTCTTGACCCGCCCGCGGGTTGGCTCCTGCCAGGCTTCCAGGTGTCCCAGTTCCACCAGCAGATCCAACCCGGCGGAAACCTGCTTTTGATCGGCCAGCCCTGACCAGCACGCCCGCTGAATGTCCCGCGTCCCGAAGCCCTCCCGCGGAAGATCCCCCTTTGCAATCCGCTCCAGGATCCGCCGTGCCGTATCCGCTTCGCCGGCCTGTGCCGCGCCATAGCAGCGCCGGGCATGGCTTTCGAGATACACCGCCCAATGCAGCGCCCGGAGTGTGGAAGGGAAGCCCACGGGGCCGCTGTGTCCGCCCGCCAGGTGAAAGACCAAGGGCGAGGGCCGGCGGCACCCGGGCGCCAGAAAGCACAACGCCGGGACATGCCCGGCGCTGGAATAACAGAGAGTGGGCAGAACGACGGTAACGACTACACCCGCTCCCCCAGGGCCAGCCGGGCGATGTAGCCCGACCGGGTTTCACCGGCCGCCCGTGCGGCACGATCCAGACGGGACAGCACCCGCCGGGGCAAGGTGATATTGACCCGTTCGACTTGGCTATCGAGCATCGCGGGATCGATCTCCACCACAGCCCAGATCCAGCCCGCAAACTCCGGCCGGCCCTGGTGTTCACTCACGGGGCGGGGCGGTGGGATGTCCTCCCCGTCATCAAGTAGCCCGTAAAGGTGAAGCACGATGGCTTCACGAGCCTGTTCGATGGCTTCGTCAAGGGTGTCTCCTGCTGAAAAGCAGCCCGGCAGATCGGGCACAACAACGCCCCAAGCGTTGGCATCGTTGCCAGGTTCAATTGCAATGGGGTAGCGCATCGCGGGGCCTCCTTTACTTGATGCCGGCTTGTTTCAGGATCGAATGCAGCGTTCCCGTCGGAAGGTCTTTCTTCGGGTGCGGCACCGTCACCCGGCCGGGTTTGGCGGGGTGCTTGAACTGGTGATGGCTGCCCCGTGTGGCGACTTCTTCCCAGCCATCGGCCTTGAGCATGCGAATCACGTCGGCGCTGTTTATGGTGTGTAGGATACACATAGGGCGGGATGCAGCAAACCCGTTCGCCTATCCCTAGAGCCTGTCCTGAACCATGCCATAGCCTTAAGATTCGCGGTCTATGGCAGACCGAAAACCCTACCCGACCGATGTCAGCGACGAAGAATGGGCCTTCGTCGCCCCTTACCTGATTCTGTTTCCGCTTGATGCCGGCCAGCGCCGGCACGATCTACGGGAAGTGTTCAACGCACTTCGCTACGTGGTGCGCACCGGCTGTCCGTGGCGGATGCTGCCCAACGACCTGCCGCCCTGGTCGTGCGTGCATCAGCAGATGCAGCGCTGATTCAAGGCCGGCTGTTTCGAGGCCATCGTGCACGACTTGCGCATGCTGCTGCGCCTGGCCGATGGGCGCACACCCCATCCCTCTGCGGCCATTCTGGACAGCCGGACGCTGCAATCGACCCCCACCAGCGGTGCCCGCGCCGGCTACAACGGGGCCAAGCGCAAGAAGGGCTCGAAAGTTCATCTGGCCGTCGATACGCTGGGCAACCTGCTGGCGCTGCATGTCACGCCGGCCAACGAACAGGATCGGGATCAAGTCGGCCAGTTGGCCGAGGCGATCCAGGACGTGAGCAATCAGGAGGTGACCCTGGCCTACGTCGATCAGGGGTATACCGGCCAGAACCCCGCCAATGCAGCCCTTGAACACGGCATCACCCTCGACGTGGTCAAACTCCCCGAGGCCAAGCGGGGATTCGTGCTGTTACCCCGGCGCTGGGTGGTCGAACGCAGTTTCGGTTGGGCAGCGCGCTTTCGCCGCTTGGCCCGGGATTACGAACGCTTGCCCGAAACCTTGGCTGGAGTGCACTATCTGGCCTTTGCCTGCCTCAGGCTGCCCCATCTGGCCGATGCCATGCACATCGTTCAGGACAGGCTCTAGGGAACTTCAAATTCCTAGCTACAAACCTAGCTACACAGATTGTAGGCGATTGGGTGATTTTGGGTGAAACGGCGTGAAACGGTGTTTTTTGAAAAGTGCTTGAATTCAAAGAACTAAGGCCACCGTATGAGGTGGCCTGAAACATCACTTGAACTTGTGGATCGCTGCGTTGATTTCGCGGATGGCTCGCTCGATTTCGTCTTCGGAGAGATCTTCCTGGTCGCGCTTGCTGCGCCCGAAGCCCTCCATCTGAGTTGTAAAGGCGTCGGCGGCCATGCCCCGGGTGGAGACGGAGTCCGGACCGTCGGCTTCCGGGTGATCGTCGTGCCAGCTCATGGCGATGAGGGAGAGGTTGTCGCACTGGGCGCCGCCCAGGCGCTCGGCTTCGTTCATCAGCCGGGGTACTCCTTCCATGACTTTGCCATTTTCCAGGAAGGATGCCAGCGTGTGGCTTTCCAGGTGGCCCCAGACGCCGTCGGAACAGAGGGCCAGAACATCCCCGTTGGTCAGGGGCACGGCCCGTGAAAACTCGATCTGGGGTGGGTGGTTGCCACCGAGGCAGCTGAAGATCCGGTTGCGGCTGGGGTGAACTGCCGCCGCCTCGGCGTCGAGCAGGCCCTGGTCCAGCATCATCTGGACCCGCGAGTGGTCACGGGTCTGAGCGACCACCTTGCCCCGGCGGATCATGTAGAGGCGGGAGTCCCCGGCGTGGGCCCAGTGGGCCACGCCGTCCTGGATCAGACAGGTGACGATGGTGGTCCGCGGGACGTCGGAGAGTTGCTTGTCGAAGGCGTAGTCGAGGATGGCGTGGTGGGCGTTGCTGATCACCCGGGACAGGAACAGGATGGGATCGGTGACCTTCGGACGGGCTTCCTGCTGGAAGGACTGGGCAATGAACTGCACCGCCAGCTGGGCGGCGATCTCCCCGTAGAGGTGCCCGCCCATCCCGTCGGCGAGCACCATCAGCAAGGCATCCCGGGTGTAGGAGTAAGCCACCCGGTCCTGGTTGGTGCGTCGCTTGCCGACGCGGCTCTCCTGGTAAATGGTGAATCTCATCAGCGACCCATGATTGTTTTAAGTTTTGATCCCAACCCTTCCAGCCAGGATTTCTGGGGCGGCGGCGCTTCCCGATGACGCTGGGCCAGCACCTTCTGCAGCGCAAAGCAGCTTTGCGGCCGTTTCAGGGGATCCAGTTGCAGGCACCAGTCAATGGTGGCCAGGAAGTGGGGCGAGTATTGACCCGCCCAGGCTTTGGTGGCCGGGACAACGGTGTCGTTGGTCAGACGCTCGTCGGAGCGTTGGGGGGAGGTGCCGGCCAGACAGGCGTACAGGCTGGCGCCTACGCTGTAGATGTCGCTCCAGGGTCCCAGGGCGTCCCGGCTGGTGAATTGCTCTGGTGAGGCAAAGCCGGGGGTGTACATGGGTTTCAGGATCGGTGTGTCGGACATCAGGGTCTGCCGTGCCGCCCCGAAGTCCAGGAGTACCGGGGTGCCGTCGGCGCGCAGGTAGATGTTGGACGGCTTGATGTCCAGATGCAGCAGCTTGTGGGCATGGACCTCCCGCAGGCCATTGAGCATGCGGGTGAACACGCCGCGAATGAAGCGTTCCCGGACGTTGCCCTTGTTCTTTTGAACGTAGTCGTGGAGGGTCCGTCCCCGCTCGAACTGCATCACCATGTAGACCGTGCCATTGGCCCGGAAGAAGTTGAGAACCCGGACCACGTTGGGATGCACCAGCTTGGCCAGGGCCCGGCCTTCCTCGAAAAAGCACTTCATGCCGTAACGGAATGCACCCTGGTGGGCCTCGGTCACATGGGGCGTTACCTCTCCTTCGGCGCGCAGGGCGAGGGAGTTGGGCAGGTACTCCTTGATGGCCACCGGGGTGCCGTCCTGGTCGTAAGCCAGATAGACGATGGAGAATCCACCCAGCGACAGCTGCCGCTCGACCCGGTAATGGTCGAGCTGGAAGCCGGGCGGCAAGGCGCAGTTTTGTTGAGTGGCCATCGGGCAGGGCGCTACACTTCGGTCTTTGGTGGCATTCGAAGCCTCCAGTTTACTTTGTTAATTTCGTTTGCCGCGCTCTCTCGGGAAAAACATCCAATGATTCACAGCATGACCGGCTATGCCGTCCAGACCCGCGACCTTGGCCCTGTCGCCCTGCACCTGGAGTTGCGGAGCGTCAATTCCCGTTACCTCGATCTGGCCTTCCGGATCAACGACGACCTGCGTCAGGCCGAACCCATGCTTCGGGAGGCGATCACCGGCCGCCTTGGGCGGGGCAAGGTGGAATGCCGTTTCAACCTGCAGGCAAAGGATAGCGCACCTCGTGACATCGCGATCAATGGTGCCGTCCTGAACCAGCTCAAGGCCGCGCAGGCAGCCGTGCTGGCAGGGTTTCCCCAGGCAGCGTCCCTTTCGGTGGGTGAGGTGCTGCGCTGGCCCGGGATCCTGGCGGATGACAGTGTCACGTTCGAGTCGATGCAGGCAGATATTGCGGCGACCATCGCGGCGGCCCTGGACGAACTGGTGGCGAGCCGGCGCCGGGAGGGTGAGAAGCTTGCCGAGATGATCCGCGGCCGGATTGCGCGGATGCGCGAGCTGGTGACCACAGTCCAGCCCCGGGTGCCGGCGCTGGTGGCGGAATACCAGGAAAAGCTGGCCAACCGCCTGCGCGATGCGGCAGCAACCCTGGACGATGACCGCATCCGCCTGGAAGTGGGGCTGTTCGCCCAGCGGGTGGATGTGGCTGAGGAGCTGTCCCGTCTCAGCACCCACCTGGATGAGGTGGAGCGCATCCTCAAGGCCGGAGGTTCGGCGGGCAAGCGCCTGGATTTCCTGATGCAGGAGCTCAACCGGGAGGCCAACACCCTCGGGTCCAAGGCCATGGCCGCCGACATGACCGCCATCGCGGTCGAACTCAAGCTGGCCATCGAGCAGATGCGCGAGCAGGTCCAGAACGTCGAATAAGGAAGGTCCATGCCCGGTACTCTGTTCATCGTCACCGCCCCCTCCGGCGCTGGCAAAACCACCCTGGTCGCCGCGTTGCTGGAACGGGATCCCCAGGTCAGGCTGTCGGTCTCCTACACCACCCGGGCGCCCCGGCCCGGTGAGGTGGAGGGGCAGCACTATCATTTCGTGGATCTGTCCACCTTTCTGTCCCTGAAGGACAGGGGTGTCTTCCTCGAGTGGGCGGAGGTGCATGGCAATTACTACGGCACTTCCAGGGCCTGGCTGGCCGAGCAGATCGGGTCCGGTACCGACATCCTGCTGGAGATCGACTGGCAGGGCGCCCAGCAGGTGCGCAAGGTGTTCCCCAAGGCGGTGGGTGTGTTCATCCTTCCTCCTTCCGTCGAGGAGCTCGAGCGTCGTCTGCGCGGACGCGGGACGGACAGCGAGGATGTGATTGCCCGCCGCGTGCTGGCAGCGCGCGGCGAGATGCGCCATGTGGCTGAGTTCGACTACGTTATAATCAACGAAGACCTGACCGCGGCCCAGGATGATCTGGTGGCCGTGGTGAGGGCATCCCGACTGCGCTACGCCAACCAGGAGGCGCGCAAGCCGGCGTTTTTCCATTACCTGGAACAGGATTGATATGGCCCGCGTTACTGTCGATGATTGTCTGAAACGAATCCCCAACCGCTTCCAGCTCACGCTGGCGGCGACCTATCGTGCCCGTCAGCTGACGGCCGGTGCCACGCCGCAGGTGGACCTGGATCGCCACGACAAGGACAAGCCCACCGTGGTTGCCCTCCGCGAGATTGCTGCTGGCAAGGTCGGCACCGAAGTCCTCAACCGCGGCCAGGCCTGAGCGCCCCGACCGGGAGTTGTGACATGGAACCCGCTGCTCCCATTCCGGTGACTGGTAGCGGCGTCTTTCAGCCTCCCGTTTCCTCCATCCTGCCCCTCGACTTTGCCCGCCTGAAGGCCTTGGTCGCGGCATATCTGCGTGCCGAGGACGTCGGGCGCATTGAGGCGGCCTATCACTTTTCTGCGGATGCCCATCAGGGGCAGATCCGCAAGAGTGGCGAACCCTACATCTCCCATCCTGTCGCCGTGGCCGAAATCCTGGCCGGCTGGAAACTGGACGGCCAGGCCCTGTGTGCTGCGCTGCTCCACGACGTGATGGAGGATACCCACATCTCCAAGGCGGAGATCGCCGAGCGCTTCGGGCGGACTACCGCCGAGCTGGTGGACGGGGTGTCAAAGCTCGACAAGATCGAATTCCAGTCCCACGAGGAAGCCCAGGCGGAAAACTTCCGCAAGATGCTGCTGGCCATGGCCAGCGATCTGCGGGTAATCCTCATCAAGCTGGCCGACCGTCTGCACAACATGCGGACCCTCGACCACATGCGGCCCGACAAGCGTCGCCGGATTGCCCGGGAAACCCAGGAAATCCATGCGCCGATTGCCAACCGGCTGGGCCTCAACAGCCTCTACCGGGAGCTCCAGGAGCTGGCGTTCACCCACCGTTATCCGATGCGTTTCGCGGTGCTCTCCAAGGCCATCCTTGCTGCCCGGGGCAATCGCCGCGAGGTGGTGGGCAAAATCCTCCACGCGATCGAGGAGCGCCTGCCCCAGTGGAGCATCCAGGCCGAGGTGCGGGGACGTGAAAAGCATCTCTACAGCATCTACCGCAAGATGGTCGAGAAGCACCTGAGCTTCTCCCAGGTGCTCGATATCTACGGTTTCCGGGTCATCGTGCCCGACATCCAGACCTGCTACCGGGCGCTGGGGGCCCTGCATGCCCTCTACAAGCCGGTGCCCGGCAAGTTCAAGGATTACATCGCCATTCCCAAGGGCAATGGCTACCAGTCCCTCCACACGACCCTGATCGGTCCCTTCGGCACGCCGGTGGAGGTGCAGATCCGCACCCACGAGATGAACCACATCGCCGAGAGCGGCGTGGCCTCCCACTGGCTCTACAAGGAAGACGAGAAGACCCTCACCGAGCTGCAGCACAAGACCCACTCCTGGCTGCAGTCCCTCCTCGAACTACAGAACACCTCCGGCGACTCCAGCGAATTCCTGGAGCACGTGAAGGTGGATCTGTTTCCCGGAGAGGTATACGCCTTCACTCCCAAGGGCAAGATCTTTGCTTTGCCCCGGGGCGCAACGGTGGTGGATTTTGCCTATGCGGTGCACACCGACGTGGGCAACCGCTGTGTCGCCGGGCGCATCAACGGTGAGCTGATGCCCCTGCGTACCGAACTCCACAATGGCGATCAGATCGAGATTATCACCGCAGCCCACGCCAGTCCCAATCCGGCCTGGCTGAGCTATGTGCGTACGGGCAAGGCCCGGGCGCAGATCCGTCATTTTCTCAAGAATGCGCAGCAGGAAGAGGCCTCCACGCTGGGGGAGCGCCTCCTGAACCAGGCCCTGCGTCCTCATGGACTGACCCTCGGTCAGGTCAGCACCTTCGCCTGGGACCGGTTCCTGCGGGAGTTTTCCCTCCCGAGTCGAAAGGAGCTGATGACCGACATCGGTCTCGGCAAGCGCCTGCCCGCCATCGTCGCCCGGCGCCTGGCGGAGATCCAGGACGTGGAATCCGGCCGGGCCGATGTGGTCAAGCCCAAGCCCGCAGGAGCCATCCTGATCCGTGGCACGGAAGGGGTTGCTGTCCAGCTGGCCCGCTGTTGCCGGCCGATCCCGGGCGACCCCATCGTCGGGATCATCCGCAAGGGGCAGGGACTGGAGGTGCACATGCACGACTGCCCCCAGGCCCGCAAGCTGCGCAGCGAGCGGGATCGCTGGATCGACGTGGAGTGGGAGGCTGCCACCGATCGTCTGTTCGATGTCACCCTCAAGCTTCTGACCCAGAACGTGCGGGGCGTGCTGGCCAAGGTTGCCAACGCCATTGCCGAGCAGGAGTGCAATATCCAGAACGTCAGCACCGATGGGGAGCAGGGGCCGTACTCCACGATCTACATCACCTTGCAGGTGACTCATCGCCTGCACCTGGCCAAGGTCATCCGGGGGATGCGCAACATTCCCGAGGTGGTCCGCATCAATCGCCTCAAGGCCGATCAGAAAGCGGTCTGAGGCTGCTAGAATCCACGTCGATCAAAGGGAGATACATATGGCTGGTTACGAATCCGAACACACCAAGTTCATGCGCGAATGGATGGAAAAGCATCCCGAGGAGCGTGAAGAGCAGAAAAAGGGGCGTGCCCTGTGGTGGGACAAGCCCCAGGATGCCGAAACCCAGCAGCAGTATGCTGCGGCCCGGGTGGACCAGAAGCCCTATCCTTACTCGGCAGAGTCCTGACGGATTCTGTTTGCCGCTGAGCTGAAGAAGGGCGCCTGCCCTTCCAGGTCATCCGGGGTCCCGCTTCTCCTGCCCGCCTTGAGTGCAGACAGGGGTTGCGGGGCCCTCATGCTTTATCCCACCCGTCATTGTTGCCGCATCCGTGGATTCTGCCTCTTCCCCCGTTAGTTCCGTTTTTCTGACTTCCCTCCATTCCCGCCTGGCGTTCATCGATGTGGAGACCACCGGTGCCAATCCGGCAGTGGATCGGGTCACCGAAATAGCCATCCTGCGCATCGAGGCAGGGGTGCTGGTGGAGCGCTGGTCCAGTCTGGTGAATCCGGAAAGGGCGATTCCGGCTCATATTCAGGATCTGGTGGGCATAACCGACGGGATGGTGGCCGACGCCCCCCGTTTCGCCGCCGTGGCAGAGCAGGTCCGCACCCTGCTGACCGATTGCGTCTTCGTGGCCCATAACGCGCGCTTCGACTACGGTTTTCTCAAGAACGAGTTCAGCCGGCTGGGACGGACCTTTGACGCGTCGGTGCTGTGTACCGTAAAACTGTCCCGCGCCCTTTATCCTCAGCATCACCGTCACGGCCTCGATGCACTGATCGAACGGCACGGGCTGAGCTGTTCGGCGCGCCACCGGGCCCTGGGCGACGCCGAGGCGCTTCATCAGTTTGCCGGGATCATGTCCCGCAGCTTCGAGCCGGACGCGCTGGACGCAGCGGTCCTCAAGGCAATGAGTGCGCCCAGCCGGCCTGCCGGGCTGCCGGAGGGGGTGCTGGAGGGCGTGCCCGAGGGGCATGGGGTGTATCTCTTTTTTGGCGAGCAGGATGTGCCCCTGTTCGTGGGCCGGGCCAGTCACCTGCGTTCGCAGGTGCTGGGGCTGTTCGCCGCCGAGCGACCGAAGGGGCGGGATGCCCGTATCGTTCAGCAGGTGCGCCGGGTGGACTGGCGGGCCACGGCCGGGGAGCTGGAGTCCCTCCTGCTGGAGTCCCGCCTGTTGCGGGAACTGCGTCCCAGCGAGAACAAGGTCGCTCCGGAGGATAACGTCTTCGGGCTGCGTTTCGAGCCGGACCGACGGCAGGGGCCGGTGCTGACCCGGGTTCCCCTCAATGCGGGCGATCCCCTGACCTGGGGCGAGGTGTTCGGTGCCTTTCGCAGCCGGAAGGAGGCCGATCATGCCCTGCGGGAGCTGACCAGCCTGTACAAGCTGTGTCCCCGCCGCGTCGGCATCGAGCCCTGGGGCGAGGGGGCGTGCCTGGCCCATCAGGCCCGGCGCTGTGCCGGCGTCTGTGCGGGCCGGGAGAGTAGCGCCGAGCATGATGCCCGCCTGCTCAAGGTTCTGGAAAGCCTGCGCCTCAAGCACTGGCCCTGGCCGGGGCCGGTGATGATCCATGAGGTCCGCGCCGGAGGCGCCCGGGAGGTCTGGCATCTGGTGGACCGCTGGTGCCTGCTGGGGAGTGTGGACAGTGCGGCCGCGTTCGAGGCCCTGCGAAAGGCGCCGCCGCCGCGGCGTTTCGATCTGGAGACCTGCCGTCTGCTTCAGCGCTGGCTGGATAGGGCCGCCGGAAAGGCCGCGATCCAGCCCGTCTGACCGGCTCCGGCGGCCCTCTGTGCGATCTGCCCGCAGGGGCATCAGACCGTGCGCTGTGCGCTCTGCCGTTCCCGCCAGCCTTCGATCAGGGAGTACACCGCCGGTACGACCACCAGGGTCAGGAGGGTGGAGCTGATCATGCCACCGATCACGGCGACGGCCAGCGGCTGGTTGGTTTCACTGCCGGCGCCGAAACCCAGGGCGGCGGGTGCAAGGGCCAGGATCACCGTCAGGGAGGTCATCAGCACCGGGCGCATCCGGATTGGGCAGGCGTTGCGCAGGGCCGCATCGACCGCCATGCCTTCGGCGCGCCGCTGATTGGTCAGGTCCACCAGCAGGATGGAGTTCTTCGCCACCAACCCGATCAGCAGCACCAGCCCGATCATCGAATAGATGTTGAGGGTCTGCCCGCTGATCCACAGGGCGGCCACGCCACCGACAATGGCGAGGGGCTGGGCCAGCATCACGATGGCGGGCTGCAGGAAGCTGTTGAACTGGCTGGCCAGGACCATGTAGAGCAGGGTCAGTGCCAGCGCGAAGGTGAAGGCCATGTACTTCTGGGTCTTGCCGAATTCTTCCGCCTGCCCGATCAGCTTGACCTGATAGCCGCTGGGCAGGATCTCGGCGGCACTCTGCCGGACCAGTTCCACGGCTTCGCCCAGGGGAATCGTCGGCGTGGCAAAGAAGGTGGCCGCGTACTGCAGGTCGAAACGGCCCACCACGGCCGGGCCCAGGCTTTCCTTGAAGCGGGCCACGCTGTCCAGACGGACCATCTCTCCGGATTTGTTGCGCAGGAAGATCCTTGAAAGATCGGAGGGCTGGGTGAAGCTGCCTTCCCGGGCCTTGACCCGGATGTCGTAGCGCTGGCCGTCCCCGGGTTCATCATTGAATTTGGCAATGTCCACGCCGCCGGTCAGCATGTTGATGGCCTGGGCCACGTCCTGGGTACTCAGGCCGGCATCGGCGATCCGCAGGCGATCGGGCTCGAAGACCAGCTGGGGCAGGTCGAGCTGCAGGTCTGTGTCGATGCGTCCCAGTACCGGAAGCGCTGCGAGCTTGCGCTGCAGGGCTGTGGCGTGGCGGCCGAGCTCCTGCAGGTTGTCCTCGGTCAGCACGAACTGGAGGGGCTCCCCCCGCTGGCCCTGGACCATCGGATAGGGTGCCGCAAAGACCCGGGCGCCGGCGATCTGGGCAAACTCCTTGCGCAGGAGCGGCAGGATTTCCTGCTGTTTGATGCTGCGTTCTTCCCGCGGCACCATCCGCACCACCACGGTCCCCTGGTTCACCTGGCCAGCGGTCCCCAGGCCGATCAGGGCAAACTCGGAGCGGATTTCCGGATGACGGTCCAGGATGGCCTCCACTTCCCGGAGTTTAGAGTCGGTGTAGTCGATGCTGGAGCCCAGGGGCGTGCGCAGGGCGACCAGAAAACGGCCTTCGTCCTGGTCCGGGGTAAAGGCCTTGCCTACGTGGGTGAAGAAGAAGGCACTTGAGGCAACCACTGCGATGGTGGCCAGCAGCACCCACCACCGATGGGTCAGGGCGCCGTTCAGGAGGTGGGTGTACATCCGGTCCATGCCTTCAAAGAACCGGTCGAAGGCCCGGTACACGGGGCCGTGCTGTTTCTCCACCTTCAGGTAGCGGGAGCACAGCATCGGCGTCAGGGTCAGCGATACGAACAGGGACACCAGCACGCCGAAGGTGACCACCAGGGCGAAGCTGCGGAAAAATTGTCCGATGATGCCCGAGATGAAGGCCACGGGCGCAAAGATGCAGACCAGCGAGAGGGTGGCGGCCATGACCGCGAAGACCACCTCGTTGCTGCCGTTGACCGCCGCAGAAACCGGGTCCGGGTCCAGCTCCTCCCGGTGGCGGAAGATGTTTTCCAGGACCACGATGGCGTCGTCCACCACCACGCCGATGAGCAGCAGCAGGGCCAGCATGGTCAGGGAGTTGAGGGTGAAGCCCGCGAAGTAGATCACCGCAATGGCGCCCATCAGCGATACCGGGATGGCCAGGGCGATGATCAAGGTGGACCGTACCGAGCGCAGGAAGAACCACACCACCAGCGAGGCCAGCAGGGTCCCTTCGATCAGGTGTTCCTTGAGGGATTTGACGATCTCCAGGATGAACACCGAGTCGTTGGACACGATGGACAGGGTCATGCCCGGTGGCAGGGCGGGCTGCAGCTCCTTTTCCACCTTTTCGATGATGCGATCGGTGATGGCGACCGTATTGGCATTGGCGATCTTGACCATGCCCAGGCCCACCGTGGGCTTGCCATTGAAGCGTGCCAGCTGGCGGTTGTCGGCCAGGCCGTCCTCGATCTCGGCCACGTCGGCCAGCCGGATGGGGGCCTTGTCCCGATAGGCCACGACCAGGTTGCGCAGCTCGTCGACCTTGTGGAACTCCAGATCCAGCTTGACCAGGCTCTCGGTCTTCTGGCCGACCACGAAACCGCCGGCAAGCTGGACATGCTCTTTGGCGAAGGCGTCGTTGATGTCCTGGGCGGTGACCGCCAGGGCGGCCATCCGGTCCGGTCGCAGGTTGATCCGGATTGTCCTGTCCCGTCTTCCCCCCAGGCGGACCTCGCCAACCCCGTCGATGGTTTCCAGGCGTTTCTTCAGGACGTTGAGGGCGTACTGGTTGAGCTGCTGCTGGGTGCGGTCCCCCTGAAGGGCCAGCCACATGATCGGCTGGGCGTTGGTTTCCACCTTGGCGATCACCGGTGGATCCACGTCCTTGGGGAGGCGGCGCAGGACCTGGTTGACCTTCGACTGCACCTCGTTGAAGGCCACGTCCACCTTTTTCTCGAGGGAGAAGGTGATGTTGATGACCGAAACGCCGGGAGACGAGGTGGACTGGACGTGCTCGATCCCCGGTACGCTGTTGACCGACGATTCGATCACGTTGGTGATGCTCGAGTCGACGATGTCCGGGTTGGCCCCCTTGAGGGTCGTGGTGACCGAGATCACCGGGAATTCGATCTGTGGGAAACGGTCCATGCCGATCCGCTGGTAGCCGATGATACCCACCAGGACCAGGACGGCGCTCATCATCCAGGCCAGCACATGGCGCTTGACGGAGAGTTCGGGCAGGGTCATGGTTTTGTGCCGGTTGTGGCCGCGGCCTGGGGCGGCGGGGATCCCGCGGGAGCCTTGACCGTGACTGCGGCACCGTCAGTCAGAAAACCGGCACCATTCTCGGCTACCGTTTCCCCCTCCGTCAGCCCCTTGAGCACCTCGATCCGGCCATCCCCCTTGAAGCCTGCCTCGATGATCCGTTGTTGGGCCTTGCCATCGGCAATCACATAGACCACCTTGCCCGCAGGACGGAGCACGACGCTCTGTTCGGGTACCACGATGGCGGCCGGCTTGCGCCCGGTGACCACCGATCCATTGACCGTACCGCCGGAAAGCAGGCTGTCGTTGCCGCTGACCCGCACCAGGACATCGATGGCCCGGCTGCTTTCGCTGAGGGTTGGCTTGATGTCTTCCACGGTCCCCTCGATGACCTGTTCCGGCGCCTGGGCGGGACTCAGTCGAACCGGCTGGCCTCTGCGGATACGTTGTGCGGCCGACTCCGGAAAGGGCAGGTGGGCCCGCAGGATCCGGTTGGAGACCAGTTTGAACAGGGGGTCACCCACCTTCACATAGTCTCCGGGGGAGACGATCTGGGTCTCGATGATGCCGTCGGTGGGGGCCGCCACCCGGGTGCGCCCCAGGTTGTTGCGGGTGCCGGTCGCCCGTGCCCGGGCGTTGGCCAACTGGGCGCGCAGGGCATCCCGCTGGGTCAGGCTGTCTTCGGCTCCATTTCTGGAGATGAAGCCCCGCGCCACCAGATCCTGCTGGCGTTGGGCAAAGCGTTCTGCCTGAGCCAGCAGGGCTTCCAGACGGGTGACTTCGGCCCCATCGGCCTGACCCTGGGTGGTGAAGTCGGTGGCATCCAGTTCCGCCAGCAACTGGCCGGCCCTTACCGGGTCACCGCTGCGCACGGCGACCCGGGTAACCCGCCCGGCGACCTCGGCGGCGATCTTCGGATCGATCAGCGCCTCCAGGGTGCCGAGGGTATCCTCGGTCACATCCAGGGCCACGCTGCGTGCGGCCGTGGTGGTGATCGGGGTGGGGGGTGGCCCGCCGGCTGTGGCCGGTGGGGTGTCGGCGGGCTTGCCGCAGCCGGAGAGTCCGAGGGCCAGGAGCAGGCTTGCGCAGGGGGCAAAACGAAAGGTTTTGGTCATCGGACGCACGCGGCGAGGTGGAGGGGCGGTGGCGGGTACCGTTCAGGGCAGGGGGCGTTCGCCCTTGAGCAGATGTTCCAGGGTTTCACGTTCGCGGATCAGGATGGTTTCCGTCCCATCCACCAGCACTTCTGCAGCCCGGGGGCGGGTGTTGTAGTTGGAGCTCATGGTCATGCCGTAGGCGCCTGCGGACAAAATGGCCAACAGGTCACCGGTTGCGACGGAGAGGTGGCGGTCGTGGCCGAGGAAGTCGCCGCTCTCGCAGATCGGGCCGACCACTTCATAGCGGGTGGCCGGAAGTTCGCGCGGGGCGACGGCGACGATCTCGTGGTAGGCGTCATAGAGCGCCGGGCGGGCCAGGTCGTTCATGGCCGCGTCGATGATGGCGAAATTCTTTTCGACGCCGGGCTTGAGGTATTCGATGCGGGTCAGCAGGAGGCCCGCATTGCCCACCAGGGAGCGGCCCGGCTCGAAGCACAGGGCTTCCTCGCGACCGGCAAAGCAGGCGAGCAGAGGCTTGAGGTAATCGGTCGGTGTGGGGGGCTCCTCGTCCCGGTAGCGGATGCCAAGACCGCCGCCCAGGTCGATGTGGTCGAGGGTGATGCCTTCGCTGGCCAACTGGTCCACGAGGCCGAGGATCTTTTCTGCCGCTTCCGTCATGGGCGCCGGATCCAGCAGCTGGGAGCCGATGTGGCAGTCGATGCCGCTGATCTCGATGTGGGACAGCCGGGCAGCCCTGCGGTACAGGTCAAGGGCTTCCGTAAAGGCAACGCCAAATTTGTTGCCCCGCAGGCCGGTGGAAATATAGGGGTGGGTGTTGGGGTTGACGTCCGGATTGACCCGGAAGGCGATGGGGGCGCGTTTCCCCATCTGCGCAGCCACCTCCTGGAGACGGTCCAGCTCGGCAGCGGATTCCACGTTGAAGCAGCCAATGCCCGTTTCCAGGGCGTAGCGCATTTCAGCCACGCTCTTGCCCACGCCGGAAAAGATCACCTTGCCAGGATCTCCACCGGCAGCCAGCACGCGGGCCAGCTCGCCACCCGAGACGACGTCGAATCCAGCCCCGAGTTTTGCAAAGACCGACAGGATGCCCAGGCTGGAGTTGGCCTTGACCGCGTAGCAGACCAGCGATTTGCGCAGCCCGAGGGCCTGCTGATAGGCGTTGAAGGCGCTGGTGAGGGCGGCACGGGAATAGACGTAGGTAGGCGTGCCGAAGCGCTCGGCGATCTCGCACAGGGCGACCCCTTCGAGGGTCAGGCCGGCGGATCCGGTGGTCAGGGTCGGGACGGGCAGGGCGGTGGTCATTGAGCGATGTCCTGGGGGGCGGGTTTGTTATGATCGACGGCCGTTGCACCCTTCGGGGCGATCGGTGCAGGTTCGGCAGGCTGGGTGGCCTGGGCCGCGGGCCTGGGGATCTGCGGGAGGTACAGCGGGCCCTTGATGCCGCAGCCGGCCAGCAGGATCGTGCCGCACGTGGCGGCAGCAAAGGCGATGTTTCGCATGGGTTCCGCGCAAAAGCGCAAATGTTAACAGATCAGGGGATTAGGCGATGAACGAAGCGGAATTCAACGCACTGGCAGAGCTCGAGCTGGCGCATCTGGAGAGTCTGCTGGAGGCTTGCAGCATCGATTTCGATTATGAGCTGAAGCCGGGAGGGATTGTTGAGCTGGAGTTCGACAACGGCAGCAAGATCATTGTGAATCGTCACAGTGCCGCCCGTGAGATCTGGCTGGCTGCCAAATCCGGCGGATTCCATTTTAAACCCGAAGGGGGGCGCTGGGTGGGCACCCGGGATGGGGCGGATTTCTATTCGGTGCTGTCCTGTTGCATGAGTGAGCAGGCGGGCGAACCGGTCAGCCTCGCGGGCTGACCGGCGTTTTGGCGGTCAGCCCGTTGCGGGGGAGAGTGCCGGCAGGGCGGGCGTTTCGTCGGCCGGTCCGCTGGCCGGTTCGGGGGGCGCTTCAGGTGGTGCGGCGGGCAGGTTTTCCTGGTAGATCATCTCCTCGTCCCCGCCGCTGGGCTGGATGCGGATCAGGCCCGCGGGTGCGGTCGGGTAGGTTTCGGGCGTGCCGTCCAGTGCCTTGCGCATGTAGTTGATCCACATGGGAAGCGCGGCTGCGCCGCCGGTTTCTCCGCGGCCCAGCTTGCGCGGCTGATCGAAGCCGATCCAGGCCACGGCGACCACCGTGGGCTGGTAGCCGCAGAACCAGGCGTCCAGGTAGTCGTTGGTGGTGCCGGTCTTGCCCGCCAGGTCGCCCCGCTTGAGGACCAGGGCCTTGGTGGCCGTGCCGCGCCGGACCACGTCCTTCATGATCGAATCCATCAGGTAGGCGTTGCGTTCGTCGATGGCCCGTTCAGCCGTTTCTCCGGCGACCGGTGGGTCTACCCTGCCCAGCACGGTCCCGGCTTCGTCGCGGATTTCCTGGACCACGTAGGGTTCGGTCCGGTAGCCGCCGTTGGCAAACACCGAGTAGCCACGCAGCATCTGCCAGGGGGTCACCGAGCCGGCGCCCAGGGCCATGGTCAGGTAAGGGGGATGCCGCTCTGCATCGAAGCCGAACCTGGTGATGTAGTCCTGGGCATAGCGCGGGCCGATGGATTTCAGCAGGCGGATCGAAACCATGTTCTTGGAGCGTGCCATGGCGGAGCGGACCGACATGGGGCCGTCGTACTTGCCGTCGTAGTTTTTGGGCTCCCAGGCCTGGGAGCCTGTTTCTCCTGCCGGGAAGGACAGGGGGGCGTCTTCCACCACGCTGTTGGGGCCGTAGCCCTTTTCAAAAGCCGCCGAGTAGATGAAGGGCTTGAAGCTGGAGCCGGGCTGGCGCCAGGCCTGGGTGACGTGGTTGAACTTGTTGCGGTTGAAGTCGAATCCGCCCACCAGGGCGCGAACGGCCCCGGTACGTGGGTCTGCTGCTGCCAGGGCCCCCTCCACCTCGGGCAGCTGGCTGATGGCCCAGCCGTTCTGGTTTCGTACGATGCGGATGATCGCGCCCGGGCGGATGCGTTTGTTGGGGGGAGCCTTGTCACCGATCATCGGGGCAGCAAAGCGCAGCCCGTCGCCGCTGATGCGGTGGATTTCTCCGTAGCGGTAGGCGATGACCGTGCCTTTGTCGACCTGGGTCACGATGGCCGCCTTCAGGTCATCCATGTCAGGGGTTTCGGCCAGGGCTTCGTCGAGCGCCTCATGCTGGTCCATGCTGGTTCGGCTTGCGTCCACATAGCCTTCGACGCCTCGATAACCGTGGCGTCGATCGTATTCCATGATGCCCTGGCGGAGGGCTTGGTATGCCGCCTGTTGTTCGTCCTTGCGGATGGTCGTGATGACCTTGATGCCTCGCGTGTAGGCCTCTTCGCGGTATTGCTCATAGGCGATCTGGCGAGCCATCTCTGCCACGTAGGCTGCGCTGCTGCCCAGATCCACTGCGCTGGTAACCACCTTGAGGGGCGTCTCCAGTGCATTCTGGTGCTCTGCCTCGGAGATGAAGCCCAGCTCGGCCATGCGCCGCAATACATAATGCTGGCGCAGCGCTGCGCGCTTGGGGTTGACCACCGGGTTGTAGGCGGAGGGCGCCTTGGGCAGGCCTGCCAGCATGGCCGCTTCGGGGATGTTCAGGTCACGGATGGGCTTGCCGAAGTAAGTGTGGGAGGCCACTGCGAAGCCGTAGGCCCGGCGTCCCAGGAAGATCTGGTTGACGTAGACCTCAAGGATCTGGTCCTTGGTGAGGTTTTGCTCGATCTTGAAGGCCAGCAGGATCTCGTAGAGCTTGCGGGACAGGGTTTTTTCCCGGCTCAGAAAGAAGTTGCGGGCCACCTGCATGGTGATCGTCGAGGCGCCCTGGCGCTTGCCGCCTGTGACCAGGTTGGCGCTGGCGGCTCGAAGTATGCCGGCGAAATCCACCCCGGAATGCTCGTAGAAGCGGTCATCCTCGGCGGCCAGGATGGCCTGCTTGAGGACGGGGGGAACATCCTGGATGCGAATGAAGGCACGACGCTCCTCTCCGTATTCGCCGATCAGTTCGCCATCGGCGGTGTAAACCCGCAGGGGGATCTTGGGCTGGTAGGCGGTCAGGGCTTCCAGAGTGGGCAGGGTGGGCCATGCAAAGGACACCACGAGGGCGACGATGGCAAGGCCGATGGCCAGCAGGCCGAGAAGGGCAACGAAGGGGTAGAGAACCCAGCGCATGACGGAAGCAGGAGTCTTTGTGAAGTAGGGCATTATACGAGGCGCAGGGCCTGGACGGTCCTGCTGTTGCAGGGCGGGCGCCCCGAGGCTTGCTTTACACATGTCATGGTTGTTGTTAGGATTTCAGGTAGATTGTTGTAATTGCGCCTAACATAAAGAATTTTCAGGATTTTTCGTGATCGACCTATCCTTTTTGAGCCCCCGGGCGCGCCCCCTGATCGGCGTCGACATTTCGTCGTCATCGGTCAAAATGGTTGAGCTGTCCGCGGCTGCTGGAGGGGGGTATCGGGTCGAACGTTATGCGATCGAATCCCTTCCCCGGGATGCTGTGGCTGATGGCAACATTGCCAGTCTGGAGGCGGTGGGGGATGCGATCCGCCGGGGTTGGCGGAGGCTCAACACTGCCACCAAGTTCGTTGCCCTCGCGCTGCCGGCCTCGGCCGTCATCACCAAGAAGATCATCCTGCCTGCCGGCCTGCGAGACCAGGAGCTGGAGGTGCAGGTCGAGTCCGAAGCCAATCAGTACATCCCCTTTGCCCTGGATGAGGTCAATCTGGATTTTCAGGTGCTGGGCCCCGCGGCCTCCGGTACCGAAGAGGACGAGGTCCTGATCGCCGCATCCCGCAAGGAAAAGGTGGAGGACCGGGTCGCTGCCGCCGAGTCGGCGGGGCTCAAGGCGCTGGTGATGGATGTGGAGTCCTATGCCGCCCTGGCCGCTTTTGAACTGGTTCAGGAGCAGTTGCCGGACAGGGGTGAGGACAAGATCATCGCCCTGGTGGATGCCGGTGCCAACGTGATGAATGTATCCGTGCTGCGCAATGGCGTGCAGGTCTATGCCCGGGAGCAGGCGTTCGGTGGTTTCCTCCTGACCCAGGACATCATGCGTCATTTTGGCCTGTCCCTTGAGGAAGCCGAAGCGGGCAAGCGTACCGGCTCGCTTCCCGAGAGTTACGAGACCGAGGTGCTGCGCCCCTTCATGGACGCCCTGGCGCTGGAGGTGTCCCGGGCCCTCCAGTTCTTCTTCACCTCGACCCAGTTCAATCAGGTGGATCACATTGTGCTGGCGGGTGGTTGTGCCGTGATTGCCGGCCTGGCCGAGACCGTGACCGGTCGAACCCAGGTCAATACCCTGGTGGCCAACCCCTTTGCCAGCATGACGCTCGGCAGCAAGATCCGCCCCAAGAACCTCGCCATTGACGCGCCCGCCCTGCTGGTAGCCTGTGGTCTGGCCCTGCGGAGGTTTGACTCGTGATCCGCATCAATCTGCTTCCCCACCGGGAAGAAAAGCGCAAGGCCCGTCGTCATCAGTTCATTCTGCTGGCGGCCCTGGTGGCCTTCGGTGGTTTGCTCGTGTGGTTCGCAGGCCGCTCCCTGATCGACGGTCAGGTCACCGCTCAGGAGGAGAAAAACGCCTTCCTGCGTGAGGAGATCGCAGTTCTGGACAAGGAGATCGTCGAGATCCGGGGGTTGCGGGAGCAGGCTGAGGCGCTGCTGGCGCGCAAGCAGGTCATCGAATCCCTGCAGACCAGCCGCACCGGTACGGTCCACATCTTCAACGAACTGGCCCGTCAGATGCCCGAGGGCGTTTATGTCAAGAGCCTCAAGCAGAGTGGCAAGCAGATCAACCTGACGGGATATGCCCAGTCCAACGCCCGGGTGTCTGCGCTGATGCGCAACCTGGATGCTTCGCCTTACCTGGAACAGGCCAGTCTGGTCGAAGTCAAGGCTGCCACCATCAACAATCGGCGGGTCAGCGAGTTCAATCTCAATGTGAGCATCGAGAGCCTGAAAGCGCCCGATGCCGCCGAGCTCAAAAACAAAGGTGTGACAGGGACGGGGGGTAAGCCCTGATGAGTATCAAGGAAACCCTGGAGCGCTTGCGCACGCTTGATCTGGAAGACCTGCAAAGGGAGTTTCGTGGTCTGGATCCCAATGATCCGGGCCAATGGCCCCTGGTTCCCCGTGTCGTCGCCCTGGCCTCGATCTTCTTTGCGATCGTACTGGCAGGGTGGTGGTTTGACTGGCAGGGCCAGCTCGAGCAGCTGACGGTCAAGGAGAGTGATGAGCTCACCTTGAAGGAGGACTGGCTCAACAAGAAGCGCCAGGCCATCAACCTGGCGGAATACCGACGCCAGCTGAGCGAAATCGACCGGCAGTTCGGTGCTCTTCTCAAGCAGCTCCCTAACAGTTCCGAGATTGAATCCCTGCTGGCGGACATCAACCAGGCAGGGCTTGGACGGGGCCTGCAATTCGAGCTGTTCAAGCCGGGGGCCGAGTCCTCCAAGGATTTCTACGCAGAGTTGCCCATCGTCGTGCGTGTGGTCGGCTCCTACCACGATCTGGGGGAGTTTGTCAGCGATGTCGCCAAAATGCCCCGTATTGTCACCCTCAATGACATCGCGCTCGAAGCGACCAAAGAGGGCACGCTCAAGTTTGACGCCACGGCGGTGACCTATCGTTATCTGGACGATGAGGAAGTGGCTCAGCTGCGCAAGGCCAAAGCCAAGGAAAAGGGTCCCAAGTGATGAGCAAGAAAGCCGCCTTTCTGCTGCCTCTGGCCCTGTCCGTGTCTCTCGCTGCCTGCTCCGACGAGCAGCAGGACATGCGTGCCTGGATGAATGAGGCCTCCCGTGACCTGAAACCCAATCTGCGTCCCCTGCCACCCATTCAGCAGGGCGAGGAAGTGGCCTATGACGCAGCGGGGCTTGTCGACCCTTTTCGCCCGGCCAAGCTGGAGCCGGACAAGAAGTCCAACCAGTTCATCCCCGACGCAAACCGGCGCAAGGAGCCTCTTGAGGCCTACCCCCTTGAAAGCCTGAAGATGGTCGGCGTGCTGCTGAAAGGCGGTCAGGCCCATGCCATCGTCGCCATGGACAAGACCCTGCACCAGGTGCGGGTGGGCAACTACCTGGGTCAGAATTATGGGCAGGTGACCGCCATCAACGAAACCGCAA
>NZ_JAQUVG010000015.1 GCF_028693495.1 Zoogloea sp. | reverse complement strand
GGTGCGCATTCTACAGAGTTTCTAAACCCTGTCAAGCAATTTCGAAATCGTTTTTAGGAAAACCAAAAAAACAACCACAAAACCACCTGCGCAGTGCCAGCTCGAATCTCTTCAAACCAACACCCCCCTCCACATCACCAAACCCTCTCAGACACTTCTTTTTTTCTGAGAACGTTTCCGCCTGCAGCGAAAGAGCTGCGCAGTATAAACACCCACAGAAAAACGTCAACACTTTTACAGAAACAGGTAGGAGCACTTTTGTAGGAGCGTGTAGAGAGCACATAGTCTATCCAGACTTGTAGCACGTGATCTGTCCGGTTTCATTGCCCGCCCAAGAGGTGGCGATGAGACGGACAGAATTGCTACAGGAGATCCGGGCGATACGGTTCGAAGAGGCGTATTCAGCCTGGCAAGGGGGCGGTTGCGTCAGGAGGAAGCAGCGCGGTTGCTGGGGGTGTGCGAGCGGACGTTTCGGCGCTACATCGACCGATACGAGGCGTCGGAACTGGAAGGCTTGATCGACCGTCGCCTGGCCCAGGTGTCACACCGTCATGCGCTGGAAGATAAGGTGATGGCGCTGTGCGAGCGGTACCAGTGCCGGCACATGGGCTGGAGCGCGAAGCACTTCTACGCCTGGTATTGGCGTGAGAGCGGCGCTCGCAGCTACAGCTGGGTGAAGAGTCAACTGCAGGAAGGCGGGCTGATCAAGAAGGTGCCGGGCCGGGACAAGCACAGGAAGAAGCGCGAGCGCTCGCCATGGCCGGGAATGATGCTGCATCAGGATGGCACTAGAAGCGGGAGAAGACCCAACACTCAGATAGAGCGTGGATCAAAAGCATCACGTACAACATCGGCAAACACATTGGCAGCAAGCACCAGGCCAAACATGAAGATAAACGCAGCGATGAGACTCCACCACACCATCGGCTCGCGCGCCAACTCCATCCGGGCTGCATTGATCATGGTGCCAAAGCTGACAGTACCAGGGTCCACACCGATTCCCACATAGGACAGCACTGCCTCCGCCAATACCAGACCTGAAAAATCCATCACCAGGGCAATCAAGACCAGATGCATCAGGTTGGGCAGAATGTGCCGGGAGAGGATAACCGGTGTGCTTGCTCCGAAGGCCTGGGCAGCTTGAACGTACTCCAGTTCTCGCAGTTTCAGTGTTTCGCCCCGCAGAAGCCGGCACAATCCCGTCCAGCTAGTCATCCCAAGAATGAGACAGAGAGAGAGAAGTCGTGCATCGGCCCGATCCGCCGCCGTCTCGAACCATTCGGGATGTGTGTCGATCAGAACTTGCATCATCAGTACCGCTGCCGCAATCAGCAGAACACCAGGAATGGAATTGAGCACGGTGTAGGTGTACTGGATCGCATCGTCCACCCAGCCTCCCAGATAGCCGGCCAAGATACCCAGAACCACCGCCAGGGGAAGCGTAACGAGGGTCGTCAGAGTACCGATGACCAGCGCGGTCCGGATGCTCTTGAGGGTCAGGAAAAGAACATCCTGACCAACCTTGTCGGTGCCAAAGACATGATATGCAGTGGCCAGACTGGCCACTGGACCGGCCACCACCATGACAGCGGCCAAGGTCAGCAGCACAGCGCGCCAGGCCAATCCGCCGCGCCCCCGCCAAACGGCCCGCCAAGCAGGCCCGAAGGGCACCCCCCGGTGGCGAGCGACGCACACGACCAGCAGGGCTGCCAGCAGCAACCAGCCCAGGCCGGCCAAGGCAAGACCGATGCCGACCCGACCCAACACATCTCCGGAATGATCCGCCTCCGGATACTGCAGATGGTCACCTCCGAACTTCAGACGAGGGAAATCCCTCGCCTGAACACCATCGGGCCGCTCCACGGTCTGCTGGGCAAACAGTTGATAAGCCAAGGGCGCCGAGTAGGTTTTTTCGACTTGATTGCGCAGGGGAGCGGCCAGTGCGTCCAGAGCACTGCGCACCTCCGAGGAAAGAGGACGCGTCTCAGCACCTACCCCCAACTCCGCAGTGGCCGGCAAGCGCTCCCGGTAATGCAGGCTGTCCAGAAATCCTACACATAGAAAGAGACTCAGCAGGGTCAGAGCACTCATGCCCACCGCACTCTGCCCCACCCTTCTCCAGGCTGACCGCATGGGTTCGTTGCGACGGGCGTTCCAGGCAGCAAAAACCGTACAGGCCAGCAGGCCAAACAACAGCAGATCTGTCCATAACAGAACCGGTTGAATCTCAGCCATCACTCCAACCTCACCCGTGGATCAACCAACGTGTAGGACAGGTCAGTCAGGATGAGGCCCGCAATATAGAGCAGCGAACCGATGAAAACCATCACCCGCACCACCGGGAAATCCTGGGCATTGATCGCATCAATCGTATAACTTCCCAAGCCGGGGATGCCAAAAAAGGACTCCGTGATCAGACTTCCCATGAAGAGGGAGGGGATCACCACCACCACGCCAGTCAGGATCGGGATCATGCCGTTCTTGAGAACATGCCGGAACAGGGCCTGGAGTTCCGAGAGCCCTTTAGCCCGGGCCGTCCGCACATAGTCTCTGCCAGCCTCCTCCATGAAGATCGTCCGGTACCAGCGGGTACTGGCTCCAATACCTGCGACCACCCCGATCACCACAGGCAACACCAGAAAGCGTCCCGCATCCACTCCCTGACCATAACCGGAGATGGGCACCAGATGCAGGACCTTGGAAACCAGCCACTGCCCTCCGATGATGTAGAAGAGCCCTGAGATGGACATCATAGCCACGCACAGCACTACCCCCTGAAAATCCAGATAGGAACCGCGAAAGAAAACGAGCAGCAGGGCGAAGGATACCGTGACCAGCAAGCCGAGCACGAAGGTAGGTAGAGCAATCGCCAGGGAGGGCCCCATCCGGGTCCAGATTTCGTTGGCAATATCCCGACCATCATCCGCACGACCAAAGTCGAAAACAAACATCCGGAGGGACTT
Organism: Zoogloea sp.; assembly: GCF_028693495.1. Classification (GTDB taxonomy): domain Bacteria; phylum Pseudomonadota; class Gammaproteobacteria; order Burkholderiales; family Rhodocyclaceae; genus Zoogloea. The sequence continues at coordinate 42,942 of NZ_JAQUVG010000015.1, read as the reverse complement.
CTCGAAGAAGATGGTACGGCTTAAACGCTCCCCCCCTTCTGCCCCTGCATTGAAAAAGAGGGGTTTGTCGTAACCCCGCTCAAGCTTCCAGCGCTCAATGGCCTCAGGGGTAACCCGCTTGGCCCCCAACTGCATCCGGGCCATGTCGTCGGGAGTGTTCACCACAAAAAACAAGGCGAAGGTAAGGAGGTTCACCCCAAACAGAATCAGCGGCGCATAGAGCAACCGTCGGACGATGTACGCAAGCATGACTTTCTCCTACATGTGCCAGCGCCAATGACGAAGCCTCCAGTCCGTCAAAGGACGTTTGAAAACTCACCGCCTAGCTATGCTCCCCACCAAACCACGGACGGCCTCCTGCAGGTCAGCGGGTAGCACAACCACCTTGGCATTGTCGTGGGAGCCCAGACGCTCCATGGATGCAATGTATTTTTCCCCCAGCAGGAACATCATTGGGGCCGTCTCTGTTCCTACTGCAGCCGTTACCCGACGGATGGCCTCGGCGGACGCCTCAGCGAGCATCACCTGGGCATTGGCATCCCGCTTGGAGGCCTCCAGCCGTGCCTCGGCTTCCAGGATCGCAGCCTGCTTGGCGCCTTCGGCCCGAGTCACCACCGCCTTGCGCTCCCGCTCGGCAGAGGCCTGCTGCTCCATCGCCTTCTGCATGGACTCGGAAGGACGGATATCCTGAATCTCCACCGACTTCACCGTCAGCCCCCAGTCCACCGCTTCATCGGCGATGCTTTCACGCAGACGTGCCTTGATTTTGTCGCGGTTGGACAGGGCCTCGTCCAGTTCCATCTCGCCGATGATGGAGCGCAGAGTGGTCATGATCAGATTGCGGATGGCCTCGGAGAAATCCACGACCCCATACACCGCCTTGACTGGATCGGTCACCTTAACGAAGGCAATCGCGTTGGTCAGGATCACCGCATTGTCACGAGTGATGACTTCCTGCTCCTGCACGTCCAGGATGATGTCTTTGGTCACCAGTTTATAGGCCACCCTGTCCAGGTAGGGAATGATGATGTTGAGGCCTGGCCGGAGGGTTCCGTTGTACTTGCCCAGGCGCTCGACAATCCATTCCTCCCCTTGGGGCACGATGCGCACCCCCTTGGCAATGGTCACCACCACGAAAACCAGGATCGCCAGCACCACCACCATTGCGTCACTCATCGTCTTCTCCTCAGACCTTGCCCACCTTCAGAAAACTACCCTGCACCGCCAGCACACGAACCCGTTCCCCCGCCTGTATCGGTTCATCCACCACGCACTCCCACTCTTCCGAGCCCAACAACGGCTTCTGGAAGCGCACCCGACCACGGGCAAAGGGCGCTGCAGCCCGCGCCATCAGACCCACCTCACCGATGACCTCCCCATCGGATTGCCCGACCCGCGTCTTCTGTTCGCTGCTGCGGAAGATGCGGAACCACAGGACCACCATGGCCAGGGAGGACGCAATCCATAACAGGACCTGGAGTACCGGCTCTGCGGCGGGCGCCAGACCCAGCATGAGCCCCACCAGCAACGCACCGATCCCGAACCAGATCACAAAAAAAGCCGGGAGGACCAGTTCAGCCAGCACCAGAACCAGACCCAGCACAATCCAGTGCCACCATTCAGGAATCATCAGACGGTCTCCTTCTCCGACTATTGTGCGCCCTTCGGATGGCAGGCTCCAGATTTTGAGAACACGAGATCAGCGCAATGGCCGTCCTGATCTCGGCACACTGCAGCTGGATCCGTTCTAAAAGAAAGAGGCCGGAATGTCCGGCCTCTCGCAACATCAGACGACGTCGGCAGACGCCTGCAAAACTTACTCCTTGGTATGGGCGGCAAGCTTCAGCCAGGTATCCACCACCGTGTCAGGATTGAGAGAGATGGTCTGGATGCCCTCATCCATCAGCCACTCGGCGAAATCAGCGTGATCCGAAGGGCCCTGCCCGCAGATGCCCACATACTTGCCAAGCCTGTTGGCACTCTGAATCGCCATGGAGAGCAACTGCTTGACAGCCGGGTCACGCTCATCAAAGGCATGGGCTACGAGGCCGGAGTCCCGGTCGAGACCGAGGGTCAGCTGGGTCAAGTCATTCGAGCCGATGGAGAAACCATCGAAGTGCTCCAGGAACTGGTCCGCCAACAGGGCATTGGACGGGATCTCGCACATCATGATCAGCTTGAGATCGTTCTCGCCCTTTTTAAGACCATGCTTGGCAAGCAGGTCAACCACCCCGGCAGCCTCATCCACGTTCCGGACGAAGGGCACCATCAGCTGGACGTTGGTCAGACCCAGTTCGTTGCGCACCTTCTTCATGGCGGCACATTCCAGCTCGAAGCAGTCGCGGAAGCTGTGGGCAATGTAGCGGGATGCACCGCGGAAGCCCAGCATGGGGTTCTCTTCCTCCGGCTCGTAGATCTCGCCGCCCAGCAGCTTGCGGTACTCGTTGGACTTGAAGTCGGACAGGCGCACGATCACAGGCTTCGGGTAGAAGGCCGCAGCGATGGTGGCGACACCTTCCACCAGTTTCTCGATGAAAAACTGCTTGGGCGTGGAATAGCCACGGGAGCGACGGGTAATCTCGGCACGCAGGCTGGCAGGAACCTGGTTGATCTCCAGGATGGCCTTCGGGTGGATGCCGATCATGTTGTTGATCACGAACTCCAGGCGGGCCAGACCGACGCCGCCATTGGGGATCTGGGCGAACTCGAAAGCCAGCTCCGGGTTGCCCACGTTCATCATGATCTTGACCGGAATATCCGGCAGGTTCCCCATGTCGGTGGTCACCACCTCGAAGTCGAGCTTGCCGCGATACACGTAACCGGTGTCCCCCTCGGCACAGGACACGGTGACTTCGTCGTTCTCTTCCAGAACTTCGGTGGCATTGCCGCAGCCAACGATGGCGGGGATACCCAGCTCACGGGCGATGATCGCCGCGTGGCAGGTGCGGCCACCGCGGTTGGTGACGATGGCGGCAGCGCGCTTCATCACCGGCTCCCAGTTCGGGTCGGTCATGTCGGTGACGAGCACGTCGCCGGCCTTGACGCGATCCATCTCGGAGGCGTCCTTGACGACGCGGACCTGCCCGGCACCAATCTTCTGGCCGATCGCGCGGCCATGGGTGAGGGACTTACCGTACTGCTTGAGGCGGTACTTCTCCATCACATGCCCTGCCTGCTGGCTCTTCACCGTTTCCGGGCGGGCCTGCAGGATGTACAGTTTGCCGTCATCACCGCTCTTGCCCCACTCGATGTCCATCGGACGACCGTAGTGCTGCTCGATGACCATCGCGTAGCGGCCGAGCTCGAGTACGTCGGCATCGGTCAGCGAGTAAACATTGCGCTCGGCTTCGGACACATCAACAGTGCGGGTGGACTTGCCGGCTTCCTTCTTGTCGGCGAAGACCATCTTGATCAGTTTGGAGCCGAGGTTGCGACGGATCACGGCCGGCTTGCCCTGAGCCAGGGTGGCCTTGTGCACATAGAACTCGTCCGGGTTCACCGCACCCTGAACCACAGTCTCGCCGAGACCGTAGGAGGCGGTGATGAAGACCACGCCGTCGAAGCCGGATTCGGTGTCCATGGTGAACATCACGCCGGAGGCACCGATGTCGGAGCGCACCATGCGCTGCACGCCAGCTGACAGGGCGACTTCTGCGTGGGTAAAGCCCTTGTGCACGCGGTAGGCGATGGCACGGTCGTTGTACAGCGACGCGAACACTTCCTTGATGGCGTGGAGGATGTTCTCGTAGCCGTGGATGTTCAGGAAGGACTCCTGCTGCCCGGCGAAGGACGCGTCCGGCAAGTCCTCGGCGGTGGCGGAGGAACGCACGGCGAAGCTCCCTTCTCCTTCCGCGGTCAGCTGCTCGTAGGCTGCCTTGATCTCCGCTTCAAGCTCGGCTGGGAAAGGCGTCTCAACGATCCACTGGCGGATCTGCGCCCCCGTCTTGGCCAGGGCCACGACATCATCCACATCCAGGCTTTCCAGGGCGGCGCTGATGCGCTCGGCCAGCCCCTGATGGGACAGGAACTTGCGGTAAGCATCGGCGGTGGTGGCAAAACCACCCGGAACGCGGACGCTGGAGGGCAACTGGCTGATCATCTCGCCGAGGGAAGCATTCTTGCCACCGACCTGATCCACGTCGGACATGCGCAGTTCTTGGAAAGGAATGACGTTACGAGTCATGGAGTGTTTCCTGGAAGAAAGGGACAAATTAAAAGTGCAGAAATATTATTGATCTGAACGTATTGTAAGGGGTTTTGTTGCTGTGCCGCATGCAGGGTTTATCCTAACTCCCTAGAAGTGCGCGCGCAGTCAGGAGAATCCTGGGCACAGCCGGGTGGCAGCCTGGCGGAATTCCACGCGTCCTTCCAGAGGCTGCCGGACCAGAATGGGATAAGATGCGCAACCGGGCCCGCCAGGCCGGGCCGGCGACAACGTACTTTCCTGTTGGCACTTCCATGACCCAGACCCGCCCTGTCTTTTTCATTTCCGATGGCACAGGCATCACTGCCGAAACCCTCGGGCACAGTCTTCTGGCCCAGTTCCCGGAGACCCGCTTCCGTCACCATCGCCTGCCCTTCGTGGACTCCCCCGAAAAAGCCCGCGACTGCGCCTACAAGATCCAGGATGCCGCAGCGGAAAGCGGCATCCGCCCCATCGTCTTCAACACCCTGGTGGATCCCGCCGCCGTGGCAGCCCTGCGGGAAGTAGACGCGCTCTTCCTGGATCTGTTCGAGAAATTCATAGAGCCCCTGGAGAGTGAGTTGGGCCAGCGCTCGACCCACACGGCAGGCCGTTTCCATGGAATCGCCGACAGCCAGGACTACAAGCGCCGGATCGAAGCCATCAACTTCACCCTCGCCCACGACGATGGTGTTTCCAGCACGGATCTGGCCGAAGCGGATGTGATCCTGGTAGGTGTCTCCCGCTCCGGAAAGACGCCCACCAGTCTGTACCTGGCCATGCAGTTTGGCATCAAGGCGGCCAACTACCCCCTGATTCCCGAGGATTTCGAACGCAACAAGCTGCCTGGCGAACTGGCCCGCTACCGCCACAAACTCTTCGGCCTGACCATCGGCCCGGACCGCCTGTCCCAGATCCGTCAGGAGCGCCGCCCCAACAGCCGCTACGCCTCCATGGAAAACTGCCTTGCCGAGATTGAGGCAGCCCAGCGCATGATGAAGCGCGAAGGCATCAAATGGCTCGACTCTACCGCGAAGTCCATCGAAGAAATCTCCACAATCATCTTGCAGGAAGTACGTCTGGATCCGCCCTCTTACTGAGGTCCGGGGATCCCTGGACGCTCCGACCTGTCCAATTCCCATCAACAAGGAGAGCCCCGATGAAACGCAATCGACTCGGGCGCCGCGGCGGACTGCCGCGTGACGCCGAAAACCTCCTGTGGCTCGCCAATGGTCTTGCCGACTCCAACAGCCGTGCCGAGGACCACTTCTGGGACCTTCGCCTCGCCGACGCCGTGGATGGACTTCTGCGTGGCGAAGATGAGGACGCACTGACCACGGCCCTCGACCACCTGAGTGCAGCTACCTCAAGCATCCACGCCTACGATGAACTGGCTGACATGATCGAGTCCCGGGCCGAGGGAGCCCTTGAGTCGGGCGAAAACCACGACCTACTGCTGATCGCAGCCCCGGTGATGGCCTGGTCCCGCTACCGGATTCCTGCTGCGCCGATTTCCGCAGCCGTGATGGCCAACCTTAGGGTCCAGCTCAAGGCTCACATCCTGGCCAAGGACGTCAAACTGGCTCTGGCCGACTTCCTGTTCAGCCCGGATCAACTCCCCCAGGGTTACTGTGCAACTGCCGACTTCGCAACCCACCTCGGCCAGGCCGCCGAAAGCGATGCAGACCTGCACATCAAGACTGACAACCTGCCGGAAACTGCCCAGTTCCTGTCTGACAACCGCTACCTGCTGGGTGCTGTCGTCGTCCCCAAGGGTGCCCCCATCTTTCGCTGGCAGGAAGTGGACTGCAGTCGGGACCAGGCCCTCGAGCAATGGCGAGCCCAGGGAGGAGCCTGCTTCGCCCCGCTTCTGACCGGTTGCGCCTTTGAAGTGGTACTGCCCAACGCCTACTTCGCAGCCAGCCGGGAGGCCGACAAGGCCTCCCGGCCCTACTCGATCCAGGCATCCGTCGCCTTTCTGAGCACCACGCTGGACGCGCCAGCCACCGGCCTGCGTGCGGTGGTTGCACCGTTCTTCGAACGGCAGGTGGAGGAATACCGGATCGGCTTCACCCTGCGTGGGCAAAACGACGTGGTGCACGGCGTCGTCTGGCCCCTGCTCGGTGCGGAAGATGAAAGCAACGAAACCCAGGGCCAGATCGAAACCACCCTCCAGACCTGTGGCATCACTGACATCCAGGTGCTCGACAACGAATTCCCGATGGAATACTGCGACGACTGCGGCGCTCCCATGTATCCCTCGCCTGAAGGCGAGGCTGTTCATGCCGAACTGCCGGAAGAGCAAGCGGAGCAGATGCCCAAGCACCTCCACTGAGGAACCCGGGGCGCCCCTTGCACAGGCCCCCCACCAACGGAGATCTCCATGAGCCGAAAAATTGAAAAGAGCGATGCTGAATGGCGTGAGCTCCTGAGCCCCGAGGAATACCAGGTGGCCCGCCAGAAGGGCACTGAGCGCGCCTTCACCGGGCGTTACTGGAATTGCCACGAACAGGGGCAATATGTCTGCGTGTGTTGTGGCGCCCCCCTCTTCTCGTCCGAGCACAAATTCGACTCCGGCTGTGGCTGGCCCAGTTTTTACACCCCTGCCGCCCCCGAAAACATCGAGGAGGCAGAGGACCGCAGTCATTACATGCTCCGCACTGAAGTGCTGTGCAGGGACTGCGGGGCCCACCTGGGGCACGTTTTTGAAGATGGCCCCGCCCCCACCGGCCTGCGCTACTGCATCAACTCGGTGTCGGTGAAATTCACCGGGGACGAGTGATCACCGTTTCATCGCAGCGAAGGTTCTGGAGAGGAAATCCCGGCGATACAAAACCGCCACGATCAGCGTGGTGACGGCAATGAACAACCAGGGCTGGATGAACCAGAAAACGGCCGCCAAACCAAAATAGTAGGCCCGGATTCCCCGGTTGAACTCATCTCCTGCCAGCGAGTTGATCCCGGCAAAACGCCGGGCGTCCTCCGGGGTCCCTTCGCCAGGCAGGGGTGCAGCACCGATCAGGATGGACAGCATGTTGAACTGGCGCAGGGCCCAGGTGAACTTGAAATAGGCCACCACGAAGACCGTCAGCAGCAACAGCAACTTGACCTCCCACACCTCCCGGGACACCTGACGGGCAAAAGGCAGGTCGGAGGCGGCATCGATCAGCTTGTCGATGGTCCCCAGCAGCGCCAGCAGGCCGGCAATCACATAAATTGTGGTGTTGGCGTAGAAGGATACGTTCTGCATGAGGTTACCAATCAGCGCCGCATCGGCCACCCTCACTTCCCGACGCAACATCTGACGCCCCCACTCCTCACGGAACCAGTGGCTGGCCCCCAGCAATCCTCGCATGGAGCCTCCCGGACCGTGCTCCACCACCCAGCCATAGCCAAACCAGCACGCCAGAAACCAGGTCAGGGCCAGCCAGTCCACCGCACTGAACGCAGTCAGCCAAACCCCCTGCATCAATCCCCCGCCAGCAAGAAATCCCGGATCGGGACAATCTGGGCTGTATCCATCAACACCGGAGCATGGCCAACCCCTGCCACTTCAAACAGTTCAGCCCGAGGACCACGGCGCGTCATTTCCCGTGCGGTGGCGGAAAGCAGGAGATCAGATTCGGCCCCCCGGACCAGCAAGGTCGGGCAACGGATCGCTTCATAAATGGACCACAGATCAATGTCGGTCCCACCGGCAGCAGCCCGGTAAGGCTCGGCCAGACCAGGGTCGTAACGCATGGCCCACCCTCCCTCCACCTCCTTGATCGAATGAAGGGTCAGGTGGCGCCACTGCTCATCATGCAAGGGGCCAAAGGTGGCGCTCACCGCCCGGGTGTAAGCCTCCGCGGCCTCAACACTCGGAAATAGCGGAGCATTACCCAGGTATTCGCCAATCCGCTGCAAGGATGCAACCGTGATCTCGGGCCCCACATCATTCAGGACCAGCCGCCGGATCGGTGTATCGGGCAAGCTCGCCAGGACCATTCCAATCAGCCCCCCCATCGACGTACCCACCCAATGAACGGTCTCCACATCCAGTCGGGCAATCAACGTGACCATGTCAGCCACGTAGACCGGAAACTGGTAATCGGACTTTACGGGCAGCCAGCTGCTCCGCCCTCGGCCCACCACATCCGGGCACACCACACGGTAGTCTGCAGCCAGAGCCCGGGCCAGATCATCGAAATCCCGCCCGTTACGGGTCAACCATGAACGCACAGGAGGACCCGGGGATTACGTGAATCCCCCCACTCCGTATAGGCCATGCGGTGAAGTCCATGGGGACCAGCACACTGAACACTACGAAATCGAGGCCCGACGGAGGTTTCGGAAGAGCGAGCAACAAGGGAATCCATGATGTTTTTCGAAGCCGGGATGTTCCTTGAAGGATAACACTCCGGTCCAGCATCAGCGTCCGTGCCAGTAGCGGGGACGCACCTCTCTCCATCCCACCGGCGAGATCGTACCTCCCCCCATCTGGAAGCGGACCGCTCCGCTGGCATCGGTACGCAACAGGCCCGCTCCTGTCACAGCCCAGCGAGTCCAGACATCCGGATTGGGATGACGGAAGCGATTGCGGTAGCCCACAGGAAAAATCACCCACTGGGGTGCTACCGCAGCAACGAAGGCCGGGGATGAAGACGTCCGGCTTCCATGATGGGGAGCGATCACCACCTGACTCACCAATCGACGTCCCTCGCCAGACACCAGACGGGATTCCGTGGCCGCCTCCATATCGGAAGTCAGGAGCAGGCGCTGCCCACCCACCTCCATCTGGATCACACAGACAGTCTCGTTGTCCCGGCCCTTGAGCGGTTCAGCCCCCTCCGGCGGATGCACGACACGAAAGACAACCCCGTCCCACTGCCAGGCCAGATCCGCCGCACAGGCCCGGTTACGCAAACCGGCCATCAACCGTACCGGATGATTGACGGGCAGCACGCTGTACACCTCACCCACCGGGAGTCCCGAGAGCACGGCCTCAGCGCCACCCGCGTGGTCCGTGTCCTGGTGGGTGACCACCAGGACATCCAGGCTGCGCACACCGACTGCCCTCAGGTAGGGCAGCAGGATCCGGTCCCCACTGTTGGCATCAGAGGAAAAAGCGGGCCCCGTGTCATAGAGAAGATCGCGGGAGGCCGTCTGCACATGGACTGCCAGCCCCTGTCCAACATCCAGGACCGTCACCAGAGCCTCTCCCGGCGCAGGGCGGGGCGGAGCCCAAAGCAACAGGGGCGCCAGGGCCAGCAGGCCAGTCGCCCGAACAGGCGTACCGCAGGGAAGCAGCGCCCACAGACACCCCAGGCACGCCACCAGGGCCAAGGGCACCGGCGGAGCCGCCTGCTGCCAGGTTGCCCAGGGAAGTTCCGCGAGCCAGCGCACCGGGACCATGGTCAAGGCAAAAGCTCCGTGAGCCAGGTCGGCGAAAATCTGGAAGGGAAGGATCGCAAATACCAGCGCCAATGGGGTGACCACGAAACTCACCAGGGGAATCGCAAGAGCGTTGGCCAGGGGCGACACGAGGGAAAACTGCTGAAAGAGAAGCAGGAGTACCGGGATCAAACCCAGGGTGACCGCCCACTGGGTGCGCAGCGCCTGACGGAGTCGTCCCTCCGTTGCCAGCCGGCCACTCCCCACCAGAAACAAGAGGCCCACAGCTCCAAAAGACAACCAGAACCCTGCGGCCGTCACCGCCCAGGGATCCATCAGCAGGACCACCGCCAGAGCCAGGGCCAGCACCCGGGTCGGTGCCGTTTCCCGCCGCAGGACCAAGGCAAGGGCGACACATCCGAGCATGTACAGAGTCCGCTGGGCCGGCACGCCCCACCCTGCCAGCAGGCAATACCCCAGAGCCGTCACGAACCCCGCGACGACAGCCGCCTGCTGGGCAGGCATCCTCAAAGCCAGCCCAGGCAGCCGGCGCCACCCCCAGCCCACCACGCCGGCACACAGGGCAGCGATCATGGTCACGTGCATGCCGCTGATGGCCACGAGATGGGAAATGCCGCTGCGCGCAAAGATGCGCCACAGATCAGGATGAATGGCACGCTGATCACCGATCGCAAGGGCTACAAGGACACCGGAGTAAGGCGCGTCGGGCAAGGCCTGCTGGAAACGGGCACGAATGGTTTCACGCAGACGCTCCACCACCGCACCTGGGCCGGGAACAAAAGCGGCGAGGCGCCGGTTGTCCGGCACGGAGCGCACATAACCGGTCGCCCGCACCCCCTGCTCCAGCAACCATCCCTCATAGTCGAAGCCGTGGGGATTGAGATTGCCATGGGGTCGCTTCAGCCGGACCGTCAGGTGCCAACGCTCACCCGCACGGATTTCTCCAGGCCCAGGGGCTTGTCCCTCCCGGAAGCTCCGGTACCAGGCCAGGGAGAGCCTGGAGGGCAGCGGAACAGGCGCCTCCTCAAGATGAAACAAAAAACGCTGTCCCCGCTCAAAACTCTGGGGTAAGGATTCAATGACGCCAACAACCGGGATATCCTGCCCCTCAAGCTCAGCAGGAAGGAACTCCGACAGGCGAAGTTCAGCACGCCCGGCAGCAAACAAAAAACCAAAGAGGGCTGCAGTCAAGCCGATCGCCCCACGCCGGAGCCAGTCGGCAGGAGGACGAAGATACAGTCCCAGGACCAGCAGTCCTGCCACCACTCCCCCAGCCGACAGCTCGGCCAGCGTGGGCAAGCGGGGGGAGAGCTGGATCGCAAGAATCCCGGCTAAAAATCCCAATGACATTATCCGCATCTCTGGAATCTAGCCTGCCCGGTGGAAAACACCAAGATTTTCCCTTGGACTGGAATCTGGTTGAAGCGCCCTGTGCCCAGACTGACGACCGATGAAGAAGCTTCTCAAGCACTATCTGCCCACCCACGAGAGTCTCGCCCGCAACCGCTGGCTGGCCCCCTTTGGCAACACCTTGTTTCACCCCCGCCTGTGGCATCTGAACCGTCACTCGGTGGCCGGAGCCGTAGCGGTAGGCCTTTTCTGCGGATTGATCCCCGGCCCTTTCCAGATGCCCAGCGCTGCGTGCTGCTGCATGCTGCTGCGGGTTAACCTCCCCCTGGCGCTGCTCACCACCCTGTACACCAATCCGCTGACCATCGTGCCCCTTTACCTCCTGGCCTTCTCCATCGGTGCATGGATCATCGGCGGGGAAGTAGGACAGTTCATTGCGCCTCCGGCGCTGGCCGACCAGGGACTGCTGGCCTGGGCCCACAGCCTCGGAGACTGGATGGCTCACCTCGGGCAGCCACTTGTCATCGGACTAATTGCACTGGCCGCCGGGCTGGCCATGACCGGCTACCTGTTAACACGCCTCGCCTGGCGCACTTACCTCGTCCGGAGCTGGCGCCAGCGTCGCCTGAAAAGGAAAAAATCCTCGTAAGTAAGAAGTCCACATGACAAGCCCCCCGGCAGACTCCTCCGCCGGGGGGCTCTCACTGTCCATCCGGATCCGGTTTAAATGCGGAAATGGGCCACATCCGCCCGCAACTGCTGAGCGAGTGCCTGCAAATGGTTGGCGGTCTCGGAGGTATCCCGGACGGCTGCCGAATTCTGCTCCGCCATCTGGGCAATCTGCTCGACATTGCGCGCAATGTCAGTGCTGGCGGCCCCCTGCTCCCGCAGGGCAGAGGAAATGTCGGTAACGGCATTGACCACGTGACTGGCCCCTTCCCGGATCTGATCCATGGAGGCGCCCGCCTGAGCCGCCAGGGTCACCCCTTCCTGCACCCGTACAACCTCCTCGTTCATGGTCTCCACCGCGCGGGTGGTGCCCCGCTGGATCGCCACGACCATTCCGGTAATCTCATCGGTGGCCTTTGCCGTGCGCTCCGCAAGCTTGCGCACTTCATCCGCCACCACTGCGAAACCACGCCCGGTCTCCCCGGCCCGTGCCGCTTCGATCGCGGCGTTGAGGGCCAGCAGATTGGTCTGGTCAGCAATCTCCTTGATGGAATTGACGATGGTGGAGATGCGGGAAGACTGTTCCCCAAGCTCCTGGATCACCGCTGCAGACTCCCTCACCGAACCGGCAATCCGCTCCATTTCAGCCACGGTGCGGGAAACCACCGTACCCCCTTCAGCCGACAAGTGGCCCGAATCGGCGGACACACCTTCGGCCGAGGACGCACTGCTGGCAATCTCCTCGATGCTGACCGTCATCTCCTCCACAGCCGCAGCCATGTTGGAGGCAGCAGCGCTCTGCTGATCCGACCCTTCGGAAACCAGGGAAGCCGACCGGGCCAGCTGCACAGCGGATCCAGCCACGTCGTTGGCACCCCGCTGCACCTTCGCAATCACATCGGAAAAGGATTGCGCCATCTCATTGAACTGATCTGCCACCTGACGCAATTCATCTTCAGCGGTGAAGGCGATGCGGGCGCGCAGATTCCCGGCAGCCAGTTCCCGGGCACCTGCCCGTAGCTGATTGACGGAGTCCATCACGGCAATGCAGAAGGCGATGGCCAGATAAAGAAGCACCAGCAACGCAACCGCAGACAGCACCGAAGCGATCATGAAGTCCCGCTGCATGGCATCAAGCCGACCCTGCAGCAGGGTCCTCACCTCGGGGATCAGATTCTCGTAGGTCTTGCTGAAGACCACATCGATCGCCTTCGTCGTCATGTCGAAATAGGCGGGCGGCGCCATCTCGAAATCGCTCTTGAGAATGTGGTTCTGGAGCTGGTCGATGACCAGGGCGGTGGCACTGTTGAAGTCCTTGCCCATCGTTTCAAGCACCGGACGGATCTTGCCGTTGGCATTGGCAGAGCGATCAAGGTTCTCGTTCAGGTCGGCCAGTGCCATGTTCAATTCGCCAAGCTGGGAGCTGAGTTCAAACCGACGCTGGTCATCCATGCTTCGGGTTGCCAGCACCCCGGTACCCATGGCCCGCAGACGCCCCAGGCGCTCCGAGACATCCGGCACTCTGCGCAGCATGCTGTCGATCAGATAGTAGGACTCGGCCGCCGGATCCAGGCTCAGATTGCCGTCATCCCCCAGATCATGGAGCGCCAGCATGGCCTTGCGGATCATCGCCGTGTGGGCCGCCAGGTTATCCCGGGGAGGCATCTGAAGCCCGCCGCTACGCAGCGCCTCCCAAGCCGCCCTGACATCGGTCCAGCGTTGTGCCGCCGTGGGCGCAGCCCTGGGATCCAGCACCCTGTCCACCTCGGCAAACGCTGCCACCAGTTCGCCCGTCTTCTTTTCGAGGCGCGGACGCATCTCCTGATTACCGTTCAAAACACCGGATGACATCCCGCGGTGCTGCTGGGCCAGCTCGATCACCTTGAGCAAACGGGGGATCCGCTCCAGGGCCTCCAGTTCCTTCTCGGCAAAAACGATATTTGACCGCAAAGACAGCGCCAGTTGCGCCAGAAGGAATCCGATCACCACGAAGGCAATGACGCCCAGGAGGACGAATTTGGCTGGGTAACGCATGCGGCTGAGCATGGTCACTGCAGGGGCAAAGAAGGCTTTCATGGTCTCTCCGACGGATTTATCTGCCGATTGTGCAATCGTATTACAGATCGTATCGGCCCAATCGCCTGGAAACTTGAGGCACGTTTGCTAAGATCGCGACGCCGGAAACCCCAGTACCTCCAAAGAGATAACCCCGTTCAGCCGTCATCACCCAGCACGCCATCACGCAGGTTCAGCACTCGGCTGGTGCGGGCGGCCAGTTGGGGATCATGAGTCACGATGACGAAGCTGGTGCCCTGCTCCTCCGCCAATTCCAGCATCAACGCAAAGACCTTCTCGGCGGTCTGCCGATCCAGGTTGCCGGTAGGCTCATCCGCCAGCACACACGCCGGCCGGGTCACCAGAGCCCGGGCAATGGCCGCCCGCTGACGCTCGCCGCCCGACAATTCACCTGGCGTGTGCTCCAGCCGGTGCCCCAAGCCCACCGCCTTGAGCGTCTCCGCCGCCCTGGCCAGGGCCTCCTCCCTCGGCATGCGGCGCACGAAAAGAGGCATGGCCACATTCTCCAGCGCAGAGAACTCGGCCAGAAGATGATGAAACTGATAGATAAAACCAAGGGACTTATTGCGCAGCTGTCCGCGCTCCCGATCCGAAATGGCCGAGAAACTCTTCCCCAGCAAGCGGACCTCCCCTGCGCTGGGGACATCCAGCCCTCCCAACAAATGCAGCAGGGTGCTCTTGCCGGAACCGGACGCTCCCACCACGGCCACCCGCTCGCCCCGGGTCACCTGCAGAGTCACCTCACGCAGTACGTCCACGGCATCCGTCCCTTCCCGGAAAGACTTGGACAAGCCGCAGCATTCGATCACCGGCGGCTGGAAGGTCGTGTCACTCATAGCGGAGGGCCTCAGCAGGATTGAGACGGGACGCCCGCCAGCTCGGGTAAAGCGTTGCTACCAGGGTCAGCACGAAGGACACCCCGGTAATCGTGAAGACATCCGCCCACAGGAGCTCGGAAGGCAGATCGGAGATGTAATACACATCCTTGGCCAGGAACTGGATGCCCAGGGCCCGTTCCAGTGCTGGCACCACCACATCGATGTTGAGGGCCAGGGTCACCCCGCCGAGCACTCCCATGCCCAGCCCGATGAAACCGATCAAGGCCCCCTGGATCACGAAAATTCCCATGATGGAGGCCGGACTCGCCCCCAGCGTACGCAGGATGGCGATGTCCGCCTGCTTGTCCTGAACCGCCATCACCAGGGTGGACACGATGTTGAAGGCCGCCACGGCAACGATCAGCAACAGAATGATGAACATCACGTTCTTCTCGATCTGCACCGCCCGGAAGAAATTGGCGTGACTTCGGGTCCAGTCGGACACCAGGGTGTCGGCATCCACATAACCGACCAGTTCCCGAGCTACCCGGGGTGCCTGAAACAGGTCGTCGAGCTTGAGGCGGACCCCGGATACCCGATCCTCCATCCGGTAGAGGGTCTGGGCATCATTCAGATGGATGAGGGCCAGGCTGGAATCGTATTCATACATACCCACCTCGAAGATGCCGACCACCCGGAACTGCTTGAGCCGTGGCAGGATGGCTGCCGGCGTCACCAACCCCTGGGGCGCGATGAGGGTGACCTTGTCGTCCATGCCCACCCGCATGGCCCGGGCCAGATCAGCCCCCAGGACAATGCCAAACTCCCCCGCCCGCAAGTCCTCGAGACGCCCGAAACGCATGTGCTGGGCAAAGTCGGCAACCTTGTTCTCCGCATCAGGCAACACCCCCCGGATCAGGGTGCCACGCACCACCTGATCATAGGAAAGCATGCCCTGGGCCTGAACAAAGGGAGCAGCAAAGCGCACCTGGGGATGCCTGGAGGCCTCGTCCGCGACGCGCTGCCAACTGGACAGCTCCCCATCAAAGCCGCTGATCTGCACGTGGGAGGCGACCCCCAGGATGCGGGTTCGCAGTTCCTTCTGAAAACCGTTCATCACCGACAGCACGACGATCAGGGCCGCGACACCCAGCGCGATGCCCAGCATCGACACCAGGGAGATAAAGGAAATGAAGCGGTTTCGACCCTGCGCCCGCCGCTTGGAGCGGGTGTAGCGCAGGCCGACAAGAAATTCATAGGACATCAGCAGGCAACCATAAACGCCCTGAACGGCGCGAGGCCGCATTGTGCCGGAGTTGTCCCGCCCCGGGTATCCCGCCACAACATACGCTCACAATTCCGGCATCTGGCTGCGCCCACAGATCATAATGACCCGTTCTCCACCGTGCGGCCTGCCAATGCGCCTCCCTGCCCTGCTCCTGCTCGCCCTGTTCGGGATCCGGATAATGCTGACGCCCTCCCCATCCCTGGCCTCGGAAGCCTATCTGATTCATCCTGCCCCCCTCCGGGAGCGCCCCTCGGCAGCCGGACGGAGCGTGCTTGATTTGCCGCGACGCAGCACCGTTCACATCCTGGAGACCCAGGGAGGATGGACCCGGGTGGAGACACTTGGCCTCAGACAGGGCTGGCTCCCCCGCCAGCTTCTGGATGTGCCGCCATCCCACGGTGCCGATCTCCGCCCGGCCGATCCCGCGTCAGCCCACCTCGCCTTCGACGGTCACCGACGTGCCAGCAACCACGCACTGATCCTGAACCTCGCCCTGGGCAGAGAACAGGCAGAGCTGTACGGCGTGAGCGAGAACAGGGAGCCAGCAGCAGGCATCGCGCGCCGAATGGGCGTCCCCGATGGCAACATCCATTTCCCTGATCCTTCAAGCCTCACGCTCGAGGAAATACGGGGAGCCTTCGCAGCGCTGGAGGCCCGGATCGGTGAGGGCGACAGAATCTTCATTCACCTTTCCGGCAACGGCACCCTCGCCCAGGACGGACGCACCTGCAGCGAAGCATTGATGACCCGGGCTGGAGAACCGCTGTTCGCTTCGGAACTGACCCGCTACCTGAACAGCCTGGCGGAGCACAGTCAGGGAGTGTTCGTACTCATTGACGCAGGTCGGAGACCCACCACCGGAGCCCTGCCCGGCAGGCGCTTCCTGCCCGCACCAGGCAAACTCGCCTGTACACACGCCACCCATCATTTCGACAGCCAGTTCCCCAATAGCCATCTGCAACTCATTCTGGCGACTCACCCTGGACAACCCGCCTTCGACGGCCCGATCGACGGACACGCCACCCGGGCCATATACCAATGCCTGACAGCCCCGCCGCAGGACAATTTTTCGCTCATCCCCGATGGTCACGACCTGGTCGCCTGCGCCCGCGGCCTGACTTCTGCCGCCACCCTTCAGGTTGCCGGCAACGGCGCACTGGCGCCCGCCCCGTCCCTCCCCCCGACCCAGCGCCACACAGCCTCGCCCGGGGAAATGGAAGCACTTCTGAACAAGCTTCACGCCCAGCGTGACAGCCGACGCCCTCTACGCGTGCGATGGCAGCGCAGCGCAAACGGCGGACATGCACTCAGCCTCCCGGGGGAAAGCCGCGGCCATCTGTATGTACTGGGCCTGGCACCGGAGGGTGTGCAGCTCCTGCACCCGGAGCAGGCGGGCCAGGCCAAGCTAACACCCGGCGCGCTGATCGACTTGCCCGACAATGCCCCCTCCCGACTCCTCGTCCTGCTCAGCGACGCCCCCCGCCAACTGCACCGGGCGGGCTTTCGACCTCGGGGAACGACGCTGTACGTTCCTGCCGAACACACCAGCCTGCATCCTTTCGTCATCGAGATGGTGCTCGGGGACGTAGACCGGAACTGCCTGTTCAGCGAGACCCGGCACCTCGGCGCAGAACGCCGCATCGCCTGCTCCAGCGCCTACCGTGGGACATTCGTCATCCTGGAAGATCCAAAGACCTCTCGATAAGCCTGCAACAGCTGGCTAAAATGAGGGAGTTTACAGGCTGCATGCGCGGCACCGACACCCGATCATCACCGCTGACTTCACCAGGGAGACCCAAAAAATGACTACCTGTCACGGCCTTTCCAAGCCGGCCGGCAAGCTTGCTCTGCTCGCCGCCCTCGTCGCCCTTTCGGGCTGTGCCAACATGCAGATGGGCTCCGAGGAAGCCAAGACGGCCGCCACGGGCTCCGCTGGCGGGGCCAACACCCAGAACGCCAACTCCAAGCTGGAGAAGTGTGAAGCCCCTCTGGGCACCATGGCCGTGGTCGAGGACACCAGCGCCCCCTGGTACGGAATCCTGACCGGGCAGATGAAGCTGGGCTCCACCGTACCCGTGCTCAAGCTGCTGATCCAGCAGTCCAACTGTTTCGTCGTGGTGGAGCGGGGTCGCGCCATGAACAACCTGATGCAGGAGCGGGCCCTGCAGCAATCCGGTGAGCTGCGCAACAAGTCCAATTTCGGCAAAGGCCAGATGGCCGCCGCCGATTACTCCATCAGCCCCTCCATCACCTTCAGCAACAACAACGCAGGCGGCATGACCGGAGGCCTTGGCGGCATTGGCGGTGGCGTCCTGGGTGCGGTGATCGGCAGCGTGAATGTCAAGGAAGCCAGCACCATGCTGACCCTGATAGACAACCGCTCGAGCGTGCAGCTGGCTGCCGCCGAAGGCAGCGCCCGCAACATGGACTTCGGAGGCATGGGCGCCCTTCTCGGAGGCGGCATGGCTGGAGGCCTGGGCGGCTACACCAACACCGCAGAGGGCAAGGTCATTGTTGCCGCCTTCACTGACGCCTACAACAACGTGGTCAAGGCGGTCAAAAACTACAAGGCTCAGGAAGTGAAGGGCGGCCTCGGCACCGGCGGCCAACTGGGGGTCCAGGGCAGCGAATCGTCGGCATCCGCCAGGAGTGCCGCACCCCGCAAGAAAAGGAAGTAAGACCACACCGCTCCCATGAAGCCGGACCCGGGTCCGGCTTTTTTCTTTTATCCTTCACCCCCTGTCTTTCCGGCCCCCCTGAGCCCCATCCCCGACACCATGCATTTCGAGCTGATCCTCCCCGGGCTGAACTGGCCGACCGGCCCAGGCCCCCACCCGGCAAGCCGGTCAGGGCTGCCCGCTCTCGGCACCTTGCTGGGCTTCGCCAGTCACCGCTGGGATGAACAATGCACCCTCGAAGCCCTGCTCACGCGCCGCTTCGGGATGCATGGCCCGATTCCCCATGCGCGCCTCCGGCGCCTGGGGGAAATGGACGGGACGGATGCGCCGGGGCACTGGCTGTGCTGTGACCCGGTGCATCTCCACTTCGCCCGGGACAAGCTGCTGCTGGCGGACGCCAGCGGTCTGGCCATCACCCGCGTCGAAGCCGACACCCTGATGGCGGGCCTCAACGAGACCTTTGGCGACATCGGCCAGTTCGAAGCCCCTGCGCCCGACCGCTGGTACCTCCGGGTCGCCGAGGCGCCAGTGCCACGCTTCCACCCCATCGCCGACGTGAACGGCCGCCCTGTCCAGCTCTTTCTCCCGGAAGGCGATGACTGCCCCCGCTGGGCCCGGCTCTCCAACGAGATCGAGGTCTGGCTGTACAACCACCCGATCAATGAAGCACGCGAAGCCAACGGACAGCGCCGCATCAACGGGATCTGGCTATGGGGCGCGGGAGAAACCGACCTGAGGACCCGGCCACCTGTCCAGCGGATACTGGCCAACGCGCCCTACCCCCGGGGGCTGGCGCGCCACGCGGGGATTGCCTCGGGCACGGCAGAACACTTCCAGCCGTCACCGGAGACCACCCTGGCCGTGGTGGACACCCTCCACCGCCCACTGCTGCACATGACCCCGGACGCCTGGACCGCAGCCCTGGAAACACTGGAGAAGGACTGGTTCGCCCCCCTCCTGCAGGCCCTGAAGGCCGGACAACTCAAGCACCTAAGGATCACCGTCCCCGGTGATCGACACCTGCTGGAGCTCGAGATCGGACAGCGTGGACTCTGGAAATTCTGGCGCAAGCCACAAGGTCTGGATGCGCTGCTCGCCACGGCTCCCTCTCTGGACTCACCGTCATGACCCGCATCCTTCCCCGCGCCATCCCCAGCCGTTCCGTAACCCGTCTTCTGGAGGCCGGCACACATCCGCTGCTGGCCCGGCTCTACGCCGCCCGGGGGATCGAGAGCCAGGGCGAACTGGAGTACGGTCTCAAGGCCCTGATGCCCCCTGGCCAGCTCAAGGGTGTCCAGGAGGCAGCCGAGCTGCTGGCCGATGCCATCGAGGCAGGTGCCCGCATGATCATCGTCGCCGACTACGATTGTGACGGCGCCACCGCCTGCGCAGTCGGCGTACGCGCCCTGCGGGCCTTCGGGGCAGACGTGGGCTACCTTGTCCCGAACCGCTTCGAGTACGGCTACGGGCTGACCCCCGCCATCGTGGCGCTTGCCGCCCGCAGTGAACCGGACCTGCTGATCACCGTGGACAACGGGATTGCCAGCATCGAAGGCGTGGCCGCAGCCCGGGAGCACGGCATGGCGACCGTGATCACCGACCACCACCTCCCGGCTGAAACCCTGCCGGACGCAGACGTGATCGTGAACCCCAACCAGCCCGGATGCCCCTTCCCCAGCAAGGCCCTGGCCGGCGTCGGGGTGATGTTCTACACCATGCTGGCCCTGCGTGCAGAGCTGCGCAACCGGGGCGCCTTTCAGGACAAGAAAGAGCCGAACCTGGCGGAACTGCTCGACCTGGTCGCCCTGGGCACGGTGGCCGACGTAGTCAAACTCGATCACAACAACCGCATCCTGGTCGCCCAGGGACTTCAGCGCATGCGCGCCGACCGGATGCAGCCAGGGGTACGCGCCCTGTTTGCCGCGGCCGGGCGGGATCCTGCCCGGGCCACGACCTTCGACATGGGCTTCGCCCTCGGCCCCCGTCTCAATGCAGCCGGTCGTCTGGCCGACATGTCCCTGGGTATCGAGTGCCTGATCACGGATGACATGGGACGCGCACTAAATATCGCCCAGGAACTCGACAAGTTGAACCGGGAACGCCGGACCATCGAAGCCGGCATGCGGGAAGAAGCACTGGCCAAACTGGACACCATCGACCCCGGTACCCGAGCCAGCCTGGTGCTGTTCGAACCTGGCTGGCATCAGGGCGTGATCGGCATCCTGGCCGGGCGGATCAAGGAAAAATTCCACCGTCCGACCATCGTCTTTGCCCGCGGCGACGAAGGGCAGCTCAAAGGCTCTGGCCGCTCAATTCCGGGGCTCCACCTGAGGGATGCCCTGGATCTCGTCACCAAGCACGATCCCCGACTGATCCTGAAATTTGGCGGCCACGCCATGGCAGCAGGCCTGACCATTGAGGAAAACCAGTTAGCCCGCTTCCAGACCCTGTTCGAGGAAGTAGTGAGCAGCCTGATTGATCCTGCCGACCTGACCCGCCGGCTCGATACCGACGGCCCCCTGGAGGACAGCCTGTACAACCTGGCGACCGCCCGCCTGCTGGAGCAGGAGATCTGGGGACAGGGCTTCTCTGCGCCAATCTTCGACGACGTGTTCCAGGTGGAAAACCAGCGAGTGCTGAAGGACAAGCACCTCAAGCTGCAACTGAGAAAAGGCAACACCCGGATCGACGCCATCCAGTTCAACCGGGCCGACCCGGCAGGGCCGGCGATCCACGCAGCCTTCCGTTTGTCCGTGAATGAATACAATGGCGTCTCGAGCATCCAGTTGATGCTCGAGCACTTTGAAAACGCCTGAGAAATCTGGGCGTCAAGTACATCAACCAGCCTAAAGCGGCTCCCGGAAAAGGGAAATCCTCATTCACCCGCAGCAACAGCAGGAAAATGAGGATTCATTCAAGCTTGGCAAGCGTCCGACCTGTCACCGCGGACACGCGGACACGCGGGCAGGATGGTCAGTAGCGTCCGCCGCCCCCAAAACCGCCGCCGGACCCACCACCCGGGCCACGACGTCCTCCGCCACCAGAGCCACCACCCGGCCCCCGTCGAGGGCCACCAAAGCCACTGCGGGGCTCCTGCGGTCGCGCTTCGTTGACGGTCATGCTACGGCCTTCGAAGGATTTTCCGTTAAGGGCTGCGATGGCGTCCTGGGCACCCTGGTCGGAGCCCATTTCGACAAAACCGAACCCCTTGGAGCGACCGGTCTCGCGATCCATGATCACCTGGGCGGAAGCCACGGTGCCGAATTCGCCGAAAATCTGTTCCAGACGATCCTTGTCCACACTATAGGGCAGATTGCCCACATAAAGCTTAGTACCCACTTGACGCGCTCCATGAAGTAAGGCGGCCCTGAAGGCAGTCCGCGCACCCACACAATAGCAAGGCATTTTGACGCCGTCGATGGTTTTTCATGCCCGTCATAAAGCCTCTCCTCCCTCCTGCATTGCGGTACTCTGAACAGCCCCCGACGGCCCGGACCAATTCATTCAAGGTGAGACTCAAGGGGCGCCATGACGCTCACCTGCGAGCTGCCCGAGCAGAACAGCGCAGGCGGCGATGTTGTCCTCGTGGCTCTGGCGCATGTCCTGGAGCATCTGCCGGGTCGCCTCATCCTCGACAAGCCCCAGTGCCTCATCAATCTTGCGTACAACCCAGGCCTGCCCCCTGTTAATGAAGGCCAGGCGGGGAAGCAGCCCATCTATGGCGATGGTCTTGGCGACGAAAGCGCCCGTCTCGTGGGATGCCACGCCACCGAGGCGATGAATGGTCTTGTAGAGAATCACCGCGTTCCGGCCTTCGTCGGTCTGGAGCCGAGCCAGCAATGGAAACACCGGCAAGCGAGGATCGATGGTGTCCCGCAGGATCGCCAGGACCTTCGCACCAGCCCGCTCCGCCTCCAGCAGAGCATTCAGAAGGTCAATCAATACATCCGGCGGCGTCACTGGTGGCGTCTTCTCACCAAAGTGGCCTGGAAAATCCGTGGCATAGCAAGGAGGAGAAGCGTAACCGGTCAGGTAGACCGCCGGATCAACGGGCTTTCGGCTCATGCAACCTCCCCATGCGGATGGACGTGACGGATTATGAAAACTGCCGGATCGTCCCCATGCTCGAGCAGGATGCGGCGCACCCGATCCTGCCACAGGGCCTGAAACCGCAGCCGCTCCTCGGGGCCCGCCTCACCGGCCAGACAAAGCTTGAGCAGGGGCATCACCTCCGGGCTGGCAGGAACCCTGCGCAGATCCGCCATCGCATCCACCGCCCGCCCTGAATCCCGACGACGGAAACGAAGGTCCAGGGGCTGATCGGCGGAAAAGGTCAGCAGCCCCCGGCGGCCAAACTGACCCGCCAGCCCCTGAAAGCCACCTTCGCCCGCAGCCCCTGTCAGCAAGCTCACCACACTGGCCACCACACCTGTCGTGCCATCGGCCTGGCCATCCCGGAAACTTGCTTCCACGCCGCCACGCTGCGGCAGCTCATGCGGATAAAGGGCCTGGAGCGCCAGAGCAGTCAGGCGGTAGGCGCCAGCAACCGTAGGGCAGGAATGCCCAGCCAGACGGACCGCATCCCGGTAACGGTATTCGATTCCTCCCTCCTCAGCAGCACCAAGCAAGTCGGCTAGGGGGTCCCGGACCCGAAGGACGGGTACATCATCAAAAAAAGGAGGGGATTTCACGAGGGACTCCAGCGGGAGGAAGGCACTTAGCCGACGGTGACCCACCCTACCCCTCCTTTGTTCAGGCAACCTTGATCCAGGATATGCAAAAGACAATCCCGGCAAACATGTCGCTAATGGACCTTGCCATCCACCCGTGGTGCCATCAGCCGGGGCAGCATGCGCCCACCAAGGATCAGGAAGCACAGCGACCAGCCCCCCGCAGCCAGATGAATCCAATGGGGGTAGGCATCGGGAAATAACTGGGGCAGCACGATCCTCACGAAAAACGCCAACAGCATGATCCAGATCAGCATCTTGTCGCCCGTATCGAAGACCACCTTGCGCCCGGTGTGGCCCTTGGAAATCCGCACCAGCATGGGCGGGATCACCAGCCCCATCACGCCGAAGGCAAACACATGCACCGACACACTTCCCATCCAGGCAACCGGCATCACCCGCGCCAGGACTTCCAGCAAGAGCTGACACACAAGGGCCAGGTAGCCCAGATACATCACTGCCAGTTCGATACGCCCGAAGGCCCGGAAGGGCGACCAGAACAGGAAGCGGAACAGCAGGAGGGTGGCAAGGGCCGCATACAGCACGGCGGCCAGGCCATCCGGCAGCCAGGCCACAAGTACCAGCACCAGGGCCAGCCCCTTGATCGGGAGATCCAGCCGCCAGTCCCGCAGCAGGTCCACCTGGAAGACGCCCTTCATGAACTGGCTCAGGGTCCGCTCCATCATCACCAGGAAGGCCAGGCGGAACAGTCCGAGGGTCATGGCGACGCCCGCCTCAAAATGAACCGGGCTCAGCACCAGCATCTTGGCCACCAGAAAGGCGGGCAAGGCGACCAGGAAAAAAACATTGTCCCGCTGGAAGCTGTCCTGATCCCGATGCCGCAGCAGGGTGATCAGCAGCATGCCCACGATGGCAGCGCTGAAGCTCACCGCAGACAGCCAGAACAGATAAGCCGGCCAGCCGCCGCCCCAACTCATGCCCAGCCGCTCAAAACACCAGGCCAGCACCAGGGCCATCAGCGCGCTCCCGTGATATCCCCGGACGGACACCCAGTTTTTGGTGGCCGTCAGCAGAAAGCCCCCCATCACCGCCCAACCGAAACCGAAGAACATCTCGTGGGCGTGCCATTGGGTGGGAGAGAGCCTCCCGGGAGGCGCCGACAGCGCACCGGAGAACATCAGGGCCCAGGCCACGGGAAGACCGACACCCGCCAGACAGGCCAGCAGGAAGAACGGGCGAAAGCCCACGAGCCAGAGGGGATGGGAAGCGATCTTCATCTGGAGTCCGGAAAAGGGAATGTCGTTCAGTGTGGAGGTCCATGCTAGCCTGGCCCTCTCTTCGAGGCCTTGACCCGGGACAGGTAGCCCACCAGATCAAAATCATGATTTTCTTGAGGCGCTTGTCGGCCCGCTGGCCCTAGAATCCGGGCACTCCGGCCATCTTCCGGGCCTTGACAAGAATATTTGGAGACAGGATCCATGCCCCCCCGCTTTACGCCACACCCCCTGGATACCGCCCTGCACGCAGCCTTCCTTGCCCTCCTGGGCAGCGCCCCGCTGACCTGGGCTGCCGATGCCCCGCCCCTGACCCTCAATCCGGTGGTCGTCACCGGCAGCCGTGCCGAAGCCGCCAGCTTCGACATGCCCGCCGCCATCGACGTGCTGGAGCGGGAGCAGATCACCGCCGGCCAGCCCCGCGTGAATGCCTCCGAAGCCCTCATCGCCGTGCCGGGGGTGGTGGCCAACAACCGCCAGAACTACGCCCAGGACCTGCAGATCTCCACCCGCGGCTTCGGCGCCCGCTCCGCCTTTGGTGTCCGCGGCGTGAAGCTGATCGCCGATGGCATCCCCGCCAGCATGCCGGACGGCCAGGGACAGGCCGCGACCTTCAACCTGGACGTGGCCGAGCGAATGGAAATCCTGCGGGGCCCCTATTCGGCGGTGTACGGCAATCACTCCGGCGGCGTGATCCAGCTGTTCACCCGCGCACCCTCCGAGCGCCCCAGCGTGGAAGGCGGCTTTGCCGCTGGCAGCTACGGCACCACCAAGGCCGACCTGGGGGCCAGCGGCACGGCCGGCGCCCTCGGCTACGTGTTCAATGCCTCCCGCTTTGACACCAACGGCTATCGGGACCACTCGGCGGCCACCCGCGACCAGGCCTTCCTCAAGCTCACCGGCAAGCCCGATGAGGACAGCAAGCTGACCTTCGTGATGAACGGGATGTGGCAGCATGACACCCAGGATCCCCTGGGCCTGTCGTGGGCAGGCTACAAGGCCAACCCCCGGGCCGTGGACAGCGCCGCCCTCAGCTACAACACCCGCAAGAGCATCGATCATCTGCAGGCGGGCGTGGCCTACGAGCGCAAGCTGGGCCGGGATCTGATCCAGCTCTCCGCCTACAGCGGACAGCGCAGCGTGATCCAGTTCCAGTCGATCCCGGCCAGCGTCCAGGGCAACCCCCGCCACTCGGGCGGGATCATCGACTTCGACCGGAATTTCTACGGCTTCGGCGCCCGCTACATTGCCGTAAACGACCTGGCCGGCGGCCGCCTGACCACCACGGTGGGCGTGGACCTGGACAGCAGCACCGACCAGCGCCGGGGATATGAGAACTTCGTGGGCAGCCGCCTGGGCGTCAAGGGACGCCTGCGCCGCAACGAAACCGACAGCGTCGAGAGCCTCGACCCCTACCTGCAGGCCGAATGGGCCCGGGGCGCCTGGGCCTTCACCGCCGGCGTCCGCCACAGCCAGGTCAAATTCAAGGTGGATGACCAGTACATCGTCGGGGTAAATGGCGACGACAGCGGCCGCCGGGACTATCGCAAGACGACGCCAGTGCTGGGCGTGGTCTACAAGCTCAACCCGGCGGTCAACCTGTACGCCAGCGCCGGACGGGGCTTCGAGACCCCCACCCTCAACGAGATGTTCTACTCGGGCACCGCCGGTGCATTCAACTTCGGGCTAAACCCCTCCAGGAGCACCCACTACGAGGTGGGTGCCAAGGCCTTCATCGGCCACAGCAGCCGCCTGAATGTGGCCGCCTTCCAGATCACCACGGAAGACGAGCTGGTGGTGGACGCCTCCAGCGGCGGTCGCACCAGCTACAAGAACGCCGGGAAGACCCTGCGCCAAGGGGTGGAAGCCTCCTTCGACACTGCCTGGCGCCAGAACCTCACCAGCCGCCTGGCGGTTTCCCACCTGCGGGCCATCTACGATGAGGACTTCCGCACCGGCAATGCCAACACCCTGGTCTCCGCCGGCAAGCTGATGCCAGGCATTCCCCGCACCACGGTCTTCGGCGACCTGGCCTGGAAGATCACCCCGGCCGTCACCGCCACGGTGGAAGGCGTCTACCGCAGCCGGATGTACGTGGAAGACACCAACCTGCAACGGGCCGCCCCCGCCTACTTCGTGGCCAACCTGCGCCTGACCGCCCAACAGCAGATGGGCGCCTGGCGCTTCACCGAGTTTGCCCGACTGGATAACCTCTTCGACCGGGACTACCTGGGCTCGGTGGTGGTGGGCGACACCAATGGCCGTTACTACGAGCCGGCACCGGGACGGAACTGGATGGCCGGCGTCAGCGCCCGCTACACCTGGTAAACCTTCAGGGCCACGCCTGCAGCAAAATGGCCCCGCGCACGGGGCCATTTTTTTACGGGAAGCGCGCGAAAGTCTGCTCAGTCTGCTCAGCCGGCATCTACCACACGGGCGATGAGGGCCTTGATCGCCTCCGCATCCACGTCCATCACCTCAACCCGCTGGGGCAAGGCCTCGATGTTTTCCAGGCCGGCCGGCCGCGCCGGCTTGCGGCCCAGGGCCTCGACGATGGTCTCCTCGAACTTGGCCGGCTGGGCGGTCTCCAGCACCAGGGTCGGCACGGCCGGATCGCGCAGCTCCAGGGCCACCTTCAGACCGTCAGCAGTGTGGGTGTCCACCACGGTGGCGTAGTCCTTGTCTGCCCGCCGGATGGTGGCCAGACGATCCGCGTGGTTGCTGCTGCCGGAGGTGAAGCCATACTGGCCGATGCCTGCGAATTCGGCAGAGCCGGACAGATCGAAGGCCCCGCCCGCGTCCACCTTGCTCCACAGCTCGCGCACCTTGGTGCCATCGCGGCCCACCAGGTCGAACACGAAGCGCTCGAAGTTGGAGGCCTTGGAGATGTCCATGGACGGGCTGGAGGTGGCGTGGGTCTCGGCGGTGTTGCGGGGGCGATACACGCCGGTGCGGAAAAACTCATCCAGCACATCGTTCTCGTTGGTGGCGAGGATCAGGCGGCCCACCGGCAGGCCCATCTGGCGGGCGATGTGACCAGCGCAGATGTTGCCGAAGTTGCCCGACGGCACCACGAAGTCCAGCTGCTCGTCGTTGCTCCCGGTGCCCGCAAAGTAGCCCTTGAAGTAGTACACCACCTGGGCGGCCACGCGGCCCCAGTTGATGGAATTGACGGCGCCGATCTTGTACTTTGCCTTGTAGGCGTGGTCGTTGGAAACCGCCTTCACCACGTCCTGGGCGTCGTCGAACATGCCGCGCACGGCGATGTTGTAGATGTTGTCGTCCTGCAGGGAATACATCTGGGCGCGCTGGAAGGCGCTCATCCGGCCGTGGGGCGACAGCATGAAGACCCGCACGCCGTGCTTGCCGCGCATGGCGTACTCCGCCGCCGAGCCGGTGTCGCCGGAGGTGGCACCGAGGATGTTGATCTCTTCGCCGCGCTTGTCGAGGACGTACTCGAACAGGTTGCCCAGCAGCTGCATGGCCATGTCCTTGAAGGCCAGGGTCGGGCCATTGGACAGCTCGAGGAGGCCGAGCTTGCCCGGCTCCAGCCAGTGCACCGGGGTGATGTCCGACGCCTTGGCGCCGTCGCGTACGTAGCCGTAAACATCGGCAGTGTAGGTCTTGTCGCAGATGGCCTTGAGGTCGGCGGCGGGGATGTCGTCGATGAAGCGCGACAGGATCGCGAAGGCCAGTTCGGCATACGAGAGCTTGCGCCAGGCATCAAGGTCGGCGCGGCTGACCTGCGGATAGCTCTCCGGCAGGTAGAGGCCGCCATCGGGCGCCAGGCCACCGAGCAGGATGTCACAGAAGGATTGGGGGGCAGACTGGCCGCGGGTGGAGATATAGCGCATGGTTGTCGCCGAGTGGAAAACGAAAACCCCGGAAGATAGCACAGCCCGCCCCCTTCAGGCCCGCCCTGCCCCCCCGGCGGTGAGGGCCCCCCCCAGCGCCGCAGCGAACAGCAGCACCCCCGCCGCAGGCAGCGCCACCGCGGCCTCGAAACCGGCCAGCATCAACCCCCCGCCCGCCAGGAAGAGCGCCGCCCGGAGCACCCCCAAGCGCACCAGCCGGGCCCGCATCGCCGCCCGTGCCGGGCTCATCGGCCCGGGGAAACGCCACACCGGCAGCAGCTGCGCCAGCGCCCCGCTGACCAGGGGCAGCAGGAAGAGTACGAAGAAGCCGCCCACCGCCGGCCGGCCCGGCAGCCAGCCCAGGCCGTGGGCACCGCCCGCCAGCACTACCGTCAGCAGGCCCAGCCCGGCGCCGAAGAGGGATGCCGCCGCCCCGTCGCCCAACAAAAGCGCAGCCCCCCAGGTGCGCCACCAGCCCCACAGGGTATGGACGAGCACCCCGCCGATGATGAGCGCGGCCGGCACGCTGAGCCACGGCAGGACCCCCGCCAGCGCAGTACACGCGACGCCGGCCAGCGCCCAGGGCAGTTGGCGGCGCAGGCGCAGCGCGGCCTGGGGGTCGGGCTTGCCGAGCACGGTCGGCATCAGCACGTGCAGGGTGCCGATGGCGGTGAGACCGATGAAACCGAGGGTGTTGAGATGCAGATGGACGCGGCGTAGCGCGCCATAGGCCGCCGGCCACAGCAAGCCCACAAAAATCGCCACCAGCGCCAGCGCCAGACAGCCCAGCGCCGCCAGATACCAGGCGAGGCCCGGGTGCGGCTTGCCGAGGCTGGCCCGCCCGCGTCTGACGGCCCAGGCCAGAAAGACTCCCATCGCCCCCAGCCCGGCCACCAGCGCGCCATGCAAGGCCCAGCCCGGCGCCCAGCCAGCGAGCACCGCCACCACCGCCACGCCGGCCGCCTGCAGCACGAGGGGCAGGCGGTGGACAGCCGGCTCGGCGCCACCGCTACGGGTAAGCACCGGCACGAAGTGGCTCATCGCCGCAAAGATCAGCGGCATCGCGCCGATGGCGAAAGCCGCGTGGGCGACGGCGGCCGGTGGGGCCTCCGCGAAGCCGAGGGCAATCGCCAGGGCAAAGGCGGCGATCGCGGAGCAGCCGAGATAGATCAGGATCATGGGTATATGAAGGACAGGGATTTTGGGGCCGGCTTTTCCGGGGTCAAGGAAGCGGGCATGGCCGGCAGGCTACAGTCGGGCCATGGACATTCTGACCCGTTTTGCCCGGCGCTACCTGTTTGCCGATGCGGCACCGCTCTCGCCTGCCGAGCGCTGGCGCAGTGCGGTGGCGGCGCTGCTGGGCGTTTTGATCTTCGAAGGGGTGCTCTTCGTCGCGCCGGTCGCGCCGGACGCACACCGCCTGCTCGCCCCGCTGGGCGCCACCTCGGTGATCCTGTTCACCCTGCCCCACAGCCCCCTCGCCCAGCCCTGGTCGGTGATCGGCGGCCTGATGCTGCCGGCGCTGGCGGGGCTGGCCTGCGGCAGCGGGTTGCCCAGCGGCTGGCTCACGCCGGCCCTGGCGGTGGCGGTGTCGATCTGGATCATGGGCTGGCTGCGCTGCATCCACCCGCCCGGCGGTGCGATGGCGCTGGTGATGGCCATCGCTGCCGGCCAGGGCCTGGCGCCGGGTACCAGCCTGGCGGCCGTGGCGTGGAACATCGCCGCAATCCTGATCGCCGCCACGACGGTGAACAATCTGATCCCCGGGCGGCGCTACCCCCTGTGCTCGCCGCCGGCCGCCACGCCGCAGCGGGCGCGACAGAGCCCGGTAGGCGTGCAGGAGCCCGACCTGGCCGCCGCCCTCGCCGAGATCGACGCCTACCTGGACGTCAGCGCCGACGACCTGTCGCAACTGTTCCGGCGCGCCGCCCACCACGCCTTCCGGCGCCACGTGCTGCTGAGCTGCGGTGAGGTGATGGAAACGGCGCAGCCGAGC
The DNA here is from genome assembly GCF_028693495.1 of Zoogloea sp. GTDB lineage: Bacteria > Pseudomonadota > Gammaproteobacteria > Burkholderiales > Rhodocyclaceae > Zoogloea. The sequence continues at coordinate 12,671 of NZ_JAQUVG010000015.1, read as the reverse complement.
CTCACGTTCGCCACCGACCTCAACGCAGCCTGGGACCTGATGCGCCGCCACGCCCGCCAGGCGCTGCCGGTGGTGGACCGCGGCGGGCGGGTGATCGGACTGTTGAGCCTCGAAGACTTCCTGCGTCATGTGGAGGCCGGCAAGGGCCCGCGGGTCGGCGAGCGCGTCCGCCGCCTGCTGCGCCCGAGGCCGGGCAGCCATTCGGACAAGCCGGAGGTGGTCGGCCAGATCATGCTGACGCCGCAGCACGGCCTGCGGCTGGCCCGCAGCGACGACAGCATCGCCGTCGCCGCCCAGGTGCTGGGCCAGGGTGAGCAGACCGCGCTGCCGGTGGTGGATGAGAGCGGGCGCCTCGTCGGCATGCTCGGCGCGGCGGGGCTCACGGCGGTGCTGTTCCACCACGAAGCCCTCGGGCATGTGCGAGGTGGTGTGGAAGCCTGAAGGGAGGGCCGGGCACCCTCCCCCGCGCAACCGCGCTCAACCCACCCGGGCGAAGTCGATGACGATGGCGCCCGGCTCGCGCTGCTGATAGGTGATCGTCACCTTCTCGCCGTAGCGCTGCTGGAGCTGACCCAGGAGCGGCAGTGGATCGTGGTCATTGCAAAAGCGCATCGTCTCTCCCGGCATCAGGGCATCCAACGCGCCGAAGATCGCGGCATGGCGGAAACGCTTGGCGATGCCACGGGCGTCGAACGGGTAGATGGCTTCCGGGGTGGTGTGGTTGCAGACGTGGATGGTTTGCATGCTGACGAGCTCCTGAGGGTCGATAAAAACCGACTGAATTGGTCGGGTATCGTCAGTGTGCCGCCCGCGTGCCCCACTTTCCTTGACCTGGATCGGATTTGGAGATCTTTCGAAGGATAGCGCCAGGCCTAAGCGCCCCCTGTGAGCATCTGTTCAAACCCCTGGGCTGGCGATGCATGCAGGCAATCCGGGCAGATCGATGCGATCTCCACCTCCTGGCAGTCGAGCTGGTAACCGGCCGCCTGCGCACGCCTGGCCAGCTCGCCCATCAGGTCGGGATCGTGGAGCTCGCTGACCTTGCCACAGCGCCGGCAGACCATGAACAGCCCCGGAAAGGTGTGCGCCCCATGCCGGCAGACGACGAACTGGTTGAGGCGCTCGATCTTGTGCACCAGCCCCTGTTCGACGAGGAAATCCAGTGCCCGATAAACCGTCGGCGGCGTGGCGTTGGCACGTAGTGCCTTGATCCTGGCAAGCAGATCGTAGGCCTTGAGCCCGTTCTCGGCGTTGTGGAGCAGGCCGAGCACATCACGCCGAATGGGCGTGAGCTGCGCACCGCGGGCCTTGCAGCCCGCGCGGGCAAGATCAAGGAACGCGTTGCAGGCAGCGCTGAAGGGGGTGGCAGTGGAATTCATGCACCAATTTTAGACGCGGGGGCTTGGAACACACAAACGCAATAATATAACATTGCAATTAAGTAACGGACTAACCCCCTCGACCTGGCGACAAGTTTGCCGCCCGGCATCAACGCAGCCTCGGCGAAATCTCAACTCCAGCCCAACCTGGGCTCCCTCCCCATTCTGCCATGCCCCCTCCCCTCAACGAACGTCTCGCCAGCATCGACATGCTGCGCGGACTGGTGATGCTCCTGATGCTGGTCGATCACGTGCGGGAGTTCTTCTACCTGCACCAGCAGGTGTCCGACCCGATGCTGATCAGCTCGACGCCGCCGGCACTGTTCTTCACCCGTCTCAGCAGCCACTTCTGCGCGCCGGTGTTCGTCCTGCTGACCGGACTCGGTGCCTGGCTCCACGGCAGCAAGTACGGGCGGACGCGTGGGGAGGCGGCCACCTACCTGGCCAAGCGGGGCCTGCTGCTGATCGCCCTCGAGCTCAGCGTGGTCACCTATGCGTGGAGCTTCGCCTACCCGCCGAAGATGTTCTACCTGCAGGTGATCTGGGCCATCGGCCTGTCGATGCTGGCCCTCGCGGCCCTGCTCTGGCTGCCGCGCACGCTGCAGGTCGCACTCGCCAGCCTGATCCTCTGCGGTCACAACGCGCTCGACGGCATCCGCTTTGCCCAGGACGCGGCGGGGTTCATCCCCTGGGCCATCCTGCATGACCGGAGCGTCATCGACGTCGGCTTCGGCATCCAGGCCCGCAGCTCTTACCCCCTGCTCCCCTGGATCGGCATCATCCTGCTGGGTTACGCCCTCGGCCCCTGGTATGCCTCTGGGATGGATCCGCAGGCCAGGCAACGCCGCCTGACCACAGTCGGCTGCGCATTGCTGACGGGCTTCGCCGTGCTGCGCGTCCTGAACACCTACGGCGACCACCCGTGGCTTGCGGGCGGCACCACCGTGCAGACGGTGATGTCCTTCTTCAACCTCACCAAGTACCCACCCTCCCTCCAGTTCAGCCTGCTCACCCTCGGCACTGGGCTCCTGATGCTCGCCTGGCTGGAGCGCGGGCGCCCGTGGCGGAGGCTGGCCGGGATCGGCAGCGTGCCGATGTTCTTCTACATCACCCACCTGTACGCACTACACCTGCTTTATCTGCTGTTGAGTGCAGTCTTTGGGCCCAACCAGGGCAACCGCTACGGCTTGACCGATGCCTGGCAGATCTGGGCCCTGTCCGTGCCGGTCATGCTGGCCATGTACTGGCCGTGCCGGTGGTTCGCCCGGATCAGGCACAGCTCTTCCGCCAGGTGGCTCAGCTACTTCTGAACCCGACCTCCAGTCATTTCATTGCGTAATCCCGAGTAGAAACGATGAGACTCAAAGTACTGCCGCTCACCCTATCCGCTCTCTTCGCCTCCAGCACTCAAGGTGCAGAGTCCGGAGAGGCCACCCTCACCCTGGGCGCCGTCACTGTCAGCGCAGCCCCCGGCCCCCTGCCGATCCACACCCTCCTCACGTCGGTGGACATCCTCGGGGGCGACAAGGTGGCCGACAAAAACGTGACCCACAGCTGGGAGCTCCTGGGCCAGATGCCCGGCATCCAGCTCACCGAAACACGGATGGGAACGGAGTCCGGCAAGGCGACCTTTCGGGCCTTCAACGGCGAGGGCTACATCAACGGCATCAAGGTGCTGATCGACGGCATTCCCAGCAACGTCAACAGCGGCAACCAGCGCTTCATCGACATGATCTTCCCGCTGGAGATCGAGTACATCGAAGTCGTCCGCGGCACCAACGACCCGCGCTACGGCCTCCACAATATCGGCGGAAACATCAACATCGGCACCCGCCAGGGCGGCAATTACACGGATGGGCGGCTGAGCTACGGCAGCTACAACACCCGTGAGGTGCAGTTCGCGGTGGGACGCGAATCGAACGGCTTCGCGCAGAATTATTTCGTGGCCAAGCAGGATTCGGAGGGCTTCCGGGATCATGCCCGCTCCGAAAAATACGCGCTGGGTGGCAAGTGGTTTTACACCAGCGACGACAACCGCATCCGGCTCGGGCTGACCGCCCGGCTCTACGAACATGCAGCGGAAGAACCTGGTTATCTGAGCGCGGCGGAACTGGCTGCAGGCAGACGCCAGTCTCCCTCCAAAAACGCCAACGACGGCGGCGACCGAGACATGCAGCAGATCAGCGCGGACCTCGACTGGCAGATCCATCCCAATCTGATGCTCAGCAACAAGCTGTATTACAACCGCTACATTGAAGACCGGCGAATCACGTTCACCCGTTACGCCGCTGGCAATGCACCGCGCCAGCGCCGCCAGTGGGATGAGACCCAGAGCGGACTGCTGAGCACGCTGACCTGGCGGGCCGGCAAGGCGCTGACCCTCGACGGGGGCATCAATCTCGAACGTCAGGACAACGAATACCGCCGTTACCGCTACGCATATGGCGACCCAACCGACTTCTCGGCCCCTCCGGCCAGGGTCCAGAACGACGATCAGCACACTTTCAACAACGCCGGAGCCTACATCCAGGCAATCATCAAACCGCTCGATGGCCTGAAGATCATTCCAGCCTTCCGGGCGGACCGCTTCTCCGGCAATACCCGGCTCAACACAACCGGTGTTTCCGCTCCACTGCAGGACTCCGGCTGGATCAACCAGCCCAAGCTGAGCATGGTGTACGCCATTAGCCCTGGTGCCCATCTATATGCCAACTGGGGGAAAACCTTTCAGGTCCTGACGGGCTCCCGCGAGCCGGCCTATCTGACCGGAGGGCAGGCGGCCTACCGGCCCTCGATCAATACCGGCAAGGAAATCGGGATCAAGGTGAGTCCTGCGCCTGGCACGGAGGCCCGGCTTGCCCTCTGGCAACAGGATGCGACTGACGAAGTGGCCAACATGCCGAGCACGGGCACCACTGTCGGCCTGGGAGAAACCCGGAGAAAGGGCATTGATCTGCAGGTCACCGGCCGTCTGAACGAACAGTGGACGGTCTGGCTCTCCCACGCCCTGCAGGAAGCCAGAGTCGTCCGCGCCTACACCTCGGGCGGTCTCTCCCTCGCCGGCAAGGAAGTTTTTTCGACGCCTCGCTTCATCACCAACGTGGGCGCCGAATATCGGGTCGATGCCGACTGGCGACTCGGGCTGCAGGGCCGGGCCCAGGGCGACTATTACATTGATGAGCTGAATGCCAAAGGCAAGTACGGCGGCTTCATGGTACTGGACGCCAGCGTTCGCTACACCCTGACACCCACAACCAGCGTTGATCTGCAAATCAGGAACCTGACGGACGAGAAGTACGAATACGTCTGGTACGACAACTTCTTCTGGGGCGGCAACGATCAGCCGATGTTCTCCCCCGCTGCGGGGCGCTCGGGATACCTGTCACTCAACCTGAAGATGTGAAGCGCCCCGGGGCCCAGTGACGCACCCACATGAAAGCCGCCCGCAGGCGGCTTTCATCACAGTCGCTGAACCCGCGGATTACAGGTTCTCGAGGCGCAGACGGGTGACCTGACCAGTCACTGAATCGAGACTCTCGATCTTGGCAATGGCGGTATCCACGTTGCCCTCGATGGTCAGGTGGGTCAGGATGATGATATCGGTCTGGGACTCACCCTCCTCCGGCTCCCGCTGAAGCATGGCATCAATGGAGATGGACTGATCGGCCAGGATGCGGGTGATGTCCGCCAGCACCCCGGGGCGATCGACCACGCGAAGGCGCAGATAATAGCTGGTCTCCACCTCTTCGATCGGCAGGACCGGCACGTCGGTGATCTGATCCGGCTGGAAGGCCAGATGCGGCACCCGGTGCTCGGGATCAGCAGTGTGCAGGCGGGTCACGTCCACCAGGTCGGCGATCACCGCAGAGGCGGTCGGTTCGGCACCGGCGCCCTTGCCGTAGTACAGGGTGGCGCCGACGGCGTCGCCCTGCACCAGTACCGCATTCATGGCGCCTTCCACGTTGGCGATCAGGCGCTTCTCGGGGATCAGGGTGGGGTGTACGCGCAGCTCGATGCCTTGCGGACGGCGACGGGCGATGCCCAGCAGCTTGATGCGGTAGCCGAGCTGCTCGGCGTACTTGATGTCGGCAGCCTCAAGCTTGGTGATGCCTTCCACGTAGGCCTTGTCGAACTGGACCGGCACACCGAAGGCGATGGAGGCCATCAGGGTAGCCTTGTGGGCGGCATCCACGCCTTCGATGTCGAAGGTCGGGTCGGCTTCGGCATAGCCCAGGCGCTGGGCTTCCTTGAGCACTTCGGCAAAGGGCAGGCCCTTGTCGCGCATCTCGGACAGAATGAAGTTGGTGGTGCCGTTGATGATGCCGGCGAGCCACTGGATGCGGTTGGCCGACAGGCCTTCGCGCAGGGCCTTGATGATGGGGATGCCACCGGCGACGGCGGCCTCGAAGGCCACCATCACGCCCTTCTTCTGGGCCGCGGCGAAGATCTCGTTGCCATGCACGGCGAGCAGCGCCTTGTTGGCGGTGACCACGTGCTTGCCGTTCTCGATGGCCTTCAGGACCAGTTCCTTGGCGATGCCGTAGCCGCCGATCAGTTCGACCACGATATCGATCTCGGGGTCGGTCACCACCGAGAAGGCGTCATCGGTGAGGCGCACCCCGCTGCCAGCCACGCTCTTCGCCAGCTCCAGGTTCTTGTCGGCCACCGCAGTGATGCGGATCGGCCGGCCGGCGCGGCGGGTGATTTCTTCTTCGTTACGCTTGAGAACGGTAAAGGTGCCACCGCCGACGGTGCCGATGCCCAGGAGGCCAACATTGATGGGTTTCATTGTTCGGGTAGGAGTAAGGAGTAAGGGGTTAGGAGTAAGCGCGAGGGGGCGGAGCGGGCGGGAGCGTACTCCTCCACCTCACTCCTGTCCCCTCACTGCCCATGACGCTTGCGATAGTTTTCCAGGAAGCGGGCGACCCGCCCGATGGCGACGCGCAGGTCGTCCTCGTGGGGCAGGAAGACCAGCCGGAAGTGATCCGGGTCAGGCCAGTTGAAACCGGTGCCCTGCACCAGCAGCACCCGCTCCTCCTCAAGGAGCTCGGCGATGAACTGCTGATCATCCTTGATCGGGTAGATCTTGGGATCAAGACGCGGAAACATGTACAGGGTGGCCTTGGGCTTCACGCAGGTCACGCCGGGGATCGCGGTGATCAGCTCGTGGGCCAGGTCACGCTGACGGCGCATCCGGCCGCCGGGCGCCACCAGGTCGTCAATGCTCTGGTAACCGCCCAGGGCGGTCTGGATTGCATACTGCCCGGGCACGTTGGCGCACAGGCGCATCGACGCCAGCATGTTGAGCCCTTCGATGTAATCCGCCGCCGGACGCTTGTCACCGGACACCACCATCCAGCCCGCCCGATAGCCGCAGGAACGGTAGTTCTTGGACAGACCATTGAAGGTGACGGTGAGCACATCCTCGGAGAGGGACGCCACCGAGGTATGCTTCACCCCGTCGTAAAGCACCTTGTCATAGACTTCATCGGCATAGATGATCAATCCGTGCTCCCGGGCGATGGCCACGATGGCTGTCAGGATCTCGTCCGGGTAGACGGCACCGGTGGGGTTGTTAGGGTTGATCAGGACGATGGCGCGGGTACGCGGGGTGATCTTGGCGCGGATGTCGTCCAGATCCGGCAACCATTCATTGGCCTCGTCGCAGATGTAATGCCGCGGGGTGCCGCCGGACAGGCTCACGGCGGCCGTCCACAGGGGGTAATCGGGCGCCGGCACCAGCACCTCGTCGCCGGTGTTGAGCAGCGCGTTCATGGCCATCACGATCAGCTCGGACACGCCATTGCCCACATAGATGTCCTCCAGCGTGACACCCTTGATGTGTTTCTGCTGGGTGTAGTGCATGATCGCCTTGCGGGCCGCGAAGATGCCTTTGGAGTCCGAGTAACCGGCCGCGTTGGGCAGGTTGCGGATCATGTCGAGCTGGATTTCTTCAGGCGAGTCGAAACCGAACGCGGCCAGGTTGCCGATGTTCAGCTTGATGATCTTGTGGCCCTCGTCCTCCATCTGCTTCGCCTTTTGCAGCACGGGGCCACGGATGTCGTAACAGACGTTGGCGAGCTTGTCGGACTTGCGAATGGGTTGCACGGTACTTTCCGTTTCCTGGCTGGTGGGCGCCGGCTTTTGCGAAGCCTTGCGTGATTTGGCGTGGCGGCTCATGAAGTGGCCCCGTATGCCCAGCCTCGCGAGGGAAGTTCCCGCGTGGGCAGACAACGACGCAAAGCTATAATAGTACCCAAGCCTTCCGGGCCGGGCAAATCGCCCTCCCGGGGCCCGACAGACCTGCCCCCTCCGAGAGCCCCACGATGAAACTCCACCTCGACAAGAACGACCGGTATCACACCATTGCCCGCTACGACGCCACCCACGTGATGATCGGCCAGGACCGGCATGAACGGCCCATCGTCGTGATGCCCGAGCGCCTGGATCTCGAATGGCACCAGGGAGGCTTCGACACCCTGGACGAAAGCGCCTTCGAACGCCTGGCCGGCCTGGGCTGCGAAATCGTGATTCTGGGCACCGGCCGCCGCCAGCGCTTTCCCCAGCCGCAGCTCGTGAAATCCCTGATGAACGCCGGTATCGGCCTGGAAGTCATGGACCTGGGCTCTGCCTGCCGGACCTACAACATTCTGGTCGCGGAGCATCGCAATGTGGCTGCCGCCTTGCTTTTCGACCCGACCTGACCTGTTCAGCCCCCCTTCTTCATGGACTGGCGCGGCTTTCCAGCCATTCTTCACATAGTCCGGATTGCCAGCCCGGCGGCTTGGGATTAGGCTGATGCCCGAAACCCCTCGTTTCGGAGAGAGCATGATCGACCAAGCCGCACCCGACTTCAGTCTGCCGGCCACCGGCGGCCAGACCCTCACCCTCTCGGCCCTGCAAGGCCAGAAGGTGGTTCTGTACTTCTACCCCAAGGACAGCACACCCGGCTGCATCACCGAGAGCCAGCAGTTCCGCGACATTTACCCCGAATTCCTGGCCTCAGGAACCATCGTGCTGGGGATCTCCCGGGATGGCATCAAGTCTCACGACAACTTCCGCCTCAAGCAGTCCCTGCCCTTCGACCTGATTTCAGATCCGGATGAGCTCGCCTGCACCCTGTTCGGCGTGATGAAGCTGAAGAACATGTACGGCAAGCAGGTTCGGGGGATTGAGCGCAGCACCTTCGTCATCGACGCCGGCGGCGTGCTCCGTCGGGAATGGCGCGGGGTCAAGGTACCCGGCCACGCCCAGGAAGTGCTGGAGTACGTGAAGACCCTCTGACCCGCCGACAGCCCCCTCCCAGCGCCCCCACCACGACAGCAGAGACCGACGACCATGGCCACCCGACGCCCCGCAAAGCCCCGGAAAATCACCACCAAGCTGTTCGTTCTCGACACCAACGTGCTGATGCACGATCCGACCAGCCTGTATCGCTTCGAAGAGCACGACATCTTCGTGCCGATGATGACCCTGGAGGAGCTGGACTCCAACAAGAAGGGCATGTCGGAAGTCGCCCGCAACGCCCGCCAGGCCAGCCGGACCCTCGACGAAATTGTCGACAGCTGCCCCGACGGCATCGACGAAGGGATCGACCTGCTGGGGCCCTCCTCCGGCCTGGCCAGCGGCCGCCTGTTCCTGCAGACCGAGGCGATCAACATCCAGCTGCCTGCAGCCCTCCCCACGGCCAAGGGCGACAACCAGATCCTCGCAGTCGTGATGCACCTCTTCGAGAAATTCGAGCGCAAGCGCCCGGTCATCCTTGTCACCAAGGACATCAACATGCGCATCAAGGCGCGTGCCCTGGGTCTGGCTGCGCAGGACTATTTCAACGACAAGGTCCTGGAAGACACCGACCTGCTCTACACCGGCACCCGGGAAATTGACGCTGCCTTCTGGGAAGCCAATGGCAAGGATCTGGAATCCTGGAAGCAGGAAGGCCATACCTACTACCGGATCAAGGGGCCGGACACGGCCGAGCTGCTGAACAACGAATTCGTCTTTCAGGAGGGCGAGCAGCCCCTGCAGGCCTGGGTACAGGAAAAATCCGGCAAGTCGGTCACCCTTCAGACCCTGGTGGACTACTCCCACCACAAGAACAATGTGTGGGGAATCAGCGCCCGCAACCGGGAACAGAACTTCGCCCTCAACCTGCTGATGAACCCGGAGATCGACTTCGTCACCCTGCTCGGCCAGGCCGGCACCGGCAAGACCCTGCTGACCCTGGCTGCCAGCCTGACCCAGGTGCTGGAGACCAAGCGCTACTCCGAGATCATCATGACCCGGGTCACCGTGCCGGTGGGAGAGGACATCGGCTTCCTGCCCGGCACAGAAGAAGAAAAGATGGCCCCGTGGATGGGCGCCCTGGAGGACAATCTTGATGTCCTGAACGGAACCACCGGCGAAGGGGGCGAGTGGGGCCGGGCAGCCACCCGCGACCTGATCAGGAGCAGGATCAAGATCAAGTCCCTCAACTTCATGCGCGGGCGCACCTTCATCAACAAGTTCCTGATCATCGATGAAGCCCAGAACCTCACGCCCAAGCAGATGAAGACCCTGATCACCCGTGCCGGCCCCGGCACCAAGGTCGTCTGCCTGGGCAACATCGCCCAGATCGACACACCTTACCTGACCGAAGGCTCTTCCGGCCTGACCTATGTGGTGGATCGCTTCAAGGGCTGGCCCCATTCCGGTCATATCACCCTGCAGCGGGGCGAGCGCTCCCGTCTGGCAGACCACGCCGCCGAAGTCCTTTAACCTGCCATCAGGAGGCGCAACGCCAACGATGATCCACTGGAATGAACTGGAAGCCCGCTACCCCGGCAAAACCGAGTTTGTCCGAAAATTGCTGCAGCTCTTTGCGGACAGCCAATCCGGCCTGCCTGAGCAGCTCCGGGCCGGAGTCGAAAATGGCGATCTCATCCACCTTGCGCGACTGGCCCATGGTCTCAAGAGCTCCGCCGGCAACGTAATGGACCTGGTCCTGATGGAAGCCGCAAGACAGGCAGAGCAGCTGGCCCGGGCAGAAGACCCCGCAGCCTTCGATGCGGCCCTGGACCTGGCGGATCAACTCACGGACACCCTGGCCGGGATCCGTACCCGGCTGGAGGCCTGATCAGCCCTGCACCAGCGCCCGGGCGATCTTGAACAGCTCGGGCGCCTCAAGGGAGGCCAGCGTCAGCACACTGGCCGCGGCCACCCCACGGTACAAGCCATCTCCGCCCCGCCGGTAAGCGGGATCATAGTGCTGGGTCACCAACTCGCGGGCCAGCTCGCGCCATTCACCCCGGGCCACCCGGAGGTGCCAGCCCTCCACCCGTTCACGGCCATGCTGCTCGATCAGGCGGGTCAGTTTGAGCTGAAAGGCCGCCGGATCAGCAATCAGATCTGTATAACGCTCCAGCAGATGGTCCACGCGTGCCTCCAGGGGCGCAGCCACACGCCAGCAAGCCCCATCGCGCATCCGCCCGAAGAGCGCGCCCGGCAGGTGGAGGCGACCAATCCGCCGGCTCTCCGACTCCACCCAGACCGGCCGGGCCGGATCCAGCGTGCGCAATGCCTCCCACAGGGCCGTCTCAAACGCTTTCTGCCCCGGCTGGGCACGCTCCGCAGCGCCCCCCAGTACCGACCCCCGATGGCAGGCCAGAGCCTCCAGGTCCAGCACCTGCCCCCCTTCTGCAGCCAGCACATCCAGGAGCGCGGTCTTGCCACTGCCGGTGGGGCCACACAGCACCCGGAACGCCAGGGCCTGGGGCAACTGTTCCAGGTCGTCGAGCACCCGCTGCCGGAAGGCCTTGTACCCCCCCTCCAGGCGTCGCGCACCCCAGCCGACCTGGCCCAGCACCAGAGTCATCGACCCACTGCGCTGTCCACCCCGCCAGCAGTAAATCAACGGTTTCCAGCCCTTTGGCTTGCTGCCAAAATGCGTCTCGATGTGTCGTGCGATGTTTCGCGATACCAGCGCGGCCCCCAGCTTCCGGGCGTCGAAAGGAGAGACCTGCTTGTACAGGGTCCCGACCCGGGCCCGCTCCTCATCGTCCAGCACCGGGCAATTGATCGCCCCGGGGATATGATCTTCGGCAAACTCCGACGGGGAACGCACATCGATGATGTCGTCGAACTGATCGAGCCGGTCGAGACCGACGGAAAAGGGAGCAGGATGGGAGAAGGACAATTGACCAAAGCCTTGAATGAACAGGAAACAGAAGATGACTGAAGCACCCCTGCGACTTACCGAATTGTCTCACGGCGGCGGATGCGGCTGCAAAATCGCCCCCGCCGTGCTCTCTGAGATGCTGGCCCACATGCCCGCAGCCCAACCCTTCGCCAACCTGCTGGTGGGCACGGAGACCGCCGACGATGCCGCCGTCTGGAAGCTCAACGACCAGCAGGCGCTGATCGCCACCACGGATTTCTTCATGCCCATCGTGGATGACCCCTACGACTTCGGGCGGATCGCGGCCACCAACGCCCTGTCCGACGTGTATGCCATGGGCGGGACGCCGATCATGGCCCTGGCCATCGTCGGCATGCCGGTGGACAAGCTGCCCCTGTCCGCCATCGGACGGATCCTCGCAGGCGGTGCCGCGGTCTGTGCCGAGGCGGGCATCCCGGTGGCTGGCGGCCACAGCATCGACTCACCCGAGCCCATTTATGGCCTCGTGGCCCTGGGCCTGGCCCACCCGGACGTGATCAAGCGCAACCGGGATGCCCGGGACGGCGACGTACTGATCCTCGGCAAGCCACTGGGCGTGGGTATCCTGGGCTCGGCCATGAAGAAAGGGCTGCTGGACGCCGACGGGTATGCCCAGATGCTGGCCACAACAACCCGCCTCAACAAGGCAGGACCGGCCCTGGCCGCCCTGCCCGGCGTTCATGCGCTGACCGACGTAACCGGCTTCGGCCTCCTCGGGCACCTGCTGGAACTCTGCCGGGGCGCCGGCCTGGGTGCCAGCCTCCAGGCCGGCCGCCTCCCGGTCATGCCCGCCGCCGTACCTTTTGCCCGCCAGGGGATCGGACCGGGTGCCATCACCCGCAACCTGCAAAGCTGCGGAAACGCCGTACATTTCGAGGAGGGAGTGGAGGCGTGGCAGCGCAACCTGCTGGCCGATGCCCAGACCAGCGGCGGACTTCTGGTCGCCTGCTCTGCCGACGCCGTGGATGCCGTGCTGTCGATCTTCCACCAGGGCGGCTTCACCGAAGCCACCGTGGTCGGACAGATGCAGGCCGGCGAGCCCCGGGTCCACGTGCATCCCTGACCGACCATCGCCCCCTGCCCGGCAGGGGCCCGTG